>JAVVSB010000015.1:0-39653 GCA_036654415.1 Mucinivorans sp. | reverse complement strand
CTTAAAAGAATTAATTGTGGACTTTGCTCTGCCCCTTGGTGCGTGTGGTTTATACAGAACGCTACACAAATGGTTGGAAGCTTGCAAAACAACACATCCCGACACATACACATCTCACAAGGATATGTAACTTTGGGAGGATGTACAATTGGAATAATTTCTAACATAGGTCGACTCTAAAGTGTTGACCTATGTAGAATGTGACAAATATGCAGGTTTTTGTTCTACCTGCGGAAACGTCTCTTCTTATTGCGTTTTTTCCATAGAGGAATCAGCAGCAGTAGTACCACTACTCCTCCTAGCAACCATGCAATGGCGTTGAGCGTTGTTAACCAATAATTGACTGGTGCTATGGCTTCGTTCGAGCTCCACCCTTCAGGGCTCCACTCTCCACGAAAGAGCGGATTCAGACGGATTATTATCCCCCCGCGTAGATGCCCCTCAGCGCGGATGTAGGTGTCCTTGGACTCAAAGTGATATGATGCGCTATCGGTGTCCATCGCAATAAGCTTGGTCATCCCGTTTTGGCCGATAAATATTATCGAATCAGCTAATTCCGATAGACGTACTGTTAGGGTGTCGTTCCTAAAGTCCACACTTTTTACCACTGGGAACTCTTTGTGACACCCCTTTAGATTAATCTCTACGGGTACAATTACGCCATATGATTTTCCTTTTTGTAGGGCGTTGATTAATTGGTCTGCCTCGGTGGCCACCATGGTGTAACACCTTTGAAACCATGACAGACGGTTGGTGATACTGTGCGAGTCATCGCTGGCAATTATGGGGGCGTAGTAACCATTGGACAATAATAAATCCCAAGGTCGAGGGTCAAGGCTGGGGTTCATCTCCACGAGGTCGAAGCCACGTAAGTGGGCTATGTTTTTCCAAGCAAAGTGTCGCCACCTTTCGGGGTGGTTTAGCGAGAGTAGGGTGGTCTTGTGGCGTAACCGCTCTATACTATATTGCATTTGGTGACTAGGCATCATCATCAGTGGATTGTCTAGCCAATCCACTTTGGTGGAACCTAACATTAGGATATGAAAGTTATTGAATCCCCACCCATGTTCGTATGATGGTATATCGCCCAGAGGGTTTATTATTTGGTGTTCGGCAATGCCGATAATATCGTAGGCTGAGGAGTCATAGGCTGCACGAAATTGTTCGGCTGTGTAGTCTCCGTTGACATCTACCTTGGTGTGGGCATGAAAGTTAGCCTTCATCAACGGCTGATTCCAATCCACCCCTTGGTATGGGAAGTAGATTGAATCTCCAGCAAAAGGTTTGCCCGATTCACTAAAGCTATAAATTTTAGTTATACTTTGTAAAAATAGAACTAAGGCCACCACCACTAATACAATGGAGAGTAGCGTTTTAAGTATGGTTTTTAGTATCATTTAAAAAATCTTTTATGCAAAGCTACAAATTTAATTATGAAAAAACGTTTTAAAAAGCGTAACTTTGTAGAATATGTTTTTCCCCGAGTTAAAAGGTAGCTGGCGCGAGGTTTTGCAAAATGAGTTTGCAAAACCTTATTTTGCTGACCTTTCGGCTTTTCTTGAACATCAGTATGCCACCACGACGTGTTATCCTTCACGCGAAAATATTTTTCGAGCTTTCGACCTCTGCCCCTTTGAGCAGGTGCGGGTTGTGATTTTGGGGCAGGACCCCTACCACGAGCCATCTCAGGCGTGTGGTTTGGCATTTGCTGTGGAGCCTGGTGTCAAGGTGCCCCCATCGCTGCGTAATATTGTTAAGAAGGCTGGTGGAGATGGTAATTTGCACCTTTGGGCCGCCCAAGGGGTGTTGTTGCTTAATGCTGTTTTGACGGTTGAGCAGGGGCGTGCCAATTCGCATCAGGGTCATGGTTGGGAGCCATTTACCGATGCGGTCATCGAGGTTCTAAATCAGCGTCGCCAAGGGGTGGTCTATATGCTTTGGGGAGCTTATGCTCAGGCAAAGGCAAAAAAAGTTGATAGAAATAATAATTTGGTGCTCATCCATCTCCGCTCTCGGTCTATCGAGGTTTCGCTTGTAGTGCAGGGTGTGACAATCATTTTGAGCGGGCCAATGAATACTTAGGTGAAAATAGAATTACATGGTAGATATATTTGAGGGGCTCAATGCCCCGCAGCGTAAGGCTGTTGACAATTTTGAGGGGGCCACTCTTATTATAGCAGGTGCTGGAAGTGGCAAGACCCGTACTCTTACGGCTCGTATTGCCCATATGTTGGATAGTGGGGTTAAACCATGGAATATTCTTTCGCTGACCTTCACCAACAAAGCAGCCAAAGAGATGCGTACGCGTATCTGTCAGAGTATACCGCCCGAGATGCTTCGTGGGCTTACCATGGGCACTTTCCACGGTGTTTTTCGCCGTTTTTTGGGCGATAATGCCTCTCTGTTGGGTTTCCCATCTGACTTTACCATATATGACAAAAGCGATTCGGTCAATGTGATAAAGCTTATTATCAAGGAAATGGAACTTCCTGATGACAAATATAAGCCAAACTTAGTCAGCTCGCGTATATCCTTGGCCAAGAACAACTTGTTGCTACCTGAAATTTATGCCACACGTAATCACCTCTTGGATGAAGACCGCGAGATGCGCTGCCCACAAATTTACCAGATTTACGACAAGTATATGAAACGGTGTCGTGCCAATGGGGCTATGGATTTTGATGATATATTGTTGTATATGAATATTTTGTTACGCGATCACCTCGAATTAGCCACTCAGTATTCCGAACGTTTTAAATATATTTTAGTTGACGAGTATCAAGATACTAACTTCTCACAATACCTTATTCTCAAACGGTTGGCCTCCTCTCATGGTAATATATGTGTGGTTGGTGACGACTCACAGAGTATCTATTCGTTCCGTGGGGCGAGGATTGAAAATATTTTGAAGTTCCAGACCGACTATCCCTCGGCTCAGATTGTCAAATTGGAGCAGAATTACCGTTCCACCAGCACCATTGTCAATGCAGCCAATTCGCTCATTGACCATAACGAGCACCGCCTGCCCAAGAAACTTTTTTCGGAGATGGGCCAAGGAGACCCCATCCGAGTTTTGTGCCACGGAAGTGACCGTGAAGAGGCTGCGCGTATTGCAGGTGACATCGGGCGTACCATGCGTCTGGAGGATGCCCAACCCCAACACTTTGCTATTCTTTATCGTACCAATGCCCAGTCGCGTGCTTTGGAGGAGGCTCTGCGTAGTAAGGCCATAGCCTATAAAATTTACGGTGGTCAATCCTTCTATCAGCGTGCCGAAGTTAAGGATATGTTGGCCTATCTCCGTTTGGCGGTCAATGGACGCGACGATGAAGCTCTCAGACGTATCATCAACTTTCCAGCTCGTGGCATTGGCGAGACCTCGTTGGCCAAAATCGCCATGAGCGCCTCTGAACGTGGCTGCTCTATGTTCGATATTATCCGTACCACTGCGCCCGCCGATATGGGTATCCGTGGTGTGGCTGTTAAGGCTTTACAGAGTTTTGTTGATATTTTTTCGACCATTGGTGAGCGTATTAATCAAACCGATGCTTACGAATTTGCCATGGAGCTATCTAACCGTTCGGGCATCATTCAACACTTCAAGAATAGCCGCCTCATTGAGGATATAGCTCGTGGCGAAAATGTCGAGGAGTTGCTCAACTCCATCAAAACTTTTGTAACCACCGAGCGTGAAGAACCTCAAGGAGTGAGTATCACCGACTGGCTTTCCGAGGTCTCGCTCATGACCGAGATAGACCCCCAGAGCAAAGAGGAGTTGGATGCTGTAACCATGCTCACAGTCCACTCCAGTAAGGGTTTGGAGTTCCGTTATACCTACATCGTGGGCCTGGAAGAGAATCTTTTCCCCTCCTTGCGTCAAGGTGACGACCAAGAGATAGAGGAGGAACGTCGCCTATTCTATGTAGCTCTGACCCGTGGTGAGCGTCGTGTGACTCTATCTTATGCCACAAGTCGTTTTCGCTGGGGCGAATATGTAGATTGTGCCCCCAGCCGCTTTATTAAAGAGATTGACAAGGAATATCTTGATGTTGAGGAGTCTGAGTCTCCGCAACCTCGATTTAGCTCCACCAATAATAGTCCTAAATTCAGTCAACAACCAAAAACAATGTTACAAAAAACAGCACTTGAGGTGCCAACAGAACAAACACCATCCGAAACAGTAGAAAGTTCGGGGGAATTGAAAGTAGGTGCCGTGGTACGTCACATCCGTTTTGGCCGAGGTAGGGTTACCGCCCTGGAGCGTGTGGCCAAAGATATTCGTGTGACGGTGCTCTTTGAAACGGTGGGTGAGAAGACCCTGCTCGAAAAATTTGCTAGGCTGGTTGTAATGTAAAAGGCTATTTGAATTTCTTTCTATATTGAGAAAAGAGATTTAAACAGATTCTAAATAAAAAAATATTCATACCTTTGATACCAAATTATTTAATCAATCGTAAAACTATGAAACGTGATACTACTATTTTTGAATTAATCGAACAGGAAAATGCTCGCCAGACACACGGAATTGAACTTATTGCTTCCGAAAATTATGTTAGCCCACAAGTTATGGAGGCTCAGGGGTCATGTCTGACCAACAAATATGCCGAGGGTTATCCCGCAGCTCGTTATTATGGTGGTTGCCAGGTGGTGGACAAAGTTGAGCAGACAGCCATCGACCGCATCTGCCAGATTTATGGTGCCGAGTATGCCAATGTGCAACCACACTCGGGTGCTCAGGCCAATATGTCGGTTTTTTTCACTGTCATGAAGCCTGGCGACACCTTTCTTGGTCTTGATTTGGCCCATGGTGGTCACCTTACTCATGGCTCTCCGGTTAACTTTTCTGGTCTGCTTTACAATCCCGTTGGTTACCAGGTCGACCAGACTACAGGTTTGATTGATTACGACAAGATGGAGGCTTTGGCTCTGGAGTGCAAGCCGAAGATGATAATAGGTGGTGCTTCGGCCTATCCTCGCGAATGGGATTTTAAACGTATGCGTGCCATTGCCGACAAGGTTGGAGCCATTCTCTGGGTCGATATGGCCCACACGGCAGGCCTTATAGCAGCTGGTTTACTCAATAATCCTGTGGAGTATGCCCATATTGTCACCTCTACCACTCACAAAACTTTACGTGGCCCTCGAGGTGGTATTATCCTTGTGGGTAAGGACTTCCCTAATCCATGGGGAGTGAAGACCCCCAAGGGCGAGACCAAGATGATAAGTGCCATGCTCAACTCTTCTGTCTTCCCTGGCGTTCAGGGTGGCCCATTGGAGCACGTTATTGCTGCCAAGGCCGTTGCTTTTGGCGAGGCTCTTGACCCATCGTACAAGGAGTATCAAAAGCAGGTTATTGCCAATGCTCAGGCCATGGCTAAGGCCTTTATGGACAAGGGGTATACGCTGGCCTCTGGTGGTACCGACAACCATTTGATGTTGATTGATTTACGTAGTAAGTTCCCTGAGCTTACTGGTAAAAAAGCCGAGAATGCGCTTGTGGCAGCCGACATAACGACCAATAAAAATATGGTCCCTTTCGACAGTCGTTCACCTTTTCAGACCTCTGGTATTCGTGTGGGTACTCCAGCCATTACCACTCGCGGTTTGAAGGAGGCTCAGATGGCCATTATTGTTGACATGATTGACCGTGTGCTTTCGGCACCTGATGACCAAACTGTTATAGCTTCGGTTCGCAGTCAGGTCAATGAGTTGATGGGCAAGTACCCTCTGTTTGCCTGGTAAGGTTGCGCAGATTGTGCGTGGCTGGTCCCTGGCATGGGGGGATAACCATTACAGATTTTAAAAGTAATTTTTAAACCTATTTTAAACCTAAATAATAATCAATGAAACAAATCCTATTTACTGCCTTAGTGGCAGCAGTAGTTATGGGCTGCTCGGGTGAAGCCGAGAACAAAGTCTACAATGAGGGCATCAATGTGATTCCCGTCCCTGCTGAGTTAACTGTAACCGACAGTACTCTATTTACCATTACCGATGGTACTGTTATTGTAACCTCTACCAAGGATTTTACTGGAGTGGCGACCTATTTGACTGATAAGATTAAGGGCTCTACGGGTTATGAAATTCATTGTTACGAGATGTCTGATTCAGCTTCGGTACCTAAGACTAATGTTATTTCACTGGAGATAGACACTCGTGTTCCTGTTGGTATGGAGGGCTATCTACTTAGTAGCTCGTCAAAGGGAGTTACCATCAAATCTCGTACCCCTCAGGGTGCTTTTTATGGTGTGCAAACACTTTTGCAGCTTTTGCCTGCCGAAATTGAGAGCCCCGAGACTGTCAAGAATATAGCTTGGACACTTCCTTCGGTCGAGGTTAAAGATGAGCCTCGCTTTGCCTACCGTGGTATGATGCTTGACGTGGTTCGCCACTTTATGAGTGTCGAGGATGTTAAAAAACAGTTGGATGTGTTGGCTATGTATAAAATCAATCGTTTTCACTGGCACCTAACTGATGACCAAGGCTGGCGCATCGAGATTAAAAAATACCCAAAACTCACAGAGCTTGGTTCGGTCCGTACCGAGGGTGACAGCTCCACCTACGGTCCATTTTTCTACACCCAAGAACAAATTAAAGAGGTGGTGGCCTATGCTGCCGAACGTTATATTGACGTTATTCCTGAAATTGAGCTTCCAGGCCACGCCTTGGCAGCCCTGACAGCCTATCCTGAGTACTCTTGCAAGGGTGGCCCATTCACTCCTCGCATTATTTGGGGTGTTGAAGAGGATGTTTTCTGTGTGGGTAAAGAGGAGACTTTTGGTTTGCTGGAAGATATTATTTCAGAGGTTGTTGAACTCTTTCCATCTGAGTATTTTCATATTGGAGCGGATGAGTGCCCCAAAAATCGCTGGGTTGAGTGCCCTCTATGCCAGGCTCGAGCCAAAGAGTTAGGACTCAAGGTCAAGATGGACAAAACAGGGGCCAAACACTCAGTTGAGGAGCAGCTCCAGAGCTACGCCGTAACGCGTGTTGAAAAATTCTTGAACACCAAAGGTAAAAAGATGATTGGTTGGGACGAAATTCTTGAAGGAGGTCTAGCCCCTTCGGCCACAGTGATGAGTTGGCGTGGAGAGCAAGGCGGTTTGGCCGCTGCTCAACAAGACCATGACGTGATTATGACTCCTGGTCCAGGTGGTATGTATCTTGACCAGTTCCAGGGTGCGGCCGAGGTTGAACCCACTACCATCGGAGGCTTTGACCCACTATCTAAGACTTATGCTTATGAGCCAGTGCCTGCCGATTTGCCTGCTGACAAACAGAAGTTTATTATTGGTGCTCAGTCTAATATTTGGACTGAATATATGCTTAGTGCGGCTGGTATGGAGTATATGATTTATCCTCGTATTTTGGCTTTGGCCGAACTTACCTGGTCGCCTGCTGCCAAAAAAGATTATGACTCTTTTGAACGACGTATCAATAACGCCTATGTCCGTCTTGATTTCCATAACATCAACTACCATATTCCTATGCCCGAGGGTGTTTTGACTCAAAATGTAGTTTTTACTGGTGATTCAGCTCTGCTTGTTTTTAGCAATACTCGTAACTATCCAATGGTCTACACCACCAATGGAAGTGAACCTACGGCCAGCTCCAAACTTTATGATAAGGTTGTTGCAATTACAGCTTCCAATAGTGTAGTTAAGATTGCTACCATGTTGCCTAGCAATAAACTATCTAAGGCCCGTTCTATCCCAGTTGTCAAAGAGACTCTGGCTCCAAGTGTGGAACCTAAAACCTATGATGGGGTAGTGAAGCTCTCCGCTGGTCAAACAGCAGGTCAGGGTGTTCGTTTACGTGTGGCTGCTGGTCTTCATACCGATGCCGCTCAGTACGATAACCTTACTTTTGGTGGCGACACTGTGGTAACCAAATTCCATGAAGGAAACCTATGGGATATGAAAAAACCATCTTTGGCCATTTTTGAGGGGTATGTTACTCTTCCCACCGATGGAGTTTACACCTTTACCACCGATATGGACCAACTCTGGATTGATGGGGTTCAGGTTATAGATAATCCAAAACTTAGTCGTCACAACCGGATGAAGTCTCAAAAGGCTTTGGCCTCAGGCAAACATGCCTTTAAGTTGGTCTTCAACAATATGATTAAGGATGGTTGGCCTAATAATTGGAGTCCTATTGGTTTCCAGTTCTTGGCTCCTAATTCAACTCAGTGGACCAATGCCGAGGGTGAAATGCTAACATATTAATATTTTAGTAAGACAGGTTTTAAATTAATAAAAAGAGGGCGTAATGCCCTCTTTTTTTATTACCTTTGTACTTCTAATTCTAAAAAACAGTTATTTTATAAACAAAATGGCACAGGACAAATTTTCAAGCCGACACATCGGTGTTGATGAGGCCTCGCTCGGGCAGATGCTCGATGTCATAGGCGTAAAAAGCGTTGACGAACTTATCAATCAGGTAGTTCCACCTTCTATTCATCTGCGCGAGCCTTTGGCTTTGCCAAAAGCAATGAGTGAGTGGGAGTTTGCTCAGCATATTCGCCAAATAGGGGCCAAGAACAAACCTCTGCGTTCGCTTATCGGAATGGGCTATTACGGTACTGCTAGTCCCTCGGCCATTATTCGTAATATTTTCGAGAATCCAGCTTGGTACACCTCTTACACCCCTTACCAAGCCGAGATTTCACAAGGCCGACTTGAGGCTTTGCTTAATTTCCAGAGCATGGTCATGGGCCTTACGGGCATGGAAATTTCTAATTGTTCGCTTTTGGATGAGGCTACCTCAGCGGCCGAAGCTATGAGTATGATGTATGCTCAGCGTTCGCGCGAGGCTGTTAAACAGGGGCGTAATGTGTTGTTTGTTGATGAAAATATTTTTCCTCAGACCCTCGACTTGTTGCTCACCCGCAGCGAACCTTTGGGCATAGAGCTTGCGGTTGATAGTTTTGCCGAATATGAGTTTAGTGGTCGTGAGTTCGGGGCCATTGTCCAGTATCCAGCGGCCAACGGTGTGCTCTGTTCCTATGGCTCTTTCACTGAGCAGTGCCATCAGAGGGATATGTTGCTCACGGCTGTGGTCGACCTGCTCTCTTTAGCTTTGGTCGAGGCTCCTGCTACTTGGGGTGCTGATATTGCTGTTGGGTCAACCCAACGTTTTGGTATCCCTATGGGCTTTGGTGGTCCATCGGCAGGCTATTTGGCCACCAAGGATGCTTACAAACGTAATATGCCTGGTCGAATTATTGGGGTCTCAGTCGACCGCTTGGGCCACCCAGCCCTGCGTTTGGCTCTCCAGACTCGTGAACAGCATATCAAACGCGAACGCGCCACCTCTAATATTTGTACTGCTCAGGCTTTGCTGGCCACCATGGCTGGTATGTATGCTGTCTATCATGGTCCAGAGGGTATCAAACGTATAGCCCTTAATGCCCACTCAAGTGCAGCCGCTGCTGCACTTGTACTTGTTAAGCTTGGGTACACCCTTAGCTCTAGCGAGTTTTTTGACACCATCGAGGTTGAGGCTGACATCGAAAAAGTGCAGCCTTTGGCTCTGGCAGCTGGGTTTAATTTTTGCTATGCTGATGAAAACTTGGTGCGTGTTAGCTTCGATGAGCTCTCCACTGTGGATGAGGTCAATAGCGTGGTGGCCATCTTTGCTCAGGTAGTTCAAAGAGAGCCTATTGTCCTTGCTAGTATTGAGGAGAAGACATATTTCGATAGCTCTTTGGCTCGTACCACTGATTTCTTGACCGAGACCATCTTCAATAAATACCACTCAGAAACTGAGTTGATGCGCTACATCAAAAAATTGGAGCTTCGCGATATTTCGTTGGCCAACTCCATGATTTCGTTGGGGTCGTGTACTATGAAGCTCAATTCGGCCACCTCTATGATGCCTCTTTCGCTCGTTGAGTTTACCAATATTCACCCATTCGCTCCTTTGGACCAAGCAGCTGGTTATATGGAGCTTATCGAGGAACTTAATCACGATTTGTCTATTATTACAGGTTTCGATAGAATGTCTTTCCAACCTAATTCGGGTGCCAACGGCGAGTATTCTGGCCTTATGGTCATTCGTGCCTACCATATCTCGCGTGGTCAGGGGCACCGTAATGTGGCTCTAATACCAGCTTCGGCTCATGGTACTAACCCAGCTTCGGCCACCATGGCTGGCATGAAGGTTGTCGTTACTAAGTGTGATGAAAATGGTAATATAGACCTTGAGGATTGGAAGGCTAAGGCTGCTCAGTACGAACAAAATTTGGCTTGCTGTATGATAACTTACCCCTCGACTCATGGCATTTTCGAGAGTCGTATTCGCGAATTGGTGGATGTGATTCATGCCCACGGAGGTCAGGTTTACTATGATGGGGCCAATATGAATGCGGTTGTGGGTCTCTCTAACCCTGGTTATATCGGAGCTGACGTTTGTCATCTTAATCTTCATAAGACCTTTGCCATACCTCATGGTGGTGGTGGGCCTGGTGTGGGTGCCATCGGTGTGGCCAAACATCTGAGCCGTTTCTTGCCTTCTCACTCCATGATTGCCACTGGTGGTGAGGATGGTATTACGGCCGTTGCCGCTTCGCCTTTTGGCTCGGCTATGGTTTTGCCCATTACCTATGGCTACATTAAGATGTTGGGAGCTGATGGTCTCCGTCGTGCTTCTGAAATGGCCATCGTCAATGCCAACTACATGGCCTCAGCCCTTAAGGGGCAGATTGAGACTGTCTATTCTGGCGAGACAGGTCGCGTGGGCCACGAGATGATACTCGATTATCGTCACTATAAGGCCAATTATGGTGTTGAGTGTGGTGACATTGCTCGTCGTTTGATGGACTTTGGCTTCCATGCTCCAACGCTTAGTTTCCCTGTTCACGACACCTTGATGGTGGAGCCTACCGAGAGTGAAAACAAACAGGAGTTGGATAGATTTATTGCTGCTCTGTTGACTATTAAATCTGAGTGTGTAAACTCCGTTGGCCTTGCAGATCATATTGTGCGTAATGCGCCTCATCCTGCTGCCGAATGTGTAAGCAATAGTTGGAGTCATGAGTATGCTCGTGAGAAGGCAGCCTACCCACTGGAGTGGGTCCGTGAGTTTAAGTTTTGGCCCTATGTGAGTGCCATTGACAACGGTTTTGGTGACCGTAATTTGACTTGTGACTGCGCTTCGCTCGAAAATTTCTTACTAAAGGCGTAATAATCAAATCTCAATCAGCGTTACGATAACATAAAAACCTTACAAAATAATACAAAAATAATGAAAATTGCAGAAAAAACATTTGTAGGCTTGACCTACACCCTAACTGTTGATGGTGCCGTAGCCGACCAGGCCACTGCTGAACGTCCATTGGAGTTTCTCTTTGGCATCGGCATGTTGCTCCCTGAGTTTGAAAAGAACATTGATGGCAAAGAGGTTGGTCAGAGCTTCAAATTCACGCTCTCCCCTGAGAATGGCTACGGCGTAACCAATCCCGAGGCTGTTGTCGAACTGCCTAAAGATATATTTATGGTTGACGGTAAAGTTGTTGAAGAGGCTACCACCATTGGTTCTGTTTTGCCTATGGGCGACAACCAGGGCAATCGTATGATGGGCAAGGTTATCTCTGTTGGCGATAATTCCATTACTATGGACTTTAACCACCCCATGGCTGGCAAGGTGCTTAACTTTGAAGGCCAGGTAGTTTCGATTCGCGAGGCCACCGAGGAAGATATGGCTCAATTTATGGGCGGCAATGGTGGTTGTAGCTGTGGTTGTGGTGATGATTGTTCTTGTGGTGAAGGTTGCGATTGCGAGGGCGAAAATAAATGCTCTGAAGGTTGCAACTGTTAATTAGATACCTCTAACAATGAGAACTCTTCTCATTATTCTTGCACTCCTTGCCAGCTCCATATCTATGGGGTTTTCGCAAGGGGTGCAATTTTTTGATGGGGGGGTGATGGACGCTCTGAGTGCAGCACGCAGTGCTGGTAAATTGCTCTTGGTGGAGTTTTATGCTCCTTGGAATTATAGTAGTGAGTGGATGCATAATAAGGTCTTGGGTGATAAAAATGTTGCCGAGTCTCTCGAGGATGGTTTTATTGTGGTCAGCGTCAACACCACTACCCAAGAAGGTGCTGCTTTGGCTGTACAGTACAGTGTCACCAACTACCCATACATACTCTTTTTTAACTCTGCAGGCCAGGTGGTGGGGGTGGGGGATAAGGCCCTGGACCCTGGTGATTTTTTGGAACTTGTTGAACAAACTCTCTTTGCTTCTGATGGTAGCACGGCTTGGCGTTTTGAACAGATTATGCAGGCCGCTGGCAATGGTGATGTGAAGCGTGCCGATGAGCTTTTTACCCAATATGCTGATTCGTTTTTGCCCCATCGCCTTATTAATCGTACACATTGGCCACTTATGGTCAACAGTATGCTCACCCGATATGGTTCGCCTAGCTACCGCTTTCTCATGGACCATGCCTCTGAATATGGTCGTGTCGTAGGGGTAGATAAGCTTTCTGAACGCATGGAATCCCTTTTTTTTAGTGCCCTTTTGCCATATATCTCTGATACAACTACTTTGGATTCGCTTGAGCGTAAGGCTATTTTTCAGGATATAGACTCTTTTGATTTTAAGGGTCTTGATAGTGTTCGAGTTAGTGGTTTTGTTCGTTTGGCCAACCTTCGGGCTTGTGGTGATATCACTGAGTTTATTACCACTTTAACCTATCTCTATCCATATCTCTCCTCTGATAAGGGGATGGCTTTGGCTCTTTCACTTAACTTTGTGGTCAAGCAAGGTTCCACCATGCAGAAGGTCAGTGCCAAACGATTTCTTGAGGAGCAGGTGCTCTCGCGTGCCCCCACCTCTCAAAGCTCCATTTTATCTTCGCTTATAGGACTTCTTAGTGGTAAAGAATAATATGATTTTAAAATATCTTCGTTTAGTAAAATTTTCGCATACAATTTTTGCCCTTCCCTTTGCCCTAGTGGGTTACGTTTTGGGGTCGGTGGAGGTTGGCTTCGACTGGTTAGTTCTTTTTGAGGTTTTGGTGTGTATGGTCATGGCTCGTAGTGCGGCTATGGGTTTTAATCGCCTTGTTGATTGGCGTTTCGATGCGCGTAATGCTCGCACAGCTATGCGTGAAATACCCGCTGGAGTAATTTCTCCAAGACGTGCTGCCATTTTTGTGGTGTTCTGTTCAGTGGTTTTTGTGGCGGTCTCATTTGCAATAAATATGCTTTGTGGGGTGCTTTCGCCTGTGGCTTTGGTTGTTGTCTTGGGTTATAGTTACACCAAGCGATTCACTGCTCTGTGCCATTTTGTGCTTGGTCTTGGACTGGCCATCGCTCCTGCGGCAGCCTATATTGCCACTACTGGCCATCTTAGTACAACTCCTCTGTGGTTGTCGGTTTTGGTATGGAGCTGGGTGGCAGGATTCGATATTATCTTTTCGCTTCAAGACATGGAGTTCGACCGCTCAGAGTCTCTCCATTCGGTGCCTGCACGTATGGGGGTGGCTTCGGGGTTATGGATAAGTGCTCTACTTCATCTGTTTACGGCTCTCTCTGTAGTGATATTTGGCTTGATGGTTGTCTCCAATTATCTCTACTGGATTGGGGCCTTGCTTTTTGTTTTACTTCTTACCTATCAGCATCTGATTGTCACTCCTCGAAATCTGAGCCGTGTGGGGCTGGCTTTTGGTACTACCAACGGGGTGGCTAGCATTATCTTTGCTATGTTTACCTCATTAGCACTAATTTTGGCTCCAACTCTCTAATCAGCATCTTCTTAGATATCCATTGTGGGTCTATCTTGGTGAGCGTGGCCTTGAATAGTGGCCCATGGTCATGAGCCACAAAGTGGCTTAGCTCGTGTAGGGCTATGTATTCAATACACTCCTGAGGAAGCATCAAAAGATTGAGATTAAGTGTGATAAGTCCCTTGGTGTAATAACAACGTCCCCAAGCACGGTGCATCTTAAAGATTTTGATTCTTGGCTTTGGTATCTCATAGCCCAAAGATTCAAAAGATGGCAACCACAACTCTACAGCCTTTAGAAACTCCTTTCTGGCCAGTCTTTTATACCAGGTTGTATAATAATTTTGGAAATTGGCCTTGGTCGAGTCTTTGAGGGTGAAGATGATTACTCCATCTTCTATTTTAAAACTGTTCCTTCCCGTCACATGAGCCTCTATTTTGTATTTGCGGCCCATGATAATTGGATTCGCAATCTTAAACCTTATGGTTGTTCTTAGGGGCTTTTCGCGCCCCAGTATACGGTTAATCAATCCCATCAATATAGTGCATAATCGGCTGAAAATCATCTCTGTCAAACCATTGTATCTCTGTATCGGGGCGCATCCATGTCAACTGTCGTTTGGCGTATCGACGCGTATTACGTTTGATAAGTTCCGTGGCCTGCTCCCTGGTTATCCGTCCATCGAAATAGTCGAACATTTCGCGGTATCCAACCGTTTGAAGTGAACTTAATTCTCTGTAGGGTAACACTCTACGTGCCTCTTGTTCCAATCCCTCAACCATCATCTGGTCCACACGGAGGTTAATGCGGTCGTAGAGCTCTTGGCGAGGGGCTCGAAGACCAATTTTTATGATTTTGAAATCTCGTTCAGTTTTGCTCTTTGTGAGTAGGGATGAGTAGGGGACCCCCGCCAATAGCGAGACCTCCAACGCCCTTATAACTCGTGCTGGATTACTTTGGTCAATGGCCTGAAAAGTGTCTATATCTAGCTCTTTGAGCTCTGTTGCCAACTTCCTAAGCCCTTCTGTTTTTGCCCTTTGGCTTAGGACCTCTCGTAGGGCTTTATTCGATGGCAAGTCATCCATGCCGTACAGTAGTGCGTTGATGTATAGCCCTGAACCTCCGACTAATATGGCCGAATTATTAACCTTGTACACATCACGGAGCACCGACAAAGCCTCTTTTTCATACTCTCCTGCACTCAGTGGCTCCTGGACTGAACGGTCTTGAATAAAGTAGTGGTGAGCTTGTGCTCTCTGCTTTAACGAAGGCACGGCAGTTCCAATTGACATTTCACGGTAAAATTGACGCGAGTCGCAGCTTAAAATAGGACACTCAAGCGACCTGGCCACACTAATGGCCATTGTACTTTTACCCACGGCTGTGGCACCTAAGAGCACAAAGAGTCTACTCATTTGTAATTTGCACTGGTGCTATCCCTTTGAACTCCACCACGCGTGGGTATTTGGTGGTCTCGTCTGCTTTCTTGGAGTGGAGTAGTTGTATGAAGAGCCCCCGTTCAGCAAACATATCAAAGACATAAATCAGACGGTCGAATTTTTTGTGCATAATCTGCCCCAGAGTTACCTTTTCCATAGCCACTGGTGAGGCCATCTCATCATCATCTGTCTCTGGGTCAAACTCAGAGGAGTCCACGCCCATGTCTATGAGCGTAAATTCGCGCAACTTTTCCCACTCTGAATCAGAGGTGAAAAACGAGGCTATTTCGCATGGATTATAACTGAGCGTCTTACTCAAAAACTTCTGAAAATCAAGCAAGTTCATATCATAAGGGACCTCTACATCCAGTAGAAAATCCTCACTCTCATCGCTCAGAAGGCGGAAATGAAAAATCATCATGGTCTTTACTCTCGTGGTTAAGAAATACCTTTCAAAGGTATAGAAAAATTAGTATATTTGCAAATCAAACCAAAATAATTTTAAAAATCAGTGTATACATCCTTACATACTCACACTCAGTACTCTATCCTCGATGGTGCAGCCCCAATTAAGAAACTTATTGCTCGTGCTCAAGAGCTGGGTCAGACCGCTATGGCCATCACCGACCATGGTAATATGTTTGGGGTTAAGGAGTTCCACGCCGCAGCTACCAAAGCTGGTCTAAAACCTATTTTGGGATGCGAGGTTTATGTGGCCACGCATAGTCGTTTGGACAAAGATGGCAAGGAGGACCGTGGTGGAGACCACCTTATTTTGCTGGCCAAAAATGAGTTGGGCTACCATAACCTCATTAAATTGGTCTCCTGTGGTTGGACCGAGGGGTTCTATTATAATCCTCGTATTGACAAAGAGTTGCTTGAAAAATACCACCATGGAATAATTTGTAGTTCGGCTTGTTTGGGGGGTGAGATACCGCAACTCATCATGTCGGGTGATTTAGATAAGGCCTCCGAGAGCGTGGCTTGGTTCAAGAATCTTTTTGGCCAAGACTACTATCTTGAGATGCAATTTCACCATAGTGGCAATGTTGATTTGGATACTCGTGTCTTTCAGAATCAAGTGTTGGTCAATGAGCACTTACTGGAGTTATCTCAAAAGTATAATGTTAAATACATCTGTACCAATGATGTACACTATGTTAATGAGGAGGATGCCCCCGCTCATGACCGCTTGATATGCTTGAGTACGGGGCGCGATTTGGATGACCCAACCCGAATGCGTTACACTGGGCAGGAGTTTCTTAAAAGCGAGCAGCAGATGGCCACTCTCTTTGCGCGGTATCCAGATGCTGTGTCCACTACGCAGGAGATTGTAGATAAGGTCGAACAGTACTCCTTGAGCCATAAGCCTTTTATGCCCAACTTTCCTTTGCCTGACGATTTTCAGGTTGATATGGAGCAGGTTCGTAGTTCGATGCTTATCTCCTTGGGTAAGTCTGCCGAGGAGAATCAGGCCAAGATAGCCTTTGTCCAACGCGCTCAAACCACTGACGAACTTTCCTCCATCGAAGAGTATACCATCGCCTCGCAATACACCTATCTAGCCCACATCGCCACCGATGGCACCCTTAAACGTTACGGATCGCCACTCACGGCTAAGGTTCAGGAGCGTCTTGATTTTGAACTTCAGACCATTGAGTGGATGGGTTTTCCTGGTTATTTTCTTATCGTTTGGGATTTTATTCGTGCCGCTCGCGCCATGGGGGTCTCTGTGGGGCCAGGTCGTGGCTCGGCTGCTGGTTCGGTGGTGGCCTATGCACTGGGTATCACCAATATTGACCCCATCAAGTATGATTTGCTGTTTGAACGTTTTTTGAACCCAGAGCGTATTTCGATGCCCGATGTGGATATTGATTTTGATGAAGATGGTAGGGCCAAGGTTTTGCGCTATGTGGTTGAGAAGTACGGGAAGAAACGCGTGGCGCATATTATCACTTTTGGTACCATGGCCGCTCGTAGTTCAATTAAGGATGTGGCGCGGGTACATAAATTACCTCTTAGTGAGAGTGACCGTTTGGCCAAACTGGTGCCTGACCGTCCTGGCGTCACGCTTGACGATGCTTTTAAGGAGGTCGAGGAGCTCAAGGCAGAGAAGGATTCTCCCAATGAACTTATCCGTGACACTCTGCGCTATGCCGAGATGCTAGAGGGCTCAGTTCGCCAGACGGGGGTGCACGCCTGTGGGGTCATTATTGCCAAGGATGACCTAGAAAATTACATTCCTGTATGTACGGCTAAGGAGGCCGAATTGTGTGTGGTTCAGTATGGTGGGGGGGTAGTTGAGGATGTTGGGTTGCTAAAGATGGACTTTTTGGGGCTGCGTACCCTCTCCATCATCAAGGATGCAGTTGAGAATGTTAAGCTCTCGCATGGTATCGACCTCGATATTGACAACATTCCCTTGGATGATAAAAAGACCTTTGACCTTTATGCCAAGGGAGAGACTACAGGGCTTTTTCAATTTGAATCTCCAGGTATGAAAAAGCACCTCAAGAACCTTCAGCCAAACCGTTTCGAGGACCTTATAGCCATGAATGCCCTCTACCGCCCAGGGCCAATGGAGTATATTGATTCATTTATTAATCGCAAACATGGACGCGAAAAAATAGAGTATGACTTGCCTCAAATGGAGGAGTATTTGGCTGATACCTATGGTATTACAGTCTATCAGGAACAGGTGATGTTGCTCTCGCAGTCTTTAGCTGGCTTTACCAAAGGACAGGCCGATACTCTGCGTAAAGCTATGGGGAAGAAACAGATTGCTGTTCTGGACAAGATGAAGCCAAAATTTCTTGAAGGGGCAGCCAATAATGGACATGACAAGGCCATTTGCGACAAGATATGGAAAGATTGGGAGGAGTTTGCCAAGTATGCCTTTAATAAATCGCACTCCACCTGTTATGCCTATGTCTCTTATCAAACGGCCTACCTCAAGGCCCACTATCCTGCCGAATTTATGGCGGCTTTGCTGAGCCGTAACTTGGCTGATATTACCAAGATAAGCTTCTTTATGGACGAGTGTAAACGTATGGGAGCAGCGGTCTCGGGCCCCGATGTCAACCTGTCACGAGGTCGTTTTGCTGTCGATAAACAGGGGCATATACGTTTTGGTATGAATGGTATTAAGGGGGTAGGGGCTAATGCGGTTCAGGCAATTATTGATGAGCGCGAGGCTTCTGGCCCTTTCAAGGATATCTATGATTTTGTGGAACGTGTGCCCTTGACCACGGTCAATAAAAAGTGTATCGAATGTCTGGCCCTTTCCGGTGCTCTTGATTCGCTGACCACCAACCATCGAAGCCTCTACTTCTCGGCCGACAACAAAGGGGTCAACTTTATTGAGCTTCTTATTCGTTACGGACAGTTGGTGCAGAGTGAACGTAACTCCAGCCAGCATAGCCTTTTTGGCGATATGCTTAGTGAGGCTATGGTACAAAAGCCGCAGCCCCCCTCGCGTGAGGAGTGGAGCAAACTAGAAATGTTGGACAAAGAGCGCGAGATGGTGGGTATCTATCTGAGTGACCACCCGTTGGAGGATTTTCGTATTGTTATCGACAATTATTGCAACCATAAAGTCGCTGATTTACAGGACTTAAAGCCCCTTTTGGGGCAGGATGTAGTCATTGGAGGTATGATTACCGATGCCAAACACCTTACCACTAAGACTGGCAAACCTTATGGCCGCTTCACAATCGAGGATTTTTCGGGTAGCCACGAGTTTACCCTATTTTCGCGTGATTGGGAGGGGTTGCGTATCTATTGTATGCCTCAAAATACTATGCTTATCCGTGCTCGTGTTCAGGAGCACCCCTTCCGTGAGGGGGAGTTGGAGCTTAAGATAACCTCCATGAAGTCCCTAAGCGAGGTTATGGAAAAGGATATCAATCAGCTCTACCTGTCCATTGCGGCATGTGAGTTAAGTGATGTTCTGCTTGAAGATTTGACAGGTCTTATCGACTCCAATGCGGGTCGTGTGGCTGTGGCTATCAATGTGGTTGATGTGGCCAGCGGTATTAATGTGGTCATGCGTAGCCGTGGAGGTAAGGTTGAAATAAATAGTGCGGTGATAGATTTTTTGCGTGAAAATAATTTGAATTATCGTATAAATTCGTAACTTTGTACTAATGATAATAATCTAATAATTATAAAAGCTAAAAAAATGGCACTTCAATTAACAAAAGACAACTTTCAAGAGGTCCTTGCCTCAGGTAAACCAGTGGTAATCGATTTTTGGGCAGAGTGGTGCGGTCCATGCCGCATGATAGGCCCTTTGATTGAGGAGTTGGCCACAGAGTATGCTGACCGCGTTGCGGTTTGCAAATGTGATGTTGACAGCAACGATGATATAGCTGCTCAGTATTCAGTACGTAACATTCCTACAGTGGTTTTCATCAAAGATGGTAAGGTTATCGACAAGCAAGTTGGAGCCACAACTAAGGCAGCTTTAGCTGCCAAGATTGAAAAACTTTTTTAGGGTCAATAATCTTATTATTACTCAGTTAACCATCGTATTATATGCGATGGTTAATTTTTTGAATTATTTTTAATAATAAATATTTGTAAGTAGTAACTATTATTATTAACTTTGTTAAAAATTACAATGAAGATGGACATAGAGATGTTTTATGGTCTGGGGCTCGGGGCAGTTACTTTTCTGATAATAGGGCTTTTCCACCCTGTGGTGGTTAGGGCCGAATATTACTGGGGTACGCGTTCTTGGTGGCTATTTTTGTTTTTAGGCATCGTTGGCCTTGTGGCCTCACTTGTTGTGCATAGTCTCTTTTTTTCGGCTGTCTTAGGTGTTTTTGCCTTCTCCTCTTTTTGGACTATCAAAGAGATTTTCGAACAGCAAGAGCGTGTCAAAAAGGGGTGGTTCCCACGTAATCCCAATCGAAAATATCCATTCTAAGTAATATTATCAACAAACAAAAAACAGAAAATACAATGAGTAAATTAACAGCCAACAATGGTCGTCTGGTAGCAGATAACCAAAACATCCAGACCGCTGGTCAGCGCGGTCCTGTCACTATGCAAGATCCATGGTTTATGGAAAAACTGGCCCATTTCGATCGCGAGGTTATCCCAGAACGTCGTATGCACGCCAAAGGGTCGGGAGCTTATGGTACTTTTACCGTCACTCACGATATCACCAAATACACCCGTGCCTCTATGTTTAGTCAGGTGGGCAAAAAGACCGAATGCTTTGTTCGCTTTTCTACTGTGGCTGGCGAGCGTGGAGCAGCCGATGCCGAGCGCGATATTCGTGGTTTTGCTATGAAATTCTACACCGATGAGGGTAATTGGGATTTGGTTGGTAATAACACTCCAGTCTTCTTCCTACGCGACCCACTCAAGTTCCCCGATTTGAACCATGCCGTTAAGCGCGACCCTAAGACTAACCTACGTAGTGCTGACAATAACTGGGACTTCTGGACTCTGCTTCCAGAGGCCTTGCATCAGGTGACCATCACCATGTCTGACCGTGGTATTCCTGCTTCTTATCGCCACATGGATGGATTCGGCAGCCATACTTATAGTTTCTATAACGCAGCTAATGAACGTATTTGGGTTAAATTCCACCTCAAGACCTTGCAGGGAATCAAGAATTTGACCGACCAGGAGGCCGCAGCTATTGTAGCTCAAGACCGTGAGTCGCACCAACGTGACCTTTTTGATGCCATCGAGCGTGGCGATTTTCCAAAATGGAAATTCTCTGTTCAGCTGATGACCGAAAAACAGGCTGATGAGTATCGTATAAACCCATTTGACCTAACAAAAGTATGGTCTCACCGCGAGTTCCCACTTATTGAGGTTGGTGTTATGGAGCTTAATCGTAATCCAGAGAATTACTTTGCCGAAGTTGAGCAATCAGCTTTCAATCCTATGAATATCGTCGAGGGAATAGGTTTCTCACCCGATAAAATGTTGCAGGGACGACTCTTCTCTTATGGCGATGCTCAGCGTTATCGTTTGGGTGTTAACCACAACGAGATACCAGTCAACAAACCACGTTGCCCATTCCATGCCTTCCATCGCGATGGTCAGATGCGTACCGATGGCAATTATGGGGCCACCAAGGGTTATGAGCCTAACAGTTTTGACGAATGGCAAGATTCACCAGAAAAGAAAGAGCCACCGCTCAAATCAGCTGGTGCAGTCTTTAACTATAACGAGCGTGAGTATGATGAGGATTATTACAGCCAGCCAGGTGACCTTTTCCGTTTAATGTCGCCCGCTCAGCAACAGGTGCTCTTCGAGAATACTGCTCGTCAGATAGGTGGAGCCCAGCTATTTATCCAGCAACGCCACGTGCGCAACTGCTACAAAGCCGACCCAGCTTATGGTACTGGTGTGGCCGCGGCATTGGGAATCTGTTTGCAGACAGCTCTTAAAGAGACTCGCTAAAGGTATTAATAATTCTTTCAATAAGGGGGGCGTTTTCCAAAACGCCCCCCTTATTTGTCTTATCGCCCGCAAATTTTATTGTAGGGGCACCATTGGCATTTTTGAGTATAGCAGGTCTGTGTAAAAGGAGTTTCGTCACTGAACATCTCTTCAAAGAGGCCACAGAGTAGCTTTTGTAGCGAATCAATTATTTCAGGTGTAAGTTCTAGAATAGGACCACTGTTTTTTTCTACCAAGTAGGGGCTGTAATCTTCGGTTGTCATACCACGCACGGCATAAATTGCGGGCAGTGTTCTCCGGCCACTTTGTTGGGTAAATGCCCATGCGTAGATGAGCGTTTGCAAGGCTGCGCTATTGTGTGGTGCGTATTTGTCGGTTAAGAGGTTAGTGTCGGTAAAGAGTGCCTCCAAGGAGTCAAATATCATCTTGTCGCCTCCACTTTTGTAATCCACAATGCGCACAACTCCACTGCTGAGCCCATCCACGCGGTCGGCACTCCCTTTGATTGTCACTGATATCCCCTCTGTTGTAGTTATTTTTGCTATCACCTCTTGCTCTATGCCTTTAATGGAGAATGGCTGAGCAGCGGCATCGAAGGAGAGTATGCGCAGCAGATACTCGCGCACCATCGAGCGCATATAGCTTCGCTTTCCCTGTATGGCTTGGCCCAATATTCGACTGTCGATGGCCTTTTCAATCTGCCTATCCAAAACGGTGTCTATGAGTTCTGCTTTGTCAATTAATTTTACGATTTGCTTACTGCTTTTTATGGTTGCATATAGCTCGGCCAAACTGTTGTGTAAAATTGTACCACTCTTTTGTGACGAAATATCTTCCTGGAACTCCTCGATTGCCCCCTTGAGCTCTACTATATATTGGTAATAGAATTTTAGTGAGCAATCAATATAGCAGTTTATGGCCGAGGGCGAGAAACTTCTTTTGCGCAGATTATCCATCACCATAGAGCTTTTGTCGATACTAATGGCGCGTAGGGCCGTCTGTTGCTTCACGGCGAGCTCCACATTGTGCCACTCTATTGGGTGTGGCCACTCATAGCGTAGCTGACTTATGTAGCGACTGGCCTCTCCAGTCTTGCCTGCCGAGCAGGAGTTGGAGTAGAGCATCGAGACTCTTTGGGCCCGCTGCATAAGTCTAAAAAAGTAGTAGCTATACACGGCCAAGTGTTCTGAGTCTCCTGGCAGATGGTAGCCTTGGCGTAGGTTTTGGGGAATGTAACTTTTACTAAGGTGTGCCGCTGGAAAATTTTCATCGTCCATTGATAGTATAATGACGTTTCTAAAGTCGAGGTTACGCGTCTCCAAAATACCCATAATTTGTAGTCCTCCCAGCGGTTCTCCAGAGTATGGTACACGCAGAGAAGAGAGTGATGAACGTAGTGACGTGAGAAAAACCCCTAACGAAATCTCAATACCACACCCCTTTACCAGTAACATCAATCGACGGATGGCATCCACAGTGATGGAGAGGTACTCTTGGCGCGATTTGTCCTCGAAACTTTCAGTGACCAGGGGGGCAAAGTCGCACAGACACTCCACTAGGTAGGAGGCCATCTCTTGAGGTGAGTTGATGGTGTCAGTCCTAAATATTTTGGCAATTTTGGGTCCTCCCAAGGCCAAGTATTCTGCCTCTATATAGACACTCTGTTTTTGGATAATCTCCTGGGTTAATTGAGCCTCTGTGGCTATCTGCTTGACGTAGGTGTGGCCGAGTAGCCATAGTGTATCTTTGTAGTAGTAAAGTCCATGTTGTCTGTTCTTTTGTAGGGCAATAAGGTGTTCCAACATCACATATGGGGTGGTTGAGGTTATGGGGTAGCCCATGGTGACGTTAACCTTATCCACCACTGTGGGTAGCGCGCGTATGGCCAGCGGTAGTAACCGCTCGTTGGTGAGCACTATGGCTGTCTCTATCCCCACCGCTCCTCCTTGCTCAAGGGATATTTGTTCCAAAATACGATGCAGAGCTTGGCACTGCATCACATCCGATGGGCAGGCGTAGACATCCACTTTTTTAGGTTGTCCTAAAAGGTCGACCATCCCCACCTTTTCACCTCCCAGTAGCTCCATATTACGGCGTATAAACAGCCCAGCCTCTTGTTGCTCTTGCTGAGTGTAGTAGAGGTCTGCATCCCAGAAAAATCGTCCATGGCCCGTCGCCTGGAAATATTTAAAGAGCCTCTTCTCGCACTCATTTAGCGCATTAAAACCCACAAAGCAGTAGGTGCCATCCACCTCTGTGTCCTCGATGTTTTCCACCGCATCGCGGTATATCATCCCCTCGTAGCCAATACCCTGTTCGCGTAAACGTGTCTTAAAACGGAGATATATAGGTCCCAGCTGTTGCCAAAGTTTCAAAAAAGTTTGTTGGAAAGTATATTCTGTGCGTCGTTGGTTAAACGTACGCCAAAATTGGACAATAAGTTCACGGTCTTGGTTGTCAGTGGCAAATTGAGCGTCAATATCCTGAAGTTCACTTAGGTTGGCATAGAGTTTTGAGGCCTCAATCATGTACTTGTCTATGGTGTCGAAATCCGCTACTAGCAACTGTCCAAAATTATAGAATTTGTCGAAACTGTCCTTGTGGTAGTCATTGTAGATAAGATACAACTCTGTAAGCAGGCGTAGTTGGTCAACTGTGTGCAACTCCGAGCGGCTGTGCATCAGCTCATTAATAGTGTGGTAGGTGGGCTGCCACATAGGGCGATGGATAAGCCCTGATAGGGCGCGTCCAAAGAAGAGCCCTGCACGGCGCGAGGGGAAGACCATCTTTAGATTAGAAATCTGGTCTCCGTACTCTGCGTAAAGCTCTTGTGCTACCTGCTCTAAAAAAGTGGTCATGGTTTTGCTATTCAAACCAATCTCCTCTGGCGCGTAATACCTGTTCTATGATATCTCTCACACACCCTTTGCCTCCCACAAAGGCCGAGGTGTGGCGTGCTCTGGCTTTAACGGTGTCTGTGGCATCGGCTGGTGCCACGCTGAGCCCAACCATAGACATGGGCTCCAAGTCTGGGTAGTCATCACCCATGTAGCATATTTGGCTCATCGGCACACCCGTGGTGCGCACAAAATCTAGTAGTGAATCGGTTTTTGACTCTTTTTCGAGGTATATGTGGTCGATGCCTAGTGACTCCATACGGTGCTGTAGTTGCTGGCCACGGCCTCCAGAGATAATAGCTATACGGTAGCCCATTTTTATGGCTCGTACCACTGCCATGCCGTCTTTGAAATTATATTGACGCAAAAATTCGCCTTCAGCTGTGATAAAGACGTTGCCATCGGTAAAAACCCCATCTACATCAAATACAAAGGCGTGTATGTTCTCGAGTTCTTCTTTGAAATTTTTCATTCTTATACTATTTTTAGTCATTACAAAGTTACGAAATAAACCGAATCTCGTGTCAAAAAAAAGGTTGCTTCTGTACCCTCTTTTAGGGCCAACTCTTTACGTACCCTCTCCATGGAGTACCTAGTGCCACGCATATATATTGTGGCCGAGGTTACACCTTGGCTACGGAGCACTTTTTTAAGCTCTTTCGGTTTATAGTTCATCACTTGATTTATCTTAAAACACCTTAGGGGCAACCCTGTTAGTGCTTGAGAACTGAAAATGTAGTTGTCGTAGATGGCATTCTCTCCCTTAATAAGCCAAGATATGGTGCGGCTTTTGTAAAAGGCTACATCTGGTAGACTTAGGTAATTGCGTTCCACGTCTATAGGGGCTGTTGGAGGCTCTGTGTTGTATGGGTACGTTAGCCGTTGCACACCATTATCACCACCCACAATGGTGTTGGTGATGGTCTTTGGACTTTCAGAACCTATATGCACCACCACTTCGCGACACTCGCCTTTTTGAGAGACTACCTCTACGGCTATCTCCTGCCCAAAGATATGCCAACATTCAGCCACATCAAATAGTGGTGATAGTTTGATTACTATTCGTTTTGAAATCTCTTTGAGCCTTGGCAATAACTCCACCACATTGGGCGAGCTCTGTTGGGGTGAGTAAATTTTTTGGCCCTTCCCATCGCGTCGTGCTGGGTCAATAAAAATAAAGTCTGCTTTGCCTCTAAATTTAGCCACAAAATCTTCGGCGCATTCAACCACGACCTCTATATTGTCAACACCCAAAAGTTCAAAATTATGGCGCGCAATGGCCGCTCTTAGGGGGTCAATCTCCACTGCCAAGACCTTTTTAAAGCTCTTTGATAGTGCCCAAGAGTCGACACCCAAACCGCAAGTTAAATCCACAGCCAACGCACCACCCCCAAACTCGCGGCTCATGGCCACAGCCTGAGATGTGCACTGCTCGTAGCTAATTTGTGGTACAATACAGCGTGCTGCGTAGTATTCTGGTAGTTTTGTACGGCACTTTTGTAGAGTTTTTATCCACGAGGCTAGCGGTGCTATCCCCGTTTGTAGTGCCACCTGCGCGGGCTCTTGGTTGATATACTCCTCCAACATATGGCCACTCTGTTTTAGCAGAGCGAACTCTTCGGGTGTCATACCTTTTTAAGCCCCATTTCTTGGGCTATTTGTTCCATTAATTCGTAGGCTGCTTGGTATTGATTGGGAATTTTGCCATCCAAAATAGCATCTTTGATTACCGTTTTTATGTCGCCTATGGCTCGGCAGGGCTCAATGCCATAAATGGTCATAATCATCTCACCTGTAATTGGTGGTTGAAAATTACGGACTCGGTCCTTCTGTTCTATCTCCACCATCTTTTGGCGTACTAAGTCAAAGTTACGCATATACCGTTCTACCTTTGAGTCGTTACTACTAGTGATGTCGGCCTGGCAGAGTAACATTAACGAATCAATATCGTCACCCGCTTCAAAGAGCAGACGGCGCACGGCCGAATCTGTCACAATCTCCTCCACCAAGGCGATGGGGCGTAGGTGCAAGAATACTAATTTCTGAACAAATTTCATCCTTTCATCAAGTGGTAGTTTTAGCCGTGCAAAAATTCGTGCCACCATCTTTGCCCCTAGCACCTCGTGGCCGTGGAAGGTCCAACCCACGCGCTGGTCCCAACGTTTTGTGCGTGGTTTTGCAATATCGTGCAGTAGGGCTGCCCAACGTAGCCATAGATCGTTGGTGTGGGGTGTTATGTTTTCCAGGACTTTAAGTGTGTGGATAAAATTATCCTTATGGGCACGCGAACCAACTCGTTCTACCCCCATAAGTTCCACCATCTCGGGCAAAAATTCGTTGAGTAGACCACTCTCTTGCAAGAGGTAGAAGCCTCGCGATGGGTTTTCCGATGCCATAATCTTCTCTACTTCTGTCGAGATTCTCTCTTTTGAAATTATCTCTAGCCTATGGGCATTTTTCTGAATAGAAGCCATAGTCTGAGGGGCAATATCAAAACCCAGTTGTGTGGCAAAGCGTACGGCACGCATCATTCGCAGTGGGTCATCCGAGAATGTTTTGTCGGCCTCGAGTGGGGTGCGTATTATTCTTGCCTGCATATCTTCCATGCCGTCAAAAGGGTCGGTCAACTCACCATAGTTTGAACTATTGAGCCCGAATGCCATGGCATTGATAGTAAAATCACGGCGCGATTGGTCGTCGGCCAATGTGCCGTTTTCGACTGTTGGTTTGCGCGAGTCAAAATTATAGCTCTCGCGCCTGGCCCCCACAAACTCTATCTCGCATCCACTATATCTAAGTGCTGCCGTGCCAAAAGTTTTATAGACAGTGACTTTAGTCCCCAGCTTTTTACCCAAAGCCTCGGCTAGGGCTATACCACTACCCACCACTACAATGTCGATGTCGGTTAGTACGCGCCTCAGAAACCAGTCGCGCACATAGCCTCCAATTACATAGGCTGACAAACCTAACTCATCGGCCTGTGAGCCAATAAGTTGAAATATGGGGTTCTCAAGGTTATTTTTCCAGACCACGGCGGTAGAGTTGAACAGTGTTTTCGAGCCCTAAATAGAGTGCATCGCAAATCAAGGCGTGGCCGATTGAGACCTCCTTTAGGGTAGGTATTTGAGTGGCAAAGTAGGCTAAATTTTCTAGTGAAAGGTCATGGCCAGCATTGACACCCAACCCGCACTCTACAGCTACTGCGGCTGCTTGGACAAATGGGGCGATAGCTTCAGAGCGGTTGGCTGCATAACCTTTGGCGTAGCTTTCTGTGTAGAGCTCCACGCGGTCAGTACCTGTGGCCACAGCTGCACGTATCATTTTGGGGCATGGTTCCACAAAGATAGAGACTCGTATCCCTTTTGTATGAAACTTTTCAGCGAGTTTTTTGAGCAAATCCACATTGGCCACCGTGTCCCACCCAGCGTTGGAGGTTATGGCATCAGGGCTATCTGGCACCAATGTTACTTGGGCGGGGCATACTTCCATCACTAAATCTACAAAATCAGTTGTCGGATAGCCCTCAATATTGAATTCCGTGGTGACCACCTTGGCCAGATTACGCACATCGCTGTACTTAATATGGCGACCATCAGGGCGTGGATGAACCGTTATACCTTGTGCTCCAAAACGCTCGCAATCCATTGCGGCCTTTACCACATCGGGCATATTGCCACCTCTGGCGTTGCGCAGGGTGGCAATTTTATTTATGTTAACGCTTAATTTTGTCATTTTTTCTCGTAATTTTGCCACAAATATAACCAGAATTTAATGAAAATAGCTCTTTTTTCCAGAATAGATAACCATCATTGCGATATTTTTCAGCAACAGATAGCCTCTCTTGGCCTTGACGTGGTGCATAATCCCACTACTACCGATGGGTATGACTTAGCCATAAGTTATGGTGGCGATGGAACTTTTTTGGGGGCGGTGCGCACTATGGGTAAAAATTTAATACCCATCATGGGCGTTAATTCTGGGCGGTTGGGCTTTTTGGCAGCCGTACCTATGGAACAGGCTTTGGCCTCGGTTAATAGTTTCCTTCGTGGTGAGTATTCCATTGATACCCGTTCTTTACTCCGCTTGGATGGTGTAGGGACTGCCCTCAACGAATTTACGCTTCAGAAAAAAAGCACCTCAATGATTCATCTACAGGTGAGCATCGATGGGACACTGGCTGCCAGCTATTGGGCCGATGGGTTGATACTTAGTACACCCACAGGCTCTACTGCCTATTCCATGAGCGTTGGTGGAGCCATTCTTTCTCCCGATGCCCTCTCTCTTATTATTTCTCCTATCGCCCCGCACAACCTCAACATTCGTCCCTTGGTCATCTCCGATAGTTCACTTATCGAAATTTGTGTCACCACGCGTGACGAGCAGTCGGCCGTGGCTACGCTGGATAATCGCCAAATGGAGGCCTTGAGTGGTCAGTGCTATCGACTTTCAGTTGCCCCTAACCGACTCCAGGTGCTTAAATTTGAACATAGCGTTTTTTACAAAGCTCTGCGTGAGAAATTATTTTGGGGCGTAGATTTGCGCAATTAATCTAAAAAGTTTTCGTTCTTTGATTAAAATTTGTACATTTGTAGCTTTGAATGAAACTATGAGCGATAAAATACCGCGACATATAGCCATAATTATGGATGGCAATGGCCGTTGGGCCAAGGCTCAAGGTGAGGAGCGTCTGGTGGGGCACCACCATGGTGTAGACTCGGTGCGTGCTGTGGTTAGACGTGCTTCAGACTTGGGTGTGGAGTACTTGACTATCTACGCCTTTTCTCAGGAAAATTGGGGACGACCACAAAGCGAGGTGGATGGGATTATGGAACTCCTTAGTGCGACAATAATGGTAGAGGCTGAGTCTTTGAGTCGTAATGGTGTGAAAATTCACTTCATTGGCGATACTAATTCTATGCCAGAGTCGGTACAACAGAGCCTTAAGGTGGCTGCCAATCTACCAATGGAGCGTGTACGTTTAAATTTAGTTATTGCACTCAATTATAGTGCTCGTTGGGAAATAACATTGGCCATGCAGACTTTGGCGCAAAAGGTTCAGCAGGGGATATTGTTGCCCGAGCAGATAGACGAGTCGATGGTGTCTAAAAATCTTACAACCAAAGATTTTCCTGACCCTGATATGTTGATTCGCACCAGTGGTGAGTGTCGATTGAGTAATTTTTTGCTTTGGCAACTCTCCTACACCGAGCTCTATTTTGTGCCCACTTTGTGGCCTGACTTTGGTGGTGATGAGTTGGAAGCGGCCGTTGTAGAGTATGGACATCGTAGTCGACGTTTTGGACGGGTGTAGATTAATAATAATGGGTTTTTAAAATTAGTAGTTAAAGGCGGAGAAGGTCGCAAAGTGGGAGTTTACTTGAAGTAAATGAGGATTCTAAGACTGAAGTCCAACGAAGAAAAGCGATTTCTGGAAGTTGCCAATAAATAAAAGTAGCCTGAGCGTCCCTTTTAGGGCATTTGTCGAAGGCATAAATGAGGATAAATTAACAATATGAGAGCTGTTTTACTGATTGTTTTATTTTTTATAGCTACACAGAGACTCTCTGCGCAGACTGTCCCCGACTCTATTGGTACGGCGGCTATGCAGAAAGTTGAGACCGAGGATACTTTGGGTATGAGTGTGGCTCCGCGTATAGATTTCAATAAAGCATCGAAGGAGTATATTATTGCTAAGTTAAGTGCTGTTGGGCTCATTAATGTAGATGAGCAGTTGTTGCTCAGTACTACGGGCTTGGTCGTGGGCGATACTATTGCTGTACCAGGTGAGCACCTTTCTATCGCGGCTCGTAAGCTTTGGGACCAGCGCCAATTTTCGGATGTTAAGGTTTCGACAGCTTTTCATGGAGATTCGGTGGATGTAACATTCGTCCTTACTGAGCGTCGTCGAGTGGCAGGGTGGTTTTTTGAAGGACCAAAGACAAGTGAGAAAAAAGATTTATTAGAAAAATTAAAATTGCGTCGTGGTAGTGAATTATCTGATTTTCAAATGAGTACTTCGCTTAAGTTGCTTCGTGAATACTATGATGAAAAGGCTTATCGTAATGCTCAGATTACATACACCATTGCTCCAGACTCGCTCTATCCTAGTATGGTGGACGTGAATTTTTTGATTAATAGAGGTGATAAAGTGCGTATTGCTCAGATAGTTTTTGAAGGTAATGATGAAAATTTGCCCTCTAAAAAGTTGGCCAAGGCCATGAAAAAGACCAAGAAAAAGAGCATTAATATTTTCGCCAATACCAAGTTTAACGCCAAGGAGTTCGAGAACGACAAACAGCTCGTTGAGGACTATATGCACTCCAAGGGTTATCGTGATGCCACCATTGTGGCCGATTCGCTCTACGATGTGAAGCCCAAAGAGATGGGTATATGGATGAAAATAGAGCAGGGTAAAAAATATTATTATCGTAATATAACCTGGATAGGTAACTCCAAGAACTCCACCGATATGTTGCAAGACCGTGTTCTGCAGATGTATAAAGGCGATGTGTATGATAGCGAGACGATGAGTGCACGCTTGGGTATAGGTGGTAAGACCAAGATGGGTGACCTCTCGGTTAGTGGTCTATATACTGACGATGGTTATTTGGCCTTTACCATCGAACCTATCGAGACAGTGGTTGGCGATTCTGTCGATGTTGAGATACGTATCATAGAGGGACGTCAATTCCGTATCCGCAATGTTGATTTCGATGGTAATACGCGTACCAACGACCGTGTTATTCGTCGTGAGTTGGAGACTGTTCCAGGCGACCTGTATAGTCAATCTCTTTTGGTGCGTACCTATCAACGTTTGGCTCAGATGGGGCAGTTCGATGCCAAGAGCTTTGCCACTCCAGATGTTCAGCCCAATATGCAACAGGAGACTGTGGATATCAAGTACTCTTTAACCGAAGTTAGTAACGACCAGTTTGAATTATCAGGTGGTTGGGGCGGTGGTATGTTTATCGCTTCGGTTGGTGTTAACTTTACCAATATATCTCTGCGTAAATTTTTTGACCCTAAGGCTTGGCGTCCTTATCCAGCTGGTGACAACCAGACAATTGGCCTTAAGATACAGACCAATGGTACCTACTACCGCGCGCTTTCGGTTAATTTCATGGAACCATGGCTTGGTGGACGTAAACCAACATCGTTTGCTATAAGTTTCTTCACCTCTCGTGAGACCGATGCTTATATGTTGGGGCAGAAAGCCACACGTCGATTTGGGACCATCGGTGGTGCCGTTAGTTTGGGTAAGCGATTAATGTGGCCAGACCCATACTTTACCCTTTCAGTGGGTATTCAGGCTCAAACTTATAATATGATGAATTGGGCAGGCTTTGTTTTGCGTGATGGTACCTCCAATACTATTGCTTTGAATGCCACTATTGCCCGCAATTCCATAGATGACCCTTACCAGTACCCCTCAAGTGGTTCCAATATTTCGCTCTCTTTGGTCATTACCCCTCCATATTCGCTTTTTGATGGGGTAGATTATAGCCAACCAATGAGTCAGCAAGATAGGTATCGTTGGATAGAGTACCATAAATGGCGTCTGAATGCGCAGTGGTTCTTCCCTCTTTCGGCCGATAATAAGTTGGTGCTTATGGCCCGTGCTCAGTTTGGCTATTTGGGATATTTCAACAAGAATAAACGTTCTCCTTTCGAGGGCTACCAGATGGGTGGTGATGGTTTGAGCGGTTATAGTGTTTATGGTGTTGAAACGGTGGGCTTGCGTGGTTATGCTAATGGTACGTTGACACCATACTCTGATTATGGTGTTTATGCTAGTATTTTTAGTAAATACACTGTCGAACTTCGTTATCCATTGGTTCGCCAGGGTAGTACCATGGTTTACGCATTGGTTTTTGCTGAGGCTGGTAATGCTTTCCTGGATTTAAATGAGTTTAAACCTTTTGCCCTCAAGCGTGCCGCTGGTGTCGGCCTTCGTATCTTCTTGCCTGTGTTGGGTATGTTGGGTGTGGATTGGGGTTATGGTTTCGACCCTGTTCAGTCCTCTAATGGCAAGCCAAGTGGGGCTAATTTCCACTTCACTATGGGTATGCAGTTATAGTAAAACACGAAAAATACAAATAATAAAAAATCAAACAAAAATTAAACAAAAGATGAAAACAATCAAATTTTTTGCCATTGCAGCACTCATGTTCGTGGCTACAACTTCTTATGCACAACAGAAGTTTGGTTATGTAAGCGCACAAGAGATTATCTCGTTGATGCCTGAGCGTGATTCTGCAAGTGTTAAATTAGAGGCTTATTCTAAAGACCTTCAGGAGATGTATGTTGCTATGCGTACTGAAATAGAGAATAAATCTCAGGATTATCAGAAAAAGTCAACAACCCTTTCCGAGGTAATGCGTCAACAGAAAGAGAAAGAGATTAATCAGCTTACCCAATCTTACCAAGAATTTGGTCAAAAGGCACAGCAAGATATGAGTAACAAAGAACAGGAGTTGATGGCTCCAATCATTAAGAAGTTTCAGGAAGCCGTAGCTAAGGTAGGCAAAGCTCAAGGAATAGTTATGGTATTGGACAAAGCGAGTATGCTTTTTGTAAATGAGGCTTTAGCCATCGACCTTACAGCTCCTATAAAAGCAGAATTGGGCCTTAAATAAATATATAAATCCCCAGTGGATATAGTCAAGAATTTCTCTTGACTATATCCTCAAAAGTGATGATTGGCATTTTAGACTCTGGCATTGGCGGACTCTCTGTTTGGGCAGAGATTGTCCGCCTTTTGCCTTTTGAGTCGATACTTTACTATGCCGACACAAAAAACTGTCCTTATGGTTCGCGCTCGCCAGAGCAGATATTGAGTTTTTCGCGTACGTGCGTGGAGTGGCTTGTCGCTCGTGGAGTGGGGATTGTAGTGGTGGCATGTAACACCATCACTGGGGCTGCCATTGATAATTTTAGAGCTGAATTTCCCTCAATACGCTTTGTTGGTATGGAGCCTGCCATTAAGCCAGCTGCCACAGCCTCGCGGAGTGGAGTGGTGGGCGTTTTGGCTACTAAGGCTACCCTTAGCGGTCATCTATATCTTAATACTAAGGCACTTATGAGTGGTGTTAAGTTAGTGGAAGTTGCAGGTGAAGGGTTGGTGGAGTTGGTTGAGAGTGGGCAGCAAAATAGTCCCGAGGCTGAGGTCTTGCTCGAAGAGTACCTAAGACCTATGATTGCCGCAGGAGCCGACGGTGTGGTTTTGGGCTGTACTCATTATCCGTTTCTCAAACGTGCCATAAAGAAGATTATAGGTCCATCAATTCGTATTGTTGACCCTGCGCCTGCGGTGGCGCGTAGGACAAAGTTCTTGATGGAGAAATATTCGCTCTTTAAGGGTGAAGCTTATGTGCCTGGACAACATGTTTTTTACAGTAGTGCCGGTCCAGTAGAGAGCATCAAAGTGGAGCAGATTGCAACAAAATTATTAGAAAATGGTAACTGAACGAGATAAACATATACAGAAGATAGTGGAACGCGCCCAGAAAGAGAGGGGGAGTACTGGTGGCCCTATGCGTGTGAATCGTAAAGTTACATCTGTGGCACCCCCATCACCAACAGCGGCTCAGCCCAAGGTGGTTCCCCCTCGACGACACTCTGCTGTGGAATCATCTGCAGAACGCTCGTTATCCAAAGGTGTCTCGACTCCCAAACGAGCACCTATGGTTGCTCCAGCTAAAGTGAACTCCTCTGAGCCCAAGCGTTACATATGGAGCTCATTATTGTTGATATTTGTGGCTGGTTTCTTGTTTATTAGTATTATTTCGTATTTCAAAAATTGGCAAGTGGATGCTAGCTTGTCTTATTGGCGCGAGCTTTTCGGTACTCATGACCAAATGGCCATGAATTGGGGTGGTCGTTTAGGGGCTGTAGTTTCTCATAATATTATAGGCCTTTGGGTGGGGCTCAGTGGCATTTTGCTTCCATTTATAGTTGCTTTGGTGGCTGTGAAGTTACTTCATATATCTGGACTTAAACTTGGCCATTCTATTGGTTCATTATTGGTTATTATGTTTGTGGCCTCTATTGCTTTGGGCCATTTTGCGGGTTTCGATGCTTCTGTTTTTGGTAGTGGGCTTGGCGGAGCTTCTGGCATTTATGTGGCTCGGTGGATGGAAAAAGTTATTGGCTCCGAGGGCACATCGCTGTTTATAGTGTTGGGCTCTGTGGGTGTTATCTATTTTGTGAATGCAGCTTTTCTTCGTGCTGCCTACAATAAGATAAATAATTTTATAGTTCAATATAAGGCTAATGCTCGTTTGCGGGCTCAGGCTGCTGCTGAACGTGAGGCGCAGATGCGCCAACAAATTCAGCAGCAGGCTGTCGCCCAAGCCGAGGCTGCGGCTGCGGTTCGAACAACGATGCCACCTACAACGGAGCCCATTGTGTCACCTGTTGCGGAGGTCATGACCATTGATGAAGCAACATTTGCACAAGTTAATCCAGTAGAGGTATCCCAAGTGGAGAGTGCTTCTGAGCAAACTATTGTCGCCCCTGAGATGGAGACTGGAGCCCCCATCGAGGAATCTCTATCTGAGGATTGTTCTTCTTGGGAGTTAGTGACCATGGATGATGGACGTTTGGGCTGTCTTTTGGGCTATGATTATGCTAGCGACCCTGTGATATATTACCTTGATTCCGAGGCCCTCAAAAGAATGCCAGCTGTGGCAGAATCGATGGAAGAAGATGATGAGTTCGTGCTCACCACTCGTTCTGTTTCCGAGCCGCCTTTAGTTGTGGCAGCCACTCCAAAATCGGTGGCCACTGTGGTCTCTAAACCTGTGGTAGCTTCGGCCAGTGTTAGCCGTAGTTACACTCCATCGCCTGATGACCAAAATTTTATAGTCGAACACACTGAGGTGGAGCAGGAGGTTGACGATAGAATTATCAATCTTTCGGAACTCTATGACCCCACGGCCGAACTCAGTGGTTACCGTAAACCTCCTGTTGGGCTTATGCATGACCATTCGCGCAAGGTCACTGTCACCGACCAGGAACTTTTGGACAACAAGGCCAAGATTGTCTACACTTTGGATACCTTTGGCATCAAGATAGACACCATTGAGGCCACAATTGGTCCCACAGTTACTCTCTATGAGATTATCCCTGCCCCTGGGGTTCGTATCAGTAAGATTAAGAACCTCGAAGATGATATAGCCCTAGCCCTTTCAGCCTTGGGTATTCGTATTATTGCCCCTATCCCAGGTAAGGGGACCATTGGTATCGAAGTCCCTAATAAGGAAAAAGAGGTGGTCTCAATGTATTCTGTCATTAAGTCGGCCAAATTTCAGGAGTCCACGGGTGATTTGCCCATTGCCTTGGGTAAAACAATTCAAAATGAGACCTTTGTGTTGGATTTGGCCAAGATGCCTCACCTATTGGTGGCGGGGGCCACAGGGCAGGGTAAGTCTGTGGGGCTCAATGCCATCATTACATCACTGCTCTACAAGAAACACCCAGCTGAGCTTAAATTTATCTTAGTTGACCCCAAAAAGGTGGAGCTCACACTTTATGCGCGGCTCGAAAAGCACTTTCTGGCCAAGATGGAGGGCGAGGATGAGGCTATCATTACCGATACACAAAAGGTTATTTTTACTCTTAATTCTATCTGTATCGAGATGGATACCCGCTATGATTTGCTCAAAGCGGCCAAGGTGCGTAATATAAAAGAGTACAACGAGAAATTTGTCAATCGTCGTTTAAATCCCGAAAAGGGCCACCGTTTTTTGCCCTATTTTGTGGTTATTATAGATGAATTTGCCGACCTTATTATGACTGCTGGTCGCGAGGTCGAGGCCCCCATTGCCCGTATTGCGCAGTTGGCTCGTGCGGTTGGTATTCACCTTATTATTGCCACGCAGCGCCCAACTACCAATATTATCACTGGGGTCATCAAAGCCAACTTTCCTGCTCGTATAGCCTTTAGGGTCAGTTCTCAGATTGATTCGCGTACCATTTTGGACCACACTGGGGCTAACCAGTTAGTTGGGCGTGGTGATATGTTGGTTAGTACTGGTAACGAAATTACGCGTGTTCAGTGTGCCTTTATCGATACCCCAGAGGTGGAGCTGATTACTGAGCATATAGGTAAGCAGAAAGGTTATTTCTCAGCTTATGAGTTGCCAGAATATGTGCCCGAGAGCGATGCTGCCCACACCTCGCGCGAGGATGAGCCCACGAAACGCGACAGCCTTTTTGAGGAGGTGGCTCGCTATGTGGTGGCCAATCAAATAGGTTCAGCCTCTACTATTCAGCGTAAATTCTCAATAGGTTTTGTGCGTGCTGGTAGGCTGGTTGACCAACTGGAGGCAGCAGGCGTTGTGGGACGTGCCGATGGTAGTAAAGCGCGGCAGGTGCTACTTCAGGATGAGAGGTCATTGGAAAATATATTATAAATTATTTGTAATATATTTGTATATAATGTCGTTATAAAAATGTTACAAATAAATAAAATAATACAAAAAACAGATAAAATGATGAAAAACAAAGTGTTGCTAATGATTTTGGATGGGTGGGGGCTTGGTGACCACACCAAATCAGATGCGATTTATACTGCAAATCCTGAGTTTGTGAACTCCCTAATGAGGAAGTATCCTACTTCGGAGCTACTTACTTCGGGCGAAAATGTAGGTCTACCCGATGGCCAGATGGGAAATTCTGAAGTTGGTCATCAAAATATAGGTGCAGGACGTATTATATATCAAGATTTAGTGAAAATTAATATTGCCTGTCGTGACAATTCGATTGCGCAAAATGCCGAGGTTAAGAGTGCCTTTGACTATGCTAAAAAAGAGGGGAAAGCTGTCCATTTTATGGGGTTGGTTTCGGATGGTGGAGTTCATAGTTCGCTGGACCACCTCAAAAAACTTTGTGATTTGTCCAAGGATTGGGGTATCGAGAATAGCTTTATCCACTGTTTTATGGATGGGCGCGACACCGACCCACGCAGTGGTAAGGGATTTATTGAGGAGTTGGAAAACCATATCAAGGGTTCCAATGCTCAGATAGCCCATATTATTGGCCGTTTTTACGCCATGGATAGGGACAAACGTTGGGAGCGTGTCCTTCAGGCTTACCAGTTGTTGGTTAATGGCGTTGGCACCAAAGAAAAATGTCCTATTCAGGCTATGCAAAATTCATACGACCAGGGGGTGACAGATGAGTTTATCAAACCAATCGCCATTGAGGGGGTTGACGGTAATATTAAAGAGGGTGACATGGTGATTTTCTTTAACTACCGTAATGACCGTGCCAAGGAGCTCACTCAGGTTCTCACTCAAGAGGATATGCCTGAAATGGGTATGCACACCATTCCGCTCTACTATTGTACCATGACTCCTTACGACTCTTCGTTTAAGGGGCTGCATATTTTGTTCAATAAACTCAATGTGGTCAATACTTTGGGTGAGTTTATTAGCTCCAAGGGGCTTCATCAGTTGCGTATTGCAGAGACAGAGAAGTTTGCCCATGTTACTTTCTTTTTCAATGGTGGTCGCGAGCAACCTTTTGAAGGTGAAAAACGTATTTTGGTCTCCTCGCCTAAGGTGGCCACTTACGACCTACAACCCGAAATGAGTGCCCCCGAGGTGGCTCAAAAGTTGGTAGCTGAGCTGAATACTGGCCAGAACGACTTTGTCTGTCTTAACTTTGCCAATGGTGACATGGTGGGCCATACGGGGGTCTATGAGGCCATTGAAAGAGCTGTCAAGACGGTGGATAAATGTGTAGAACAAGTAGTTACAGCTGCGAGAGCAAACGGCTATACTGTTCTAATTTGTGCCGACCATGGTAATGCCGATAATGCTATCAACGCTGATGGCACACCTAATACGGCTCACTCACTCAACCCTGTGCCGTTGATTGTGGTCTCTGACAGTATCAAGAGCGTACACAATGGGGTGCTGGCTGACTTGGCCCCTACGGTGCTTAAAATTATGGGGCTTGAACAACCTGCTGAAATGACAGGTACCCCTTTGGTGTAACGTGTTACTTTAATTTGAATTAAATAAATAATTTATGAGAACAAAAATTTTATCAATTATTGGCTTATCAATTCTGACACTTTCATTGACTGGATGTTGGACTGGTTCTGAGCCACGTAACTTTACACGCCCAGTGCGTGTGGCCAAGGTCGAGCCGTTGATGGCTTACGATAAGGAGTTTGTTGGGGTGGTCAGTGCAGTCGAATATACTGATTTGGCTTTCCGAGTAGCTGGTTTGGTTACCAAAACTTTTATTGTCGATGGTACTTTTGTTAAAAAAGGACAGCTGGTGGCCGAACTCGACCCTGGTGACTTTGAATTGCAACTTTCGGCTGACAAGGCTCAATTTGTGACTACCAAATCTATTTTGGAACGTAACGAACGGTTATTGGCTAAACAGGCCATCTCGCAACAGGATTATGAGATAGCTAAATCCAATTATCTCAAGGCCAAGTCCAGTTACGAGTATACATCCAATCAACTTGGTTACACTAAGCTTCGTGCCCCCTTCTCTGGTTCGGTTGAAAAGAAGTATGTCGAAAATTATCAAAAAATCAATGCAGGTCAGGCCATCTGTCGTATTGTGAACCCTGATATGTTGCAGGTTAAGTTTGTGCTTCCCGAGAGCGACATCCAAATGACCAAGCTCGACAAGGGTTATTTTGTTGAGTTCGACAACTATCGTGGTGAGCTCTTCTCGGCCAAGATTACCGAGGTAGTTGACGTGTCGGTCGATGGTGCTGGTATTCCAGTTACACTGGCCATTACCGATAAAAAATTCAATCCACAAAAGTATGATATCAAGTCTGGTTTTGCTTGTCGTGTGAAAGTGCAAATCGAGAATAAGGTTCTTCAGCGTCAATTTTTAGTAGTGCCTATTACAGCTCTCTTTAGCCAAGAGGGGCAAAACGGTAAATCTTTTGTGTGGGTCTACGATGCTGTAACCTCTACTGTTAATTTGCGTGAGGTGACCCGTGGTGGTCTTATGGGGGTCGACAGGGTTATGATAGCTTCGGGCCTAAACGCTGGCGAGACCGTAGTTACAGCTGGTGTCTATCAGATAGTTGACAAACAGAAGGTTACTTTGCTGTAAAAACGAGGAGGTTAAGTTATGAATATTCCAAAATTTGCATTAGATAACACCAAGGTTATCTA
>JAVVSB010000014.1:0-40565 GCA_036654415.1 Mucinivorans sp. | reverse complement strand
GGGCCACCAGGGCCACGAGTCGTGGCTCACGCTCGACAAGACCAGCGGCACAGGCGACACCCGTGTCAAGGTCACCATCCAACCCAACTCCCTGACGCCTATGATTGGGGCCTTCCACCCAGCGCGCCAAATCATCCTCAAGCTCACCAATGGAGCCAAGACCCACGACATTATTGTCCACCAGGGTGGTTATCTCAATGTTGGTGGGGTCAATACGCTCGACCGCATGCTCCAAAATGGGCAACCCTTCCTCGACTTAGAACGCCCCTATCCAGCCGCCATCCCCATTGGTTTTCCCGCCAACGTCATTGCTTGCTGCGGCTTTCACTCCACTAAAAAACTTGAACAAGGAATGCTATTGTCCCAAATTAATAATGCTGGTTATTTTAGGTGGAACACCCCCCACTCCGTAGTCTCTGTTGCAGGAGGTTCGACCGCTGAACATTTCTGGAGCAAGGCCAATAACCCCTGCCCAACTGGTTGGCGAGTGCCTACGACGGCCGATGCCAATAAATATTTTACGGCCGCACCCACTCTGCAACACCTAACTTTCGATAATGGCTTATGTGGTAACTCTTTAACGGCCACTAGCGGTGAAAAAATCTATACTGTGTTTGCTGCATATACAAGCAGTGGTTCACTCTATTTTGGTTTTGGATCGACTGGTTTTTCCTATATATCCGATGGAGGACAATTGGAATCTTGGATTTGGCATGATACAGCCAGATTATATCTTCGTAGAGAATACGTGCATGGCTCATACTACGGTTCCATGCGCTGTATGGAAGATAAATAAAATTGATTAATTGATTATGAAAACTATAATTCTCTCTTTGGCCTCTCTGTTGTTGCTGCTCTTGGCTTGCAACCACCACTCCGACCCCGCCCCCGCCCCCCAACCCCAGGCTGGCAGCGTGCTCATCACCCTCTCCACCGCTGGCCTCCTTGCCCCCCAGCCCCAGCAGAGCCGTGCCTCCACCACCCGCCCAGGCTCGCCCGCCGAGAACTACGCCTCCGAGCTCACCATACTCATCTTCGCCTACCGTGCCGATGGTTCGGGGCCTCTCGAGCTCCAACAGCGCATCCCGCTCGACCCCCTGCCTGCCGACCAAACCAAGTGGGCCACCAACTCCACCCTCATCATCGGCTCGCTCCCCGACCTCAAAACCCCCAAGAGCATCTACGTGGTGGCCTCTTGGCCCACCTATGTGGCCTCCGACTTTGTGGTGGGCACCACCACCGAGCTCACCATGCGCTCGCGCTTGAGCTCCCTTGCCGCCCCCATCCCCATCCCCTCCAAGGCCGCCCCGCTGCTCATGGAGGGCCACCTGCTCAACTACAACTTCAGTGCCAACGCCCTCAGTGCCACCGTGCCCATCGTCCGCCAGGTGGCCAAGTTGCGCCTTAACATCTCCATCACCGATGCCCTCAAGGCCGACTACCCCGACATCACTTGGGGCCAAAGCTCCATCGGTGGGCTCCACACCCGTGCCGTCAACGTGCCCAACCGCTCTTTTGTGGCCGCGCGCAACCCTTTGGCTGCCCCCACCACTGCCGATGATGCCCTCTACGCTCTGTTTCATTACCCCTTCCATCTCCCCTGCACACCTCTGACCGAGCCCCAAACTTGGCTCGACAGCACCTATGTCTTCGAGAACCCCGTGCTTGGCAACACCGCCACCACCCAAAAACAGGCCACCTACCTCATCCTCCATCTGCCCTACTCGCGCGGGGGAGTCACCTACACCAACAACTACTACAAAATATATATCAACAACTCCGCAGCCCTCCCCGCCCACCCCTACAAGGTCGAGCGCAATATGATATACGAGCTCAATGTGCTCATCAAGGGCTTTGGCCTTAGCCAGGAGCTCGCCGTGCCCGATGCCCTCTCCACCACCATCACGGTGGCCCCTTGGGCCCAGGCCGACATCCTCACCAAGCTCAACGATGCCAATGACAACGTCCCAGGCACCATCACCGTGCCCCAGTGGGACCCCACCTACACCGATGGCGGCAACATCGTGGTGGGCGACGACAACGATGCCCAGGACGACCGCAACACCTCGGGTGGGGCCGCCATCAAGCCATGGGACCCCAACGGAGGCCCCTCAATCGGAATATAATTAAAATCAAGATAGAATGAAAACCAACACCATTTTCCAGCTCCTGCTCCTTGTGGCCGCCTCTTTTTCGGCAGGTTGTCGCCAGCAGTTAGCAGAGCCCACCCCCGTGCCCACTGAGACCTTCTTTTTGCAGCTCACCCTGCCCGCTCAGGCCACCGTGCGTAGCTACGCCATCGACGACGACCGCGAGAACGAGGTCAATCGTCTCGACGTGTTCATCCTCGACGAGGCGGGCAATATTTTGCCCAATGTTGGCCACCAGACCATCCGCTCTTTTGCTCAGGGTGGCTCCACCATCACCGCTTCGGTGGCCTTGGACCGCTCGGTACCCAAACAGCAATTCTACGTCATCGCCAACGCCACCGACCTCATGCTAGCCTCGGCCACCAACCGCGCCACCATCGAGGCTCTGACCTTTGCCGCGGCCAAGATGCCCCAGCAGCTCTTTATCATGAGTGGGGCCAGCCAGTTGCGAGCCGTTGCCGACATCGCCTCTGGCCTCTCTTTGTCTATTTCGCGCACAGTGGCCCGTCTTGACATCAAGTTGGACAATGTGGTCACCAATTTCAAACTCAAGTCCGTGCGCCTGATGAATGTGCGCAACCAGAGCCATATGTTCCAGAAGTTGGCCGCGGGCAAGGTCACCTTCCCCGCCGCCTCGGCCTTGGTTCAGTACCCCACCGTCCCCCTGGCCATTGCTCAGGAGCGAGGCTTTGCCTCTTTGCTCTACGCCTTCGAGAACTACAATGCCGACCCCAAAGTCATCAACAACACCACCTCCATCATGTTGGGTGGCGAGTATGCCGCCTCGGGTGTCACCACCTTCTACCGCATCGAGGTCAAGGACGACGCGGGGGCGTTCCAAATCCTACGTAACAACCTCTACGCCATCAACATCAACAAGGTCGATGGCCCTGGCTTTGTGGACGAGAACGACGCGGCCATCGGCACCAATGCCAACCTGCGCTACACCATCGAGCAGTGGAAGCAGAGCGATGTGAATGCCGAGTTCGACGGCACCCTCTCCCTTGCCGTCTCCGAGCGTCAGCTCAATATGCCGCGTGACGCCTTTGGAGGCATGGTCATCGTCAAGACCACAGCCGACACCTGGGGGCTGACCTCGCCTGTCGATATTTCGGGCACCCCCGCCACCTGGCTCACCGTCAAGCAAGACGGTGACGTGTGCAACTACATGGCCCCCACCAACGCCACTGGCAAAGCCCGTACAGCCTATTTCTACATCACCGCTGGCTCCAAGCTCCGTATCAAGCTCCAGGCCACTCAGGCCTATGGCGACAACGCCATGGTCAAGCTCTCCACCACCTCCATTGCCGCCCCCTATGCTGGTGCGGGCGTCGATGCTGGTAGTTTGCCTCTTATGGCCGACATCACCACCTTGCGTAAAAACATCAAGTGGGAGGCCGACCCCGCCTTTGTCAAGTTTGGCGAGACCTCCGATTGGGTCAATTTTGTCGCTGGCATTCCCACTTCGGGCACTGGGGTGGGCATAGGCGACACTTGGCAGTTGAGCTTTGCCGTGGCCTCCATGGCCGCGACCACCCCTTCGCGTAGTGCCATCCTCAAACTCAAGGCCACCGACCAGAACACGGGGGTCTCCGAATATTACAAACTCACCATCGTGCAGCTCAACAACCAGGTGCCCACCATCTCGGTCGACCGCCTCTATATGGCCGCCATGGGCGATGGCATGACCCTCCCCCTAAAAATCACCTCTAACGGCCCTTGGATAGCATCATTATATACAGCTGAGTACGAACAAATCACTATAATGAATGATGCCACTCCTAAGAACTTTATTGGTTTAGCTACTGATGCCACTGGTAATGTGTTGCTTCCTATCTATTTTGAAGGAGGTAAGGGATGGTGCAGGTATGACGGTAGTGGAAATGATATACTTTACGTCAAATTTTTCAACATCGCTGGTACTAATGCCGTCCGCAACGGTTACATCGGCATCTCCGACCCCACGGGCAAGAGCCAGGTCTGGGTGCGTATCCACCATGGCGACTACAACCCCGTGACGGTCAATGGCCTCACCATTCTCGACCGCAATCTGGGTGCCACCTCGCGCGGCACCACCTCGCGCTCCATCACCACCACCCGTGCCGAGGCCGTTAAGGCCATGGGCTACCGCTACCAGTGGGGCAATGTGCCCAATGGTTACGAAACTCTTATGAAGTACGATGCAGCAGCGCGTACCGCCTATCTCTCCCCCCGTACAGTCTCTTCCGTACCTGTGGAGCCCAATAAACCATTTACCGCTTCAAATGGTTATGGCCAGTTACTTATCGGCAATGGTTATTCGTGGTTCACTGTCGATGCCAATACGCCCGACTCTCAGCGCGACTTTGGTCGCTTCCTCGATGCCAACGCCGTGAGCACCATTGCCGCCGCCGACATCACCAAGACCAACCCCCTAGCAGGCGTCAAGACCACCTTCGACCCCTGCCCCGAGGGCTATCGTGTGCCCACGGCTCTTGAGCTCAAACAGATTTTCCTAGGCCCAACCTCCCTTAGCTCCTTGGATGCCAATCAGTTTGGCCGTTGGATACTCGAGAGCACCGCCACCCCTGCCGATGTCTATTTCCCCGCCTCAGGGGCCTGCGTCTACCTTGGCAATGGCTTCTACGCCCCTCTCGAGAACTCTGCCACCAAAGATATGGCCTCCATCGCTACCGAGGGCTACTACATGAGCTCTTCGCCCGCTGGTGACAACAGCCGCTATCACTATATGTTCTTCAACCAGGACAAGGCCGAGATGCGTAACGCTCGCCACCCTGGTTGTGGAGCCATCTTCACCACTGGCCTCATGTCGGTGCGTTGCGTAAAGGCTAATTAATATAAAAAACACATACACAGATGAAACAGATAACAAACTTTTTTCTTCTCACCCTTCTCCTGCTTTTTGGTGCCACCTCGTGTCGGCAGATGTTGCCCGACCAGGACCCATCCCTAGGCGACAAGGTCAATGTGGGGCTCGATTTCAACATCCCCTTGGCCGACACCATGCTCACCTATGCCGCTGCTGACGATGCCTCGCGTGAGAATAACATTGTGCGCCTTGATGTCTTCGCCTTCGACCAAACGGGTGCGCGTGTGGCTGGTCTCGAGGGCCATGTGACCCTCACCACCATCAACATGATTGACGGCCGTGGCCGTGCCATGATAGCCGTTACCATCCCTGCGGGCGAGACTTCGGTCTCTCGTCAATTTGGCCTCATCGCCAATGGCGACCCCGCCCGCATGGACGGCATCACCTCCAAGAGCCTCTTCGACTCCTACGAAATCACCACTTCGGCCACCATGCCCACCTCTAATTTTGTCATGAGCGACCTCTCGGCCCTGAACACCATCACCACCACCTCGCCCACCATCAACCTCAGCTTGCGCCGCACTGTGGCCCGTGTTGACGTGGTTTTGCGCGACCAGGTCACCAACTTCACCCTCACCTCGGTGCGTCTGGTCAATGCTCGTCAAGGCTCTTTCCTTATGGGCAAGACCATCGACCCCGCCGATGCCTCTTCGCCTCTGCGTGTGCCTGCCACGGCCCCTTTGGGGAGCTACGCCCAGGTCAACGCCACCACCGAGGACCAAAAACGCAACTTCACCGGCTCCCTCTACTGTTTTGAGAACTACAATGCCAACAAGGACGACCAGACCAAGACCACGGCCGTCATTATTGGTGGCCTCTACAAGGGGGTTACCTCCTATTACCGCGTCAACCTGCACGACAATGCGCGCCTGGCTCAGGTTCGCCGCAACTATGTCTACAAGGTCAACATTGTCAAGGTCAACGGCCCTGGCAACCCCGACCCCGCCTCGGCCATCAACGATGCGCCTCAGAATATCGATTATGCCGTCATCGAGTGGGACTACTCCCAGCACTCCGAAGTTGTCTTCGATGGCTCCAACTATTTGGGCCTCTCCTCCAGCACCTTCACCATGCCCCGCGTTGCGGGCACTGGTTCGCTCAATGTGGTCTCCAACCTAGGCGAGGCCGCCTGGCAGGTCGACCCCTGCGCCAAGGATGGCACCCCCATCGCTCAGCCCTCTTGGGCCACCTACGTTAAAAAGGGCTCCAAGATAGAATTTACCTTCACCGAGAACACCGATGGCAAGCCGCGTGTGGCCTACATCAAGATTAAGGTTTCGGCCAATGCTCGTCTCGCCATCATCGCCACCCTTCAGCAGTACCACACCGACCAACCACTGCTCACCTTCACCCCCTCCATCATCACGGCCCCTTCGGGCAACACATTGGGTAAGGTCAAAACCCAGGTCTCCATTGCCCAGGCGGGCTCCAAGTGGACCATCGAGCACCTACACCTGCTCGACGACAAGGCTCGTAATTGGTGTCGCCTCTCACCAGGCTTTATTGTAGGCCAGACGGGCACCACCACCTCCGCCAATCAGACTCTGGACCTGAGCTTCGATGTCGATGCCATCAGTGCCTCTCTGCTTTCGCGTTCGGCAGTTTTGGGCATCAAGGTGGTCGATGTCAGCGGTTTCGAGGAGCTGCGTACCGTCACCATTTCGCAGGGTAGTGCCTCGGCAGCCCTTACCGTCAGCCGCCTCTATATAGCCAAGACGGCCGAAATCGACATCGAGAAGATAGCCATCACCACCACTGGCCCCTGGACGGCCACTCTCCGCAATGGCGATGCCTACACCCACGCTGTGGGCAACGCGTGGCTCTCTTTCACCGATGACACCTACACCCCTTTGGCCGACCCTAAGACGGCCTCTGGTGTGGGCCCTGGCTCCATCAACGTCAAGTTCGACGCCTGCCCCGCCAACACCGTGCGCAACGGCTACATTGTGGTCGCCAGCGGCTCTGTTGAGCAGTGGATACGTGTCCATCAGGGCGACTATCGCACCGTGGTCATCGATGGCTACCAGATGCTCGACCGCAACCTGGGTGCCACCGAGTCGCCCATGGACCCCATGACCGCTGGCACAGTGGCCTCCGATGGTTACAAATATATGTGGGGCCGCCGCCCCGATGGCTACGAGGTGGCCTATGCCTCCTGCCTTGGTCTGCACACGGCCAAGAACAACGATGGCTCGCGTGTTCAACGCCAACCTGTCAAGGGTGACCCCGCTTGGGGCCGCTATATTACCACCAACAATGGAAGTCTGACCACCAACATCACCACGGGGCTGAACAATGGTGACCCCAAGAATTTTGAGTGGCTCACCCCCGATGCCTCTTACACCCCTGCCGACCAGCGCGATGTCAAGATGTTGTGGGATGCTCGTGCCACGAGTGCCGACCTCTTGGCCAACACCAACCTCACCCCTGTGCGCACCGAGTACGACCCCTGCCCCGATGGTTGGCGAGTTCCCACCGCGCGCGAGATGGAGAATATCCTGCTCTACGGTGCGCGTCAGCTCACCCCCTTGGTGGGCTCCACCTCTCTCAATGGCCGTTACATCTCCTCCGACCAGGGGCGTTATGTCTACTTCCCCACCTCCAACAACCGTCTGTTCAACGGCAACGTTCCCGACCCTCTCTACACATCCATCACCGCTGGGTGGTATTGGACCTCCTCCTACTCATCCACTTCGGGCCCCTATGCTGTTCGTATTCTGCGCGACGACATCCCCTTGGTCAGCTACACCCCCCGTATGCCTTCGCGCCCTGCGCCCAAGGTCTACCCCAATCTGGCCACGGCCATCGACAACCTAGCCTCCCACTACATGTCCATCCGTTGTGTGCGCGACCGCCAGACCATCGAGGAGCTCAGTGTCGACATCCGTCGCCGCACCATCAACAATGTTGCTCAGGGGGTCTCAGTCACCCTCAGCACAGCCAACCTCACAGGTTCGTGGACAGCCACCTCTTCCGACCCTTGGCTCACCGTTTCGCCCGCCTCGGGTAGCGGAGGCACTGCGCTCGACGTGCGGGCCTCGGCCAATGAAGGGGGTGTGCGCACCGCTTCGATACGCATCACCACCACCTCGGGCACCATCGCCACCACCACCATTGTCCAGCTCGACGAGACTGCTGTTCAGTTCGGCACTGCTGCTGCGGGCAACCTCATTTGGTGGCGCGACCGCAATGTGGGTGCCACCCGCTGCGACTATCTTGATGATCCTAAGATGGATAAATCTTATTTTGGTTACCACTACTTTTGGGGGTCCAATGTTTGTGTACCTCGTGAAGGTCCGTATGCTCCTGCCCCAGCTAAGCCACAATATAATTCGTGGAATTTATCAAGCGCATTCGGTCTATCGCTCATTGGTGGTGTATCCTATGCCTGGTCTTACTCTTGGAAAAATTTCCCATATCCTATCAAGAACCCTAAAACAGACCCTTGTCCCGATGGTTGGCGCGTGCCTACATATGCCGAATGGATGGGTACATTTGGTAGTGGCAATGGGTACGTCGGATGTGCTAAAAATGGACAAGCCCTTAATATCGTGCCACCTTATGCTAATTCAAGACAGTATATGGCCGAGGTTCCAGCTGGTAAATGGGTCTACCTGATTTCAGGTGGATTGTATCAACAGAACTTCCCTGTTTTTCCTGGACCTGCTATATGGACCTCTACTACTGGAAATGCTGGATTTTCATTTGGTGCTCATAGCTCCGGTGATTATGGGAATTTTCTGTCTTTGACTGATGCCAGAGGACTCAATGAAGCTCAGCCAGTGCGTTGTGTTCAGGATATTAATGACGATTTTAAGTAACCCTATTATGAAGCCTCTACCGCTGCTACTCCTCCTCCTTCTGCTGCTGCCGCTTGGCGGCTGCCGCCCCGACCCTCCCCCCTTGGCGGCGGACGGTGCGCAGGCCGCCAGCCGCACGCTGATTGTATACCTGGGTGGCGACAACAACCTTAGCTCCGAATCCTTCCAAAAGCTCGAAGCCCTGCAACTCGCCCTTGTGCAGAACCCCATCCTTGCCCACCCCGCGGCCTCCATCTTGGTCTACCACGACCCCGCCACCGCCTCGGGCGCGCTCCCCTCGCTCTGGCGACTCACCACAGCGGGGCCGCAACTCATCCAACGCTATCCCCTCGAGAACTCGGCCTCGGCCGAGGTTCTCGCGCGTGTGGTGGCCCGCTGCCAGGCCGAGGCTCCAGCCCAAAGCTATGGCCTCTGGCTCTTCTCCCACGCCAGCGGCTGGCTCCCACCCCACACCCTTGGCTCTCCGCGCTCGGTGGTGGTCGATGGCTCGTCCGAAATGGAGCTCGCCGACCTGGCCCGCGCCATCCCCGATAGCACCTTCGAATTCATCGTCTTCGAAGCCTGCTTCATGTCGGGCATCGAGGTGGCCTACGAGTTGCGCCACAAAACGCGCTACCTGCTGGCCTCGTCGGCCGAAATCCTCTCGCCAGGCTTCACCACCCTCTATGGCTCACTGCTGCCCCCGCTCTGGGACCTAAGCTCGCAACACGACTCCCAAAAGGCTCTGGCCTCCGTGGCCCAGGCCTACTACCACTTCCGCAACCAGGCCTCAGCCGACAACCGCTCGGCCACCATCTCCCTCATCCGCACCGCACCACTCGAACCCCTTGCCGCCCAGCTGCGCGCCTGGGGGCTCCACTTTCCCCGCGACCCCCAGACCCTGCTTGCCATCCAGCACTTCGACCGCCACCCCCATGGCCGCCACCTCTTCTTCGACCTGCGCCACCTCCTGCAAACCATCTGCACCCCCGCTCAGATGACCACCCTGGACGCAATGCTCAGTAGGGTAGTGCTGCTTCGGCTGGCCACCCCCACCTTTATGCCCTCCTTGGGCGGCTTCACCATCCACTCCCACTCTGGCCTGACCACCTACATCCCCCAACCCCAATACCCCTATCTCAACTCCGCCTATCGCTCCCTTGATTGGGCCCAAGCCACCGAACTCTAATGTCCCTTCCAGAGGGCTGTTTCGCCTTTTTGATAGGCTTATAAGGTTCAGATTATCAAAATGTTATTTGTTTTTCTCAAAAACTTTTTCTTATATTTGTACTCCTGAATAAAACTCCTCTATCATGAAACACCTCTACCTCCTTCTGCTTCCCCTTCTGCTTCTCTCCTGCCAGCAGGACTCCACCTCTGTGGACACCTCCACCCAAGGCCGCATTGATGTGCTCATCGGCTCACCCGACCTCTCGCGTGCCCCTGTGGGTGCCACAGCCGAAGAAAAACTCATCCAACAGGCCACCGTGGCCCTCTACGACAACAAACAAGCCTACCTAACCCACCAAACCATCACCGCCAACACCCAGCCCCAGGCCACGCTCTCCTTTACGGGCATCGCCCACAGCTCCCTGCCCGTGACGGCCGTTGTGGTGGCCAACACCGTGGGTGCTTGGGAACTCACGGGTGTGAGCTCGTGGCCCGCCACCACCGCCACCACCCCCATGAGCATAACCAACAAAGCCACCGCCAAGGAGCTCCAAAAAGCCTCCACCCCCCTGGCCATGTGTGGCTCGGCCACAGCCACTGCCGCAGGCACCCTCACCGTACCCCTCCGCCGTCCCATGGCCAAATTGGTGCTCACCAACCGCTCCAATGTGACCATCGACTACATCGCCTTTTCGGAGCTCAACGCCACCTTTGGCACCGCCCCCACCTTTACCCCGCCCGCCACTAGTGAGGCCTTCACCCTAACCGAATCGCCCCTGCTCTTCGCCTCTGGCTCCTCGCGCACCTACTACTTTATGCCCACAGCCGCCTCGCAAGCCCTCCTTGAGTTTCGTAGCGGAGCCACAACCAAGCGAGTGAAGCTCAAAACCATCACCTCAAACGCCCAACACCCCATCGAAGTAACCATCGACCCCGCCTTCAACATCGACATCACCATCACCGTACCCGATAATTGGGAAGAGGATGACACTCAAATTCTTTAACCACTATGCCCTAGTGGCCCTGCTGTCGCTGCTGGCCATGGGCTGTAGACACCAACCGCCCCCCACGAGCGAGCCGTCAACCGCCTACACCATCTCCTTTTGTGCCCAAGACCAAAGTCGCCTCTTGCCACTCCAGGACCATGAAAAGGTTATCAGTTCGGTCTTTGTGGCCCTCTATGACATTAAGGGCCAGCTACTGAGCTGTCACAGAGCCTCCTCCTCGCGGCTTACACTCGAAGTCCCAGGCAACGCCACCACGCTCTATGCCATTGCCAATGTGCTCAGCAACAGCACCTACGAATATTATTACGACAACCAATTAATCGACTTTGGTGGCGACATGGCCACCCTGCGTAGCTTTTTTGCCACCCTGGGCCACCAAGGCCGTATAACCCTGCGCCACCGAACCGATGGCTCAAACCGCTTTGTGGCCCAAAACCGCGACCCGCTGCCCATGTGCGCCCAAAGCCCCATCTCCAAACTCAACACCTCCATCCTGCTGCCCATGCGCCTGATGGTTGCACGTCTGGAAATCCAAAATCCCGACCCAAAAACCTTGCTTACCTCCATCATGGTGGATAGGATTCTCAACCGAGCCACCCTACAGCCCCACCAGCCCACCCAAATGACCCCCCTCGATGGCTCTTGCTCCATCGTCTCCACCTATGCCACCCCCACCGCGGTGGACAAGGTGGTCTACTATGTGCCCGAAAGTTGGGGTCGCCAATCGGTGACTATCACCACCCATTATCTCAATGCCCAGTCGCAGGACCAAAGCTGCGAAAGTTTTTTCCTTCGCCTGCTTGGGGGCAAATATTATGTGCAATCTATCTTCCGGCCCCCCTCATCTGACGACATCTCGCTCAGCATCACCTCTGCTAATTTCTCCTTCTACGCTGGCCAAACCACCCCTCTGACCCTGATTTCAACCCTCGATTGGCGCGTGGAGTCAAAACCTTCGTGGGTGCAAATATCCAAAAGTAGCTCCACAGGCTCCGCTCTGCCCAACGAACTAACTCTGATGGTCGAGGAAAATAGACTCGCTGATAGGGTAGGGCAGCTGCTCTTTAGCAACGGTAGCAAAACAGCCACCCTCGAGCTCCATCAAACCAAACTCTATGATGCCTTTTTGGTCCCTGCCTCGGATTATATGACCATCCCCGCTCGTAGCGTGGGCTTCTCTCACCTTTGGAATGTCAATAGCTCCACTGGTCTGCCTTGTATGGCTCGTAGCGACGTGGATTGGATTCATTGGACATACAGCGGTGGACTCTCCTATTGGGCCACCGATAGACCCATGCCCGCCACCTTCACCTACTCCGAGAATAAATCCCGCGAAGCTCGCCATGGTACCGTCCAACTCTACCAAAGCTGGCCGCCAGGTTCCACCCCGCAACTTATCGACTTCCGTCGGGTCACTCAATTGGGTGCCACCGACTTCCTTTCGGCCACGCCAACCACCTTTGCCTCTCGTTCCAAGGGCGAAACCTACGAGCTGACTCTCGAACATAGTGCTCCACTGCGTGTTGGTGCTTTACCTAGCTGGGTCACGCTCAAGACCTTGAGCAGTTCCAATTACCTCACGCGCTATGCCCTTACCATTGCCCGCAACGACTTACCCGCACCGCGCCAGGCCTCTGTTGATATTGAAATGGATGCTGCCGATGGACCCCGCCACCTCTCGATAGCCCTGAACCAGGCCGCGGCCTTTACCCAGTCTTACCCATTCAAACTTCAATATTCTGTGGTGGTCAAGGCCACTGCACGCCGCCAGGCGGGTAATGTTTTTGTGGGGGCCAATGGTGGCTACCAAAATTACGCCAATACCCTGGTCTTCTATCCCTCTACTGGAGGCGAAACGGGACAAATCAACCGCGGAACATATGGCCTGGTTCAGGACCCTCCTTATGCCACCACCATAGCCACCTCGCCCATTTCGGACGATGTCACCACGGTGAACTCCTATGGGGGTGCCCCTGTTGCTCTGCATGCTAAAGTGGTTGTGACAGCCTCCTCAAGCACCTATTTTCGTAATGCCGAGGTCTCTTTTACCATCCCATCCAATCTTACTGTAGACGATAAGCTGCTCATTACCATCGAGTTTAAAGATGTACTCTTCTTTCCCTTAGAGTACACCTCCGTGGTAAAATACGATATTCTATAAGCCCTAGCAATAGTTTTAAGACACGGCCTTAAAACTATTGCTATATTTTTTCTTATGGATATTTGTTCCATTGGAAAATAATATATATCTTTGCCCCATGAAACAATTTATTTTATCCAATCTGCTCTCCGTCCTGGGCGGTATAGTAGGGGGTGTGGGGGGTTATCTCTACTACCTGATAGTGGGCTGTTCCACTGGTTCGTGTCCCATAACCTCTTCTCCTATTATAAGTACGCTCTGGGGAATGGCCATGGGTGCGCTTATATTCAGTATGTTTAACAAAAAAAACAAAAAAGATGAAAACAACAATTCTCGTGGATAACATCCGCTGTGGTGGCTGTGCCAACTCCATCCGTAAGGCTCTCTCTGCCTTGCCTGGCGTTGAAGCCGTAGAGGTCGACATCGCCAAAGGCTCCATCGCGGTGGAGCATCAAGATAGCCTCGAGCGAGAGCAGCTCACCGCCACGCTTCTCTCTCTGGGCTATCCTCAGGTGGGCTCGGCCAAAGGCTTTCAGGCCCTGCGGGCAGGTGCCACTTCGCTATTAAGTTGCGCCATAGGCAAAATCAATAGCTAATGAAACACATTATTATTACTCTTTTGGCCTCGGTTTTGCTAACTTCATGCTGGGGACAACAACCATCAAAAAATCAAACAAACATGAAAACAGTTCATCTCACCGCAGCCGAATTTTCGACCAAGGTTGCCAATTTAGACTCTTCAAAGTGGAAATATCTAGGCCAAAAGCCTGCTCTTATTGACTTCTACGCCTCGTGGTGTGGCCCGTGCAAGGCCCTAGCGCCTGTGCTCGAGGAGTTAGCCACCGAATATGGAGACCAAATCATCATCTATAAAATAGATACCGAAGCCGAGCAAGAGCTCGCTGCCGCCTTTGGCATCCGCTCCATTCCAACCTTACTTTTTGTGCCGCTCACTGGCGAGCCGCAAATGGTGCAGGGGGCCCTACCAAAAGCTCAACTGAAAGAGGCCATCGACAAGGTGTTACTTGCGAAATAATGGAGACTCTGTGCAAAATCAGGGACCTCTACCGCTCCCTTGCTCACTACGAGGCTGAATTTCAAAAACGATACAACCTTTGTCTTAACGAGGGTATGTTGCTATGTAGCCTCTCCCAAAATGAGAGGCTCTGTTCGGGCCAAATTGCCGAGTTTTTGGGACTCACCACCTCTAACGCCTCTAAGGTCATCCTCTCGGTCGAGAAAAAGGGCTATATCGAAAGAATATTGGGCTCGTCCGACAAACGGCAAATGTATTTCTCGCTCACCGAGCAGGGTAAAGCCGTCCTTGCCGAGATAAAATGCACCACAATCGAACTTCCTGCACCCTTGCAAGCTATAGTTTTTTGAGCTGTACCCTAATTGTCGTTCCCTTGTCGATTTCGGAATTTAGTACAAAGATTTTGCCGTAGTGATATTGCTCAACAATACGTTTAGAGAGCGAGAGACCCAGCCCCCAGCCGCGTGTTTTTGTGGTGAAGCCAGGGTGGAAAATCCTGCGCCAGCTACCCTTGGCTATACCCTTGCCCGTGTCTGTGACATCCACCGTTACCCAATGTCCCGCACTGCTAATCTTGACCTCTATAGTCCCCTTGCCTCCTAGGGCATCGAGTGCGTTTTTAAGTAGGTTTTCAAAAACCCACTCCAGTAGAGAGTTGTTGGCCAAAACTTGTAGTGGGGCTGACGATATTTCGTCCATCTTTAGGCTTACGTGGCGAGGAATACGCGATTGGAAATAACTCACCACCGAGAGTGTAATATCGTAGATATTGATTGGTATGAGTTGCGTCGTGGACCCTATTTTACTAAATCGGTCTACCACCTTGGTGAGCCGTGTTACGTCTCGCCCTATCTCGTCCACCACCTCTTGTGGTAGCTCCTGTGTGCGTAGATACTCCACCCACCCCAGTAGTGAGCTGGTGGGGGTGCCCAGTTGGTGAGCAGTCTCTTTGGACATACCCACCCATACTTTGTTCTGCTCGCTCTGTTTGGTGCTGCGGAAGGTCATCATTGCAAAGGCTATAAATACGCCAATGATGCCCAACTGAATATATGGAAACCAAAAGAGGCTCCTGAGCAAGGGCGATTCATCGTAAAAGAAGGTTAGCGTCAGGCTCGACAGGCGTATTGGGATAGGCGCCCTGCCGTCGAGTGTCATTTTTTCTAGCCTCTCGCGCAGTCTTATAGGGTCGGCAAGCACCTCGGGGTCTACGTTTTGTGAACCCATCACCTGCATATACTCGTTAACAACAATATACGGTATTGTGGTCGAACTGGAGGTCATATCTATGATGGCCTGACTCCGTTCGACACTCATATTCTGTTGGGCCAGAGCCTGCGACCAAAGGTGAATCTCGTTACGTTCTTTGGCGGCTAACTCGGCCGCAATATAGTTTGAATAGACTAGCGACACCGTACCTATCACCGAACCGATGAAGATAAATATAATTTTTCCTAAGTAGGATGATGAGTAGTTGATGCGCACTGGTTTAAATCTGTTCTATGGCGCTGCTTGCAATCCAACCTTTGTTGCCGTCCTCAATACGAATTTCGCTCCATGTACCCACAGTTTGTAGTACCTGCACCGAGGTTCCCTCATGCAAGACAAATATATCCTTGCCTCCGTCGCTTGGCGAGCTCTTTACAGGGGCGGCTGTGTTCATCACAATGGCTGAATCTTGAGCCTTTTGACGCGAAAGGGCTGTTTGTGCGTAGGCTATGGCCACCACAAAGAGTATCGAACCTACAATGGCTCCCGCAAAACCCAACTTACGGAGTCCCATACGCGAGCTCACCAACCATAAAATCACACAAGTAAAGACCAGTAATCCTAAGGCTAGAGCCACAACCGACCAGCCGTCACCGCTGAGCAGGTATCCCGCTGAGCGTATCCACCCTTGAAGGAAGAATTCAGGGACTGGCTCTATCTTGTCCTTGGTGCGTGCTGTGGCCAAGGCCAAGTTGTAGTTGATGTCCTCGTCCGTGGGGTTGTAGTTCTGTGCACGGGTGAAGTTAAGAATAGCTTTGCCAAGTTGATTTTGCTCAAAATAGGCGTTACCTAAATTATAGTATAGTTTTGCACTATGTTCTCCTTTGCTTAATATAGCCTCGTATGTGGCGGCTGAGAGTGGGTATTGTCCAGCTATAAAAGCGGCATTCCCGTCTTCCCAAAGTTGCCCTGTAGAGCGTGTTGCGAGTGAGTCCACCCCTTGGGCCACTGTTGCTGCGGAACCAAAAACTAACAATAGTGTTAATAAAATATATCTTTTCATGATTTTCTCCCTACTTTATTTCCATATTACCAATTACCTCCAGAGCGCGTAGGTAGATTGACTCCATCTCCACTGCTCCATCTGGCGAGTATTGAGCAAATTCGCACTCACTCATCAGTGCCATAAATTCATCAATCTGAGTCTGTTCAACTCCTTTGTCGGTTAGTGTAGTCTTGATTCTCTCTTTTGTCAGGTTAGCCACATCAATCGACAGCTTGTCCCCCATATAACCCCATAGTGCACGTAGCATCTCCTCAAAGAAGCTCACTTTAACACCTTGTTGCATAAATGATTTAGCTCTCTTTAGACGGCGTATAGCTACTTTGTTGGCCTTTTTATTTTTGGTACGCACCACATCAGCCCTTGATGCTATTATCTTGCGTAGTAAAAAGAGTACTAGAACAAAAAGTAAAATCTCGAGGCCAAAAATCAAGAAGAAACTCCACGACCACAATAATCCACCCTCAGAGCTTCTGAATTCTGGTGCCCCCACTTTTATAAAGCGAATATCTTGTCCCAACATCTTCAGGTCCTCTTTAGTGACTCCAGATACTATGGCCCCTGCCGTTTGGCTTCCTGAAGCGGCTTTTGTGATGGTGATTTTAAATTGGCCGCTACTGAGTGTTTTGTAACTTTTTGTAGCTGTGTCAAAGTACGATATTTCGACAGCTGGAATATTGTACTCTCCTTCGGCACGGGCTATAAAAGGAAATTCCCAGGTGCGTGTGCCCGAAGTTCCTAAGGTGGTGTTGTTGATTTGGTCCTCCGTTTTGGTGTCATATTGTTCAAAGGCGGCTGGCAGGACTATCTTTGGTGTTTCGATTAGCGGAAAATCACCTGCACCACTGAGTTTGAGTATAATCGAACCACCAGTATTGGCTGCCACCGAACCACTGCTCAGGTTAGCCTGTAAGGTAAAACGTCCCACCGCGCCCGCAAAGCCAGCAGGCGCTGGTGCTGGTAGCTCTTTGACTGCAATCCTCACCACGGGGGCCATTATCTGTCGTCTTACATTTTCGTATGTCGTTCCTCCACCCATAAATTGGTCAAAGAGACTCGAGCCCGACGAGACGGCTGTGGCCACTTGCGCCACCACCGTGAAGTTTGTCTGTTCTATTACCAGCTGCCCCGCCTTTTGGGGGTAGAGTAGCCATTGGCGTATCACCTGTGATTCGTAGACTTTGCCACCTACGGTGGCCCGCACCGATTCGGCACGTGGCACCGTGAGCTCTTGAGCCCAAAAGCCATTGAAGGCGGCATATTTTGCGTTTTCGAGCCCTGCAATACCCACTCTGGTGTAGAGCTTAAGTGTGGCCACTATTGCCTCGCCTTTATAGACCGATGATTTATTGACCTCCATACGTAGGAGAATATCGTCCGAGGCCAACTCTCCACTAGGGGCCTGCCTTTGGGTTGACGAGCTTGCGGCTCCATCTGCCACCACCTCAATGGTGAGGGCTTTTGTCGAATATGTCTTACCCTCTGCCGTTACAGAGGCGGTGCTCACGTGTGCTTTACCTTTTTGACGGGCCACCACCACGTATGTGTAGGTCTGTGATGAAGAGCTTTTTTGAACACCGTTGATAATCGAAATCTGTGTTCCACTTGAGACGGTTGGGCCAGCCAACACATCTAATCCAGTGAACGATGGGGCCACAAAACCACTCCCTTGGGCGTTGCTGAGCGTAAATTCAACGCTAAAACGTTCACCCTGGGCCACCACCTCAGGCGAGTTGACTTCAAAACTCACTGGAGCTGCCCACGCTAATCCCTGCATTAGTAGCAGAGAGATGATGGTTAAAAATTTTACGTAAATTTTCATATTACTTAAATACTGTTATTTTTGCAAATATACGATTCTTACGCTCTATCATCAAAAATTCTGCCAAAATCACTACCAGCGCAATCATTAAAAGGTAGTGGAATTGGTCGTTATATTCGGCAAAGACCATCGAGGAGAACTCCTGTTTTTGCATCTTGTCTATCTCGCTTAGAATTTCGTCAAGGCCCACGCTCTGGTCTGTGGCGCGTACATATGCTCCACCTGTGAGTACGGCAATTTGTTGCAGGGTCTGCTCTTCGAGTTTACTCACTACAATATTACCCTCTTTATCCTTAAGCATCTCACCACCCATTGAGATTGGAGCCCCTTGTGGTGTCCCAATACCCACAGTATAGATTACTACACCTTGGTCTTTAGCGGCTTGGGCTGCCGTTAGTGGCTCATCTTCATGGCTCTCACCATCGGTGACTATAATCATGGCGCGACTGCGTGTGCTCTGTTCTGAGAAGGAGCGGGTGGCCAGCTCTATGGCCTTACTTAGCGATGTACCCTGACGTGGCACCATATTGGTAGAGAGACCACTCACAAAGCTCTTGGCTGAGATGTAGTCCGAAGTGATTGGTAGCTGTACAAAGGCATCGCCCGCAAAGACCACCATTCCCACTCTGTCTTTGCTCAGTTTTTCGATGAGTCGGTTGACCGCATTTTTGGTTCGCTCCAGACGGTTGGGGGCGAAGTCTTCGGCCAACATAGAGTTGCTCACGTCCACCACCAACATAATCTCTACACCCTCTCGTTTGACCTGCTCCAGTTTTGAGCCAAACTGAGGTTGAGCCAGTGCCCCAATCATCAACGTAAAGGCCACCAAGAGCAATATCAGTTTGTTACGCACCCTCCGTGGCGAGGCCTCGGGCATCAATCTAGCAATGACATGTGGTTCTCCAAAGCGCGCCAAACGTCTACGTTGTGCGCGGCGAAAGTAGATAAAGACCACTATTATAAGTGGTATAATTGCCAATAGATATAGATATAATGGCTCTGCAAATCTAAACATTCTTTTTCTCTGTTTTAAGGTATCTGTCTAAAAACAATATAACGGCATAGGAGCTCCACAATTAGCAACAGCAAAGCTCCAAGTAGAAATAGATGGTAGACTTCTGTATATTTTGTAAAACTCTCTACCTCCACTTTCTGTTTTTCCAACTTATTGATTTCGGAATAAATTTCAGCCAATTTAGTATTGTCCGTGGCTCGGAAGTATCGACCTCCAGTGGTCTCAGAAATTCCGCGCAAGAGTTGTTCGTCAATTTCGACCTGAGCTTGTTGGAAGACCATGTTTCCCCACTGGTCAAAGGCTGGTGAGGGTGCTACACCTTCAGTGCCTACACCTATGGTGTAGACTCTGATATTGTATTCTGCCGCAATATCGGCCGCGCTTTTTGGGTCAATTTGCCCTGCATTGTTGACTCCATCGGTCAGTAGCACGACCACCTTACTTGGAGCGGAGCTCTCTTTTAGACGGTTCACGGCCGTTGCTAGCCCATTACCTATGGCCGTTCCATCCTCAATCATACCCATTTGTACCTGATTGAGTAGGTTCACCAGCGATACATGGTCGGTGGTTAGAGGTGATTGCGTAAAGGCTTCACCCGCGAAAACCACCAGCCCTATGCGGTCGGTGGGTCTTTCGAGTATAAATTTACTCGAAATATCTTTGGCCGCTCCAATACGGTCGGGGATGAAGTCGCGGGCCAACATCGAGCCCGAAATGTCCATGGCCACCATTATATCTATCCCCTCGGCATTGGTGTTGCTATGGTTTTCAGCACTTTGAGGCCTTGCAATGGCAATAAGCAACAGAGCCACCACTCCCATGCGTAGTACAAAAGGGATATGGCGGAGGTAGAATCGATAGGTGTGCTTACTTTTAGTGAAGGCCTCTGTAGTGGAGACGTCAATTGAAGCTCGCCCCTGAATGGTGCGAAAAATATAGTACCCCACCATAGGTAGCAGCACAAATAGCAGCCATAACACATCGGGGTTTGCAAATTTTATTATTTCCATATTTTAGTAGCTCTTTACCAGTTTTTCCCATCCTGTTGTCCCATGGCTTGCGCCTTCTGCTGGTCCACTTTCTTCTTGGTGTTATCTTCCGAGGCCTGAACCGCTTTCAACATTCGCTCCGAATCTTTTTGAGACTGAGGCTTTTGAGGTTGTTGTTGCTCTTTTTTATCTTGATTCTTGTCTTGGTCTTTGTTTTGGTCTTTGTTTTGGTCCTTGTTTTGGTTTTGGTCTTTATTTTGGTCTTTATTTTGGTCCTTGTTTTGGTTTTGGTCTTTATTCTGGTCCTTATTTTTGTTTTCGTCCTCTTGTTTTAGTTTTTGAGCGTAGGCCAAATTGAATTTTGCCTGCATATCTGAGGGGTTAAGCCTGAGTGATTTTTTATAGCCCTCAATGGCCTCGTCTAGTTTACGTTGGCTCATCATGGCGTTGGCAGTGTTGTACTGCACATTGGCCAGGTTCTCTTTGGTCGATGTCCCATCTTCAGATATGGGTGCATAACAGGCAACCGCATCTTCAAAACGACCTTGTTTGTAGAGTGCGCCAGCCAAGTTAAAGGCTGCCTCGTATGAAGTTACACTCTTTTGTTGTGCTTTTTTATAAAAAACTTCAGCCTCTGTATATTTGCCATTTTTAAAGAGTCGGTTACCCTGGCGAATATCTGCCCTTTCGGCTTGTGCCAGGGCCGCCGTGGCGGTACACATAAGGCTAATTGTTATTATTTGAGTTCTCATCTGCTATCAATTTCGTTGATTCTACATAATTATAGGCTGCGTGGTAATTTTCGGTACACTCCAGAGGTGAGGGGGTCCATTTAGCAAATTTTACCAAATCCGCTAAGGTCAGCAACTCTGTGATGGTGTGGAATAGATTTTGTTCGTTAATCTGCTCCACCTCTGCTGTGATTTCTGGCGTGGTCATCTCACGTGCCGAAAAACCATAACGATTTTGCAAATAGGTTCTCAGGATATCCGACAGGGTAGAGTAGTACCCCTTGAAATTACCAGCCTGCCACAACTTTTGATGGTCCAGTAGTACCAGCTCTCGAATGGCAATAATATGTGCTGGTTCTTTGGCTTTCTCAGCAAGTGCTTTCTTCCGATTTTTTATGTAGCGTATTATAAAATAGATTAGCACTCCCAACGCCAACGCCCCTAAGCTACCATAGATGACCCAATCTTTTATCTCCGCAAAAATCAGTGGAGTGTCAATGGGCTCTTTGATATCAAAAATTTGTTGTTTTGTTGTGTCAATCTCGAAAGTCTTTACCACCAGCTCGTTAACTGTTGGCGTGAAAAGTGTATCGGTGCCTGCCACTACGGGAAAGCCACGAAGAATAAATGTTCCAGCATCGAAACTAGTGATGGTATAGTTGACTCTAACTTTGACTCGTCTTCCAACGTGTTCTAGCGTGTCAACCCTTGGAGTGCCCACAATCTCAATCTGTTCGGTCATCTTGTTGTTCTCGAATTGAGGAAGTGAAATCTCTTGTGCCACATCCTTGTCGATGGTGAGCTGATACTCAACCTGGTCACCAATCCACACCGTGTCGGCTGTGATGGCTGTTGATATGGTTGGCTTTTGGGCCATAGCCCCAAGCGGCAAACTTAGTAGTAAAACAAATAAACGTCTGTATCTCATCATCAAAAATTCTTAGCGCATTTTAAAGAGTTTAATCAATGCGGCCACATAATCATCCGAGGTCGCTATGTTCACCGTGTCCACGCGGTTCTTTAACATCAGCCTTTCGGTGGCTTCGGTACGCGTGCGATAACTTTCGGCGTACTGCTGTCTCACTTTACGGCTTGCGCTGTCGACCCATACTTTTCGAGAGGTTTCGCTGTCGCGCATCTCAATAATGCCCACGTTTGGTAGTTCTTCCTCGCGGCTATCGTATACACGTAAAGCTACTAAGTCGTGTTTGCCTGAGGCAATCTTGAGTGGTTCCTCAAAGGATGGACTTATCAAATCTGAGAGCAGAAAGGCGGTACAACGTTTTTTTACCACGCTGGCAAAAAATTTCAGTGCCACCCCCACATCTGTACCTCGGGATTCGGGTTGAAAGTCTACCAAATCACTTATAATACGCAACACGTGTTGCTTCCCTTTTTTGGGTGGTACATATTTTTCGATGCGGTCGGTAAAAAATATGCAGCCTATCTTATCGTTGTTTTGGGCTGCTGAGAAGGCCAGTACGGCTGCAATTTCGGTAGCACATTGCCTCTTGAGCATGGTCTGCGTTCCAAAATTTCCCGAACCACTCACATCCACCAGCAACATCATTGTCAGTTCTCGCTCTTCTTCGTAAATCTTGATATGAGGTTTTGAACTTCTGGCCGTTACATTCCAATCAATATCGCGAATATCGTCCCCAATGCGGTAGTCACGCACCTCGCTAAAGGACATACCACGCCCCTTGAAGGCACTGTGGTACTTGCCTGCAAATATATCGTGCGAAAGCCCTCGGGTCTTTATCTCAATACGCCGAACTTTTTTTAGAATATCCTCTTTCATTTTTATGGTTATATGTTTAGACAGCTACTTTTTCCAAGTAGTGGTCTAGGGGACCTCTACAGTGTTCAGTATTTCTGTTACAATATCTTCAGCGGTTATGTTTTCGGCTTCGGCTTCGTAGGTTAGTCCAATACGATGACGCAAAACGTCATGGCACACCGCGCGTACATCTTCAGGGATTACATAGCCGCGGCGTTTTATAAAGGCGTAGGCTTTAGCGGCCTTGGCAAGCGAAATAGAGGCACGAGGCGAACATCCGTAGCCAATCATGGCTGTGAAGTTGTCCAAGCCGTACTCTTTAGGTTCACGTGTGGCAAAGACAATATCCACAATGTAGCGTTCAATCTTTTCATCCATATAGACTTCTGCAACTACTGAGCGGGCGCGTAAAATTTCCTCTGGTGAAATAACGGCCGAAGCTTTAGGAAATTCGCCCAGCATATTTTGGCGGATGATAAGTTTCTCTTCGGCTTTCGATGGGTAACCTATTTTGACCTTGAGCATAAAACGGTCTACCTGAGCCTCAGGTAGCGGGTAGGTACCCTCCTGTTCAATAGGGTTCTGTGTGGCCATAACCAAGAAAGGTTCAGGCAGCTTATAGGTTTTATCTCCGATTGTCACCTGACGCTCCTGCATGGCCTCAAGTAGTGCTGATTGTACCTTGGCTGGTGAGCGGTTGATTTCATCGGCTAGGATAAAGTTGGCGAAGATAGGCCCTTTTTTTACGGCAAACTCTTCATTCTTTTGTGAATAAATCATTGTACCCGTTAGGTCGGCTGGCAGAAGGTCTGGGGTGAATTGGATACGCGAGAATTTGGCATCAATAGCGTTGGCCAGTGTGTTGATGGCCAACGTTTTGGCCAAACCTGGAACACCTTCCAATAAAATATGGCCACCCGAGAGTAGGCCAATCATCAGGCTCTCAACCAGATGCTTTTGACCCACGATGACCTTACCCATCTCCATTGATAGGATGTCGACAAATGCACTTTGGAGCTGTATCTTGTCGTTAAGCTCCTTGATATTAACCGTTTCGTTCATGTTATGTTAGATGTTTGTAAATAATATCTTCTTCTCCACCATAAAAGTGGCCTATGGTTGATTAACGTATGGAATATATGTAAAATTATTTCGTAGCTACGATTTTTTTCTGCTCACAAAAATAAGCACAATATTCTGCAATCCCGCATTGCTGGCAATGGGGGCTACGTGCGGTGCATATATATCTTCCGTGTAGGATTAACCAGTGGTGGGCTTTGCCCAAATCCTGGTTTTTGAGTCCGTCAACCAGCTGTTTCTCAGTTTCGAGTGGCGTTCGTGCGTTTTTTGTGAGCCCTATTCTATTGGCTACGCGATGTACGTGGGTATCCACAGCCATCTCGTTTTGCCCAAAGGCCACCGATAGTATTACGCTGGCTGTTTTGCGTCCAACACCAGGCAAGGTCTCTAGTTCTATGCGGGTAGAGGGCACCTCTGAGTCAAATTCTTCTACTAACAATTTGGCACTCTGACTAAGGTGTGTGGCCTTAGCTCTGGGGTATGATACCGAACTTATGTAGGCGAATATTTCGTCTACTGAAGCCTGTGCCATCATTTCTGGTGTGCCCATTTGTGCAAAGAGGGCGGGGGTCACCATGTTAACCCTTTTGTCTGTGCACTGAGCCGAAAGCACCACGGCCACCAATAGTTGAAAAGTGGTGTGGTAGTGTAGTTCCGTCTGGGCATCTGCCATGTTTTTGGCAAACCATGCTGTCACTTTTTTATAGCGGTCTGTTTTTAGCATACCCTATTTTAGTAGCCATTTTAGGTCGAAGGAGGCAAATTTAATTTCAGTTCCAGCCTCGAATAGGCAGCCCACTTTCCCGTGACCCAAATCCACCAAGACCGAGTATTGAAACTCAGTTAAGCGGTCTCCATAGATTCTTTTACTTCTGTCCCAAGTCTTGCCCCAGTCGTGGCTCACCTTCACAGTGCCATTTATGCGCATGGGAGGTGTCTGTCCGTAGGCGCGTCCTTCTCGTGTCACGGTGTATTGAGAGGCTGGGTTCGAAAGCAACAATATTTTGCCGATACGGATTATTGACCCCTGGCAAGTTGGGTCAGGTAGATTTTCTTGTACTTTTGTCCCAATCCAGATGGTGCTGTCGCCCTTCATTGCAATACGTATATTGGCACGGTTACGTGTCACCTTCTCAAAATTCCATGGATTCCAACCCTTAGGTGCTGTGTATAGTGTGTCTTGAGGGTAACGGTGTGAACGGGTATTCATCAATAATTCGCCGTCACCAATTTCTACAATTTGGCTCTCGTTGGTGCCATAGCCCGACTCTCCAGGGGCAATCTGCCAATTGAGGCCCCTGTCGTCTGAATATAGTAGGTAGTTGAACCAACGGGTTGACCCATTGGCGTTAAAAGGAACCACTATTCTCCCTTTATGCTCACCTTGGCTTAGCCTTATGGCTGCACCTGGACCGCTACATATTGAGTTGGCCTCTGGGTGCTTGGCCTGTACAGTTATATCTTTTGGTGCTGACCAGGTGCGGCCGCCATCCATGCTTTCAACCGTAAACACCCTCGAAATATTGTCGCCCTGCACCCCCACTGCCGAACTGCCCTCGGTGATGTTTTGAGGATAATATTGGTAGAGTAGAATTATCTTGTGGTCTTGCTCCACATATACCGCGCATGGGTTGTTGAGGCTTGCTCCGCCAGCCTGGGCCACCATAATCTGCTCGCTCCAGCTTCGTCCCCCATCCTGGCTAATTTTTGCTATAATGTCGTTTTCGGCTTGGTCGTGCTTTGAGTGGGCACGAGCCTCTATGAAAGCCACAATATTACCATTGGGCAGAGCCACAACCGATGGAATACGGTAGGCTCCATATCCCCCCTGGCCCCACTGCCAGAGCGTTGAGTATGTGGGGCTGCCAACTGTGCTGAACCGTTGGTCCAAAAATTTTGCCGCTTTGGCTGAGGCTTGGTCAAGGTTTGTGTAACGAATCTCTTGTCCGTCTATAACCATTACCCCCTCTTTTGGGATGGTAATAACTACATCCGATAGGGTATCTAATTTTGGTGTGTTACGAATGGCTATCTCTCTATCTGAGAGTAAATCTTCTATTTTTGCGGCTATACTTTGCGCCTGCAAAGCGCAATGTTCCGACTTTACAACAAAACTATAGGATAGCTTGTCGTTTTTGTTGGTTGGTTCTGTGAGAATGAGTTGTTGTGCTGAAGCCTCAAGCGACCATAGCGCGAGCAGCAAAAATAGTGTTTTTTTCATGTTCATAGTCCAAATCTTTTATGCATACGTTTATTTGATGTCAAGCGATAGGCGAAGGTCACACCTGCCTTATATGGAATCCATTCGCCACTTTTATTCCATGGGGCATACATCTCGGTTGTCCCATCTGGCAAAAGTCTTTCGCCCCAATATTGGCCTAAGTGCCAACCTCCCGCTAGGTAAAAGTCCATATTCCACCTCTTGGCTATCTTGAGCTGGTAGCCCAGTGTCAACCCCACAGCATAACCTATGCCGTGTTGCAGTTCGTTATTGGTGTGGTCCCACTTGCTCACCTGATAGGTGTCAAAGCCGCCATAGACACCCGCATAAAAGCCTTTGAAGGCCTCTTTTGGGTAGTATCTGAATTCAATACTGCTCTGTGTGCCTTTGAGTTTTCGGCCGCCTATATTCTCCCAAAGCGAGATGGCGAAATCACCATTAAAGCTAAAGTGTTTGGCCATACGGGTCTCTAGTGATACGTTGGGCACCAATACCGCCCAATAGAGGGCGTTGGTCTTGATGTATGTTTGGCTCGTGGCTGTCATTATTGTCAACAATAGCAACACTGTGGCTAATAGTTTTTTCATCTATTCAAAATAATTTAAAGTTTTGTATCCTCCCGCGGCCAGATAGGCCTCTTTTTTCATCAGTTTTATATCCGAGGCCATCATCTCTTGGGCCAATGTTTTTAGGTCATATTCAGGCTTCCAACCTAGCACTCTCTTGGCTTTAGAGGGGTCACCTAGTAACATCTCAACCTCGGTGGGACGGAAATATTTCGGGTCCACGGCCACCACCTGTTGTCCTATACTCAGATGGCATGGTTGCCCTACTGTGGCCTTAAAGCGGTCCTGGTCAATGGACTTCACTGTCCCAGTTTCTGTAAGCCCTTCACCAGAAAACCTAATCTTAATACCCATATAATCAAAGGCTATGCCCACAAATTCTCGCACTTGCGTGGTCACACCTGTGGCAATTACATAGTCATCGGCCTTCTCTTGTTGCAATATTAGCCACATGGCTTTAATATAGTCCTTGGCGTGGCCCCAATCTCGCTTTGCGCTAAGGTTACCCAAAAAGATACACTCCTGTTGCCCTAATGCTATTTTAGCAGCTCCACGGGTTATTTTACGTGTGACAAAGGTCTCGCCACGCAGGGGTGATTCGTGGTTAAAAAGTATCCCATTCGAGGCGTGCATACTGTAGGCCTGACGGTAGTTTACCGTAATCCAGTAGGCATAGAGTTTGGCCACAGCGTATGGGCTACGTGGGTAGAATGGGGTGGTCTCGCTTTGTGGGGTCTGCTGCACTAAACCGTAGAGCTCAGATGTCGAGGCTTGGTAGATGCGTGTTTTCTGGGTCATTCCCAGCAGCCGTACGGCCTCCAATAGACGCAACATACCCACACCATCAGCGTTGGCCGTGTATTCTGGGGTGTCGAACGAGACGTGTACATGGCTCATGGCCGCAAGGTTATATATCTCGTCAGGTTGCACCTTTTGCACAATACTGGTCAGGTTCATCGAGTCGGTCATATCGCCGTAGTGCAAGAACAGTCTGCGTTCAGCCACGTGTGGGTCTTGGTAGAGGTGGTCTATTCGTTCGGTATTAAAAGAGGAGCTGCGCCGCTTGATGCCGTGTACGATATACCCTTTTTTTAAGAGAAACTCGGCCAAATATGCACCATCTTGTCCCGTTATACCTGTAATAAGTGCTGTTTTCATTTACTGAATTATATTAATTTACCTTTTCTTGGGCTGAATTCTACCAGACAAAGGTACAATATTATTCTTAATTACTGGGTATAAAGCATGGTCTCGTATTTTTTCAGAAATCCATCTATAAGCTTTTTTAGTACCTTCTCTTTGGCAGCATATTGTGCGTTCCCTCTTAGGTTGGTTGTCTCCTTAGGGTCGTTTATCAGGTCGTACATTATGTCATTGCCATCACGTGTGATTATATACTTCATTTCACGATGGATGACCGAGGCAAATTGGTTGTCGTAGCTACGATAGGCGAACAGTGGCCGTTCTTTGGGCCTGCCTCCAAGTAGCGTTGGCAGCAGTGATATGCCATCTATCTCTTTTTGGTGGTACGCTTTGTGTGAGGCTAGTTCCATAAAAGTGGGGTATAAATCCATCGTACTCACGCGCTCATTCACTTCTCTCGGAGCCACACCACCACCGTAGTGTATAAAGAGGGGTACGCGGGCACCACCCTCATGTAGTGGCCAGTCGTTCTTGCCTCCTTTGAGTGGCGAATTATCAAAATTTCCACCTTGGTCCGAAACAAAGACCACTATCGTATTGTCATATACTCCTTTGTCTTTTAAACTTTCTATTACCGCTCCAAACGAAGAGTCCATTGACTCCACCATTGCGTGATAGATAGCATATTGATTGTTTAACCCCTTAGCTTTATATTTTTCCACCATAGCCTCTTTGGCCACATATGGGGCGTGTGTGGCGTAATGAGCCAAATAGAGTAGTAGTGGCGATTTTTGGTAGTTGTGTTTTTCAATTACTGACACAGCCTCTTCGGTGAGCATATCGGTTAAGTACTTCCCCGTTGAGTCATGCTCTTTATTTTCGTAGTATGGAGGAAAGAAAGAGTAAACTCCCCCTAAGTCAGACTGCCCCACCATCGAATCAAAGCCATGTTTATTGGGGTAGTAGGCTGCGCGTCCTAGGTGCCATTTACCCACATGGTAGGTGGTGTATCCATACTCCTTGAGGGCTGAAGCAAAGGTGCGCTTGTCGAGAGTCAACTCCTTGATGTTGTATTTCGCTCCAGGGTCTTGGTCCCACAGTTCATAATGGCTGCCATTATGAATATCTTTGGGGTATTCGCTAATATGGCGTATTAAGCCAGCCCGTATCGGGTATTGCCCCGTTAGTAGCCCTGCGCGCGATGGGCTTGAGGTTGGTGAAGGCACATAGGCGGCCGTAAAATTGATATTGTTTTTGGCAAAGTAATCAATGTTTGGTGTCATGAAACTTGAATTCCTAAATCCAAGGTCATTGTAACCGAAATCATCAACAAAAAAGAGCACTATATTCGGCTTTTGTTGTTGATTTTGGGCAGCGAGCATAGCTGGACAAAGCACCATGGCAGGTAAAAGAGCAGATGAAAGTTTCATTTTACTAATAAATTTAAACAGATTATCAAATGATATGAACGCAAATTTACACAAAGATTTATTAGTTCGTGGTCTGGTCTATTATTTATTTTTGATAATATTGTACTATGTTAATTATTAGATAAATATATTGAGAATCTGTTTGTTTAAATTAATGGCTACTCAATATCCCATATTCCCGCGCTACGTTCAAGGTCAATAAGCGAGAGTGTACGCCCAAAGAGCGTCTCAATGTACACCGCTTGTACTTGGTTGTAGGTCTGCTGGGCGTTGAGTAGTTCCAATAGTGAGCTCTCACCACGGCCATAACTGTATCGTTTACCCTCCATTACAGCTTTGGCCTTGTCGAGCATACTTTTGTTGAAGAGTTCGACCTGAAGGCAGCATGAACGGTAGGCGTTGTAATTTTGTGAGAGCTCAGTTTGTACCTCTATCTGTGCTTGTTGATATTGTTTTTCGGCCTGAACTGCTTTGTAGCTGGCCGCTTGTATGGCCCCCTTATTGGCGTTCGAGAATTTTAGGGGTATACCCACCCCCAGTGTCATACCACTGAATTTTGGTGCTGGGGCTAACTCATTGCGTACCTCTGAGTTGTAGTTGTATCCCAGTGACACATCTAGGTCTATATTCCGTTCTTGTCGGACCAGCTTCAAGGCCTTATTAGCCACATCTACATTTTTCATGGCTGCCACCAAATCCGCACGATTTTCCAAGGCTATTAATAGTAACTCCTTGTAGTTAAAATCACGCTGACCAACCTCTATTGCCTCCTCGGTGGGTACATATAGTGTATCGGCTCTGAAGCTACCCAAGTGTACATTTAGTGCCACATAGGCTCCCTGCATATTGCTCTGAGCTTTAAGTAATTCATTGTATAGTATACCTGCCTCCAATCGGCTTTGCATGGCATCGGTTTTGGTTATTTTGCCCAATACGAATTTCATGCTATCGGCTTTAGCCAGCTCATTGATACTGTTGTAGGAGCTCAGTTGCAGTTCATAGAGTCTCTCCTGTTTGGCAGCTTCAAAATAGGCCCTCGTAGCTTGTGCACGCAGGTTATTAAAAAAGTCATCGAGCAGCGCCATGGCCATCTCTTTTTCGCTACTGGCCAGCCCTATTCTTGCCGTCCGTTTACCAGGTGAGAAAGTTTTGCTCAGCCCAGCAGATAGCCCTTGTCCCATCTGCATACGGTGGTCGTCGTTGTAGGCGTACTCCACCGATAGTGTGGGGTCGTTGAAGACTTTGGCCGCGCGGAGGTTGGCTTGTGCAATGGGGATTTCAAGTTTTTGGGCTGCATAGGCCAGGTTTTCGCTCTGTACCTTGACCATATAATCGATGTAACTTATCGGCTGCCTAAATTGTGCCATGGCCTCAATGGTGCTCATGGCAAGGAGTATTATAATTATATTTTTCATTTTGTTTTTACTCGCGTTTACGTTTTAAGTGATAGCTCTCTACCGCACAATAGATGGTAGGTAAAATATATAGGGTGATAACTGTTGCAAAGAGCAGTCCATAGACAATTACCGTTGCCAGTGGACGTTGTACATCCGAGCCTATGCCCGTGGAGAGTGAAGCTGGTAGCAGCCCCAAAATAGCCACCGATGCGGTCATTAGTATCGGGCGAAAACGGTGTTTTGCTCCGTCGGTGACGGCCTGTTTCAAAGGTATATCACTCTCTTTACGTAGATGGTTAATGTGTGAAATCATAATAACTCCATTCTGTATGGCCACCCCGAAGAGGGCGATAAAGCCCACTGCCGAGGAGACGTTGAGGGTCATTCCTCTTAGATTCAGAGCCAACATACCGCCAAACAGTGCCAAGGGCACTATACTCATTAGTGTTGCCCCTTGACGGAATTTGCCAGTGGCGATAATCAAGAGCAGTAGCATAATGGCCAAGGCCAAGGGGACCACTATGGCCAGACGCGAGTAGGCACGGTGTTGGTTTTCAAACTGTCCAGCCCATTTTGTATGCACACTTTGGTGGTCGTACTTTACGCCTTTGGCAATGGCTCGGTTGGCATTGCCCAAGAATGTGGTCAGGTCCACCCCTCTCAGGTTGACTCTCACGGTCAGGTGTCGCTCATTCATCTCGCGGGTTATAGTACTGGCCCCTGTGGTCATCTTTATTTGCGCCACCTGCGAGAGTGGAATTTTAATACCCTCATTGGTTGTGAGCATTAAGGCTCCAATCTTTTCGGGGGTGTTTCTGTAATTTTCGTTGTAGCGACAAATCACATCATAGGATTTGCTACCCACAAAAATCTGAGAAACGGACTTGCCTCCAATGGCCAGTTCTATAAGCTCTGTTACATCCGAAACATTTAGTCCATATTGGGCAATGCGTTGGCGGTCGGCAATGATTTGTAGTTGTGGCAGTGGAGGTTCTTGGTCTATGGCCACGTCCATGGCACCAGGCACCTGTTTGAGGACGTTTTCAATCTGTTGAGCCACTTGTCGTGTCTGGACAATATCATCACCATATATTTTGACTGCCAAGTCGCTGTGCGAGCCTGCAATCTGGTCCATGACCATATCGATGATGGGTTGTGAAAAGCCGATAGAGAGTCCTGGTATCTTTTTTAGTTCTGCATCCATGGCCTCAATGAGTTCACCTTTGGTTCGGTTGCTCTGCCATGTTTTGTATGGTTTTAGCCCCACACCACATTCGATATGTGAGAGCGAAAATGACTCCGCCCCCTCGTCGTCGCGCCCCACTTGGGTCATCACATACGATACCTCTTCAAATTTCTTGAGTGAGGTTCGTAGTTCGGCCCCCATCTTTTTTGACTGCTCAATCGAAATTCCAGGGGGCAACTGCACCTGAATCCAAATAGAACCCTCGTCCAATGGTGGTAAAAAGTCCTTACCTACAGTTATCGAGAGCACTCCAGCACCAATCAAAATTAGAGCCAAAGGGGCAATTATTTTGCGTGGAGAGTCTATTAGTCTGCTTATTTGGCGGTGGTAGATATCGGTTAGTCGCTCCAGCCACCTATTTTTGTAGCTCTTGCGCGGCATACGATAGAATATAAAAGCCAGGCCAGGGATAAGTAGTAGAGCCACCAATAGAGCCCCTACAAGCGCGTAGCCAACTGTGTAGGCCATAGGGGTAAACATTTTGCGTTCGATATGTTCAAAGGCAAAAAGTGGCATGTAGGCGGTGATGATAATCAGGGTCGAGAAAAATATGGGTCGAGCCACCTCGGTTGCGCGCCGTATCACCCCCTCTTTTGTGAGCTCTTCGTTGGGTGTACTCTCTCGTTTTTTGAGAATGGTCTCCATCATCACGATGGCTCCATCAACTATGATACCAAAGTCAATGGCACCAAGCGAAAGCAGATTGGCTGGTATGTCGGTCACCTTCATTAAGATAAAGGCTATCAGTAGCGAAAAAGGGATGGTCACCACCACCAAAACCGCTCCACGCCAGCTACCCAAAAATAGTATCAAGACCAAGAAGACCAACACCATACCCTCTATGAGTGTGTGTGAAACTGTGTTTAGGGTTGTCTCCACTAGCTCTGTCCTATCCATAAAAGGGTGAATTGAAACCCCCTGAGGTAGGATTTCATTATTGAGCTCCTCGACTGCTTTTTTGACCCCCTCCAACACTTGTGAGGGATTCTGGTGGCGCAACATTTGCACTATACCCTCCACTGCATCCGAGTAGTCTCGTTGACCATCTGTGAAACCCAACACCCCTTTGCGTTCCAGTGCGCCATACTTTAGTGTGCCAATGTCGTTGAGGTAAATTGGCACTCCGTTTTCTGTTTTGACCACTATGTTACCCAAATCTTCAAGTCCCTTTACCAGCCCTATTCCTCGAATAACATAGCTTAAATCTCCGTGAAATAACATACTACCCCCAGCCGAGAGGTTGTTTTTTTCTATTTTTTCGGTAATGTCGCCTAGTGAAACATGGTACTGCTCCATCTTTGCGGGGTCGATTTCAATCTGATATTGGGTGGTTATACCGCCGTAATTGCTCACGTCTGCCACTCCAGTTACTTGCTTTAGGTGTGGGATAATCACCCATTTGTGAAGGTCTGTGATTTGGCGTAGGTCGTGGTTCTGGCTCTCGATAATGTATCGAAAAATCTCACCCGTGGGCGAGGTTAGCGGATTGAGTCCAGGCACGGCGCCATAGGGTAAATCCACATCTGTAAGCCTCTCCTGCACCCTTTGTCGAGCCCAGTAGTCATCCGTGCCATCATCAAAAACCATGATAACTGTCGATAGGCCAAAAGTATTCTTGCTACGCATCACCTTCATGGATGGCATACCATTCATGGCACGCTCGATGGGTATGCTTATCTGTTGTTCAATCTCTTCGGCAGCCAATCCAGGCACCTGTGTCACTACTTGCACTGTTACATCGGCAATGTCGGGATAGGCATCGATTGAAAGTCTTGTCCAGCAGTAGTAACCCACCACCCCCAATAGAGCAAAGAGTACGAACATAAGGCCTCGCCTATGTATCGCTTCAAAAATCAAATTTTTCATATCCTCTTATTTTGCCTCTAATAGGTAAAAAGCACCTTCTGATACAATTTCATCACCCACCTTCACCCCCGAGGTGACTACCGAGCTCTCCCCCATAGTGGAGTTAACCTCGATTGGTACTCTTTTAAATTGGTGTTGCCCAACTTTTAGCAGCACGTAATTACTCTGTTCTTGTTGCAAAATGGCGGTTGTGGGAATCAACAGAGCCTCTGTCTTTGCATCTGTCAATATCACAGTGCCATACATAAAGGGCTTCATTTTGCCTGCATGGTTATCGCACTCGACTATTACTTCCACCGAACGGGTCGCCTCATCCAACATGTCACTTATGTGGTATATTGTCCCTTTTAGAGGCTCTTCAGGCGAGGCCGAAAGCCGTATCTCTACCTCTTGTAGTTTCTCTATCAAGCGAATATCTTTCTCCTTGACGTGCGCCACCACCCACACTCGGCTCAGGTCAGCCACCACAGAGAGTGGTTCCGACTCCTCTTTGACATATTGTCCTAGTATGATGTTATTTGCCACAACCTTACCTGCAATTGGTGAGCGGACAATCAGTGGCTGTCCCAGGCTCATTGTTTCGGGGTCTACCTGGAATACTTTCAAGGCTGACTTTGCGTTTTCATAATCTTGTTTTTGCAGTTCGTAGCTAACTTGTGCTTGTTCCACATCTTTGGCCACTCCCACATGGTTCAGCAATAGGTCTTTTTCGCGCACGAGGCTTCGCTCGGCCTGTTCCATCTCTTTTTTGGCTGCAAAATAGCTCTTCATAGTCTCGAAAAAATCAGGCGAGCTAATTTCAAAAAGAGGGCTACCTACTGCTACACTCTGCCCCAAGCGGACAAAGGAGCGCACAATACGCCCTGCAAAAGGGGTGGCAATTTCGGCATAGGATATTGGTATAGCCTTGACCATCCCCGAGGTCGAGAATTGGGCTTGATAAGCCGAAGGTTCTACCTTTATGGTCTTTAGCTTACTTTGGACAACTGACAGTGGATTTACTGTTATCACATCGTTTTCGATGCTAATTTCTTTGTCTGTTGATTCTACATTACTATTACGGCCACAGCCACATAGTAACAGTGCCCCGCATAGGGCTGTTATTATTTTCATAAGTCTAGTTTAGTTATGGTGATTGGAATAGGTGAGCCTATGTGTAGCTAGCTATTATCCAAACAGATAGCTATCGGCTCATGAAGGTGGTAGAGCTGGGAGGTGCCCTAAGCGAGCAATTTTCCACAATGTGCTTTGCAATAGAGAGCAACTGTGGATTGTATAGTAAGAAACATACCACCACAGCCACGCTTATTGTAACGGTGGTAAATGGAGTCAGCAGAATATTATTCAGTAGACTAATTGTTTGGCACTCGGTGGCTGTGTGCGAGTGTCCCCCGTTGGGTAGATAGGGGTGCGAGTGAGTGACTGTCCCCCAAGAGAAGGTGTGTGAGTGGGTAAAAAGCGTACTTTCAGCATAATAGCTCAAAAAGAGGGCTATTAGTGCATAACTTAGTATCTTGAGTAGCTTTTTTTTCATCCTTCTAGGGTGTGCAAAGATAGAAGAATAATTTTAGAAATCCATATTTGGAAAAATGAAAAATATTTTTCCAAATATATTGTGTAACTTTACAGCGTAATTTTAAAACCACAAAAATATGAAAAAACCCTTTACTTTAATCTCATTGTTTGCCGCAGCTATGTTCTGCGCTTGCTCCCCTAAACCCGTAGCGGTTCCCACTCTTGATGGTGTGGTTATAGAGGCCACCATGAACAACATCTTTGTCAAAACCTCTGCTGGTGACTCTCTTTGGCTTAGCACCATGGATACAGACCCTGCCAAGGTGCCTGGGGTTCTTGTGGCTGACTCTATCTCAGTGAGCTACAAAGACACCATGAACATGAAGGTGGTTACTGAACTCAAGGTTCTGCGTCCATCTCCTTACTTCTATATCCAAGGTCAATGGGTTGAGCCTAATCCAATTGATGCAGCTAAGGTCCAGGGCTTTGCAATCAAAGCCGACGGCACGGTTGAGTCAATCAATATGGCCACTTTGCTTTACAAGAATTGGAACTTCGACCTCCAAAATCTTATGCTCAGCGGTCAGAGTGTGGGTAACAAACAGACCATCGATTTTTGCGACACGCTCTCTGTTGTGAAGCTTAATGCCGACTCTTTGGTTCTCTCTTCCAAGGGGGCTGTGGTCTATCGTTTAGCCAGACAAAAGTAGAGTCTCTTCTGCTATCAAAAAAAGGACGTTGTAAAACGTCCTTTTTTTGTACCTATGTAACACATATCTTGACTACTAACTAATCTTCTTTTTTCATTAGGAATGAGACACCACCTTGTTTTAGCAACATGGTGCCGTGGGTGGGGTCAAAGAGTATAACAATACCTCCTTTATCAAATCTAAAACTGTGATTATCAGCCGAAGCCTCAAGTTTAAACGGTGATTGCCCTGTGCCTTGGGCAATTAGGGAACTGTCGCCTTTTGTAATCGTGATTTTTATCGGTAGTTGCTCCGAGGAGTATACTCCCAAATACTTGTCTAAGTTTGCAGATGTGTAGTGAATAACCGTAAAATTGGGAATCTCGAATGGAATATTGTAGATAGCACTTAAAACAGCTATTGAAATATTATTGGTTATGTACTCCTCTCCGTTCGATGTTAGCGAGTATGCTATCTTATCTTCAGGAAAATATATAGAGATAGCGTTAAAACCGTCTATTACACCGCCGTGCCCATATCCTATTTTGCTGCCAAATGGCATTTGAAACAACCCTCTTCCAAAACCGTCGGTCATGGTTTTCATCTGCTCTAAACTATTCTGAGAGATTAGTTTTTTGCTGAATAGAGCACTAAAAAAGCTATTTAAATCACTAGCGGTCGATACGATGCCTCCAGCTCCCATTGGTATAGATGGGTCTGTCTCAGCTGCAATATTCCACTTTTTATCATAGGTGTATGACTTGCAAGCGAGTCCACCAAAAGAGGTGTTGGCAAGTTTTAAAGGCTTAATTATGTGTGTTTGCAGTATCTCGGAGAACGGTTTATGGTAAACATCCTCAAGAATGTAGGACAGAAGAACATAGTTTGAATTACTGTACTGAGCTTTTGTGGCAGGGGCAAAATCACTACCCCCCTGTTCAATGATTTTTAATAGTTCACTACGACTTACATTTTTTGTTGCCCAGGATGGGTAATTACTGTCGGTGAAATTATGTATTCCGCTACGGTGGCCAAGCAGGAGGTCGATGGTTATCGTGTTGGCGTTTTTAATATTTGGAAAATAGTTGTCCAAAGTAGTGGATAGTGTAATCTTACCCTGTTCTATGGCTTGGAATGTCATAACGGCAGTGAAACTCTTAGAGATGGAGCCTATCCTGTATTTCGTGCTCTGAGAAGAGGTAGTTCTGTTTTCAATATCAGAGAATCCTGCCGATTTTGTGTATATATTTTGGTCAGCTCTGTTTACACAAATAACGCCCATAAACTTATTATGGAGCTCTAAGGTGTCCACATAGTTGTTGAGTTTCGTGGTTTGGAGTGGTTGAGAAAATCCAAATTGGGCAAAACAACAGGTAAGTAATGTGGTAATAGCTTTTTTCATAAACATAAATATAGTAGAATTACTAAATTTATTACATTTTTACAGTATGTCCTTACAAAGATATTAAAATAAAATTGGATTAATAAATTTTAGTTTTTAACTTTGACATAAATGCAAGAGATAAAGGCGTTGATTTTTACTATATAATCATACTATTTCAACATTATTAAACGCACGTTAATAACATATAACAACTAACACCTAAATTAAAATGAAAAAAGAATTCTTGGCTGAAATGGTTGGCACCATGGTTTTGGTGCTTATGGGCTGCGGGGCAGCTGTATTTAATGGCGGAGCTACTTCGACGGCCGCTATACTGACAATCGCTTTTGCCTTTGGCCTCTCAGTGGTGGCAATGGCCTACACCATTGGCTCGATTTCGGGCTGCCACATCAACCCTGCCATCACACTTGGAGTATGGCTTAGTGGCCGCATGAGCGGAAGTCAAGCTGCCCTCTATATGGTGGCTCAGGTGATTGGAGCCTGCATAGGTTCTTTCATCATTTGGTCAGTAGTTAACAGCGGAATGGTGACAATTGGTGCCACAGCCACTGGAGCCAACGGCTTTGCCCAAGGAAATTTGGTTCCAGCCCTGATTGCCGAAACAGTATTTACATTTATCTTTGTGCTGGTAGTACTTGGAACAACCGACTCGCGTAATTCGGCCCAGAGTTCGGCTTTTGCGGGCTTGGCCATAGGTTTGACCCTGGTTTTGGTACACATTGTATGCATCCCACTCACTGGTACATCTGTTAATCCAGCTCGCAGTATTGCTCCTGCCTTGTTTGAAGGTGGCGCAGCTCTATCGCAGTTATGGGTATTTATTGTTGCTCCATTTGTGGGGGCAGCCCTTTCGGCTGCAGTCTGGAGGGGACTAAAAGGCGTAGCACCAAAGCATTAATCTATTTATAGACCACTCTTTCAGGCGTAGACTTCTGGTTTGCGCCTGATTTTTTTTTATATCAGCACTACAAGCAATACAAATTTTTTGTATATCTTTGTTAGGGTAACCAAAATAATAATAAAAACGGACACTAATGAAAAAATTCTTTATTCTTCTTTTTATCCTATTTTTTGAAGGGGTATTTGCGCAAAACACATTTTCGAAGCCCTTTGTAATTCCCGAACTCAGGCAGTGGAGCCCCAGCACGGGTGAGTTGACTCTTAGCCAAAAAACATCTTTGGTGGTAGATAAAACACAAGAGAAGGAGCTCAGAGGTGTGGCCGAGCAGTTCTCGGAGGATTTAAATACAATGTTTGCTCTAAAGGTTAAGGTGAAAGTAGGCACCCCTAAAGCTGGAGATATTCTCTTTAGTTTGGGAACCAAAGCTGCTGGCAGTGACAACCCCGAGGCCTACAATATTGAAATAGGCAAGAAAATTACCATTACGGCCAACACCCCCATAGGGGCTTTATGGGCCACTCGCTCGTTGCTTCAGATGGCCGAACACTCTTTAAGCCTCCCTTGCGGAGTAATTGGAGACTATCCAGCCTACGACAAACGAGGTTTTATGCTTGATGTGGCGCGCAAATACTTCTCGATGGAGTATCTCCATGCGGTGGTCAAGGTAATGTCTTACTACAAGATGAACACCTTTCAGGTACATCTGAACGACAATGGTTTTAAAGAGTTTGCTGGCAATGATTGGGATAAAACCTACTCTGCCTTTCGTCTGGAAAGTGAGACTTTCCCTGGGTTGGCCGCCAGCGATGGCCACTACACAAAAAAGGAGTTCCGTCAGTTTCAAATTGATGCTTTAGCCCTAGGGGTTACCATCATTCCCGAGATTGATGCCCCAGCACACACCCTCTCTTTTGGTAAATATATGCCCGAGGTGGCAAGCAAGAAATATGGTAAGGACCACTTTGACCTCTTTAATCCCAAAACTTACGAATTTATGGACCGTCTTTGGGCGGAATATCTCTCTGGTGATGAGCCTGTCTTTGTCAACGAATATGTCCATATTGGAACTGATGAATACAGCAATAAAGACACGGTGGTGGTGGAGAAATTTCGTTACTTCACCGACCACTATATCAAATATGTGGAATCATTTGGTAAAAAGGCAGCTCTGTGGGGGGCACTCACCCATGCCAATGGCTCAACGCCAGTCAAGGTCAAAGATGTGCTAATGAGCTGCTGGTATAATGGCTATGCCGAGCCACAGGATATGATTAAGGCTGGTTATGAGGTGCTGAGTGTGCCTGATGGTTACCTCTATATCGTACCTGCCGCTGGTTACTATTACGACTACCTAAATACTAAATACCTATACGAGAGCTGGACCCCCAATATGATAGGCAAAGAGGTTTTTGAACCCGCTCACCCTCAGATTAAGGGTGGAATGTTTGCCGTGTGGAATGACCATTGTGGCAATGGCATCAGTTTTCAAGACGTGCACCACAGGTTGATGCCTGCCATGCAGACCTTGGCCGTGAAGATGTGGGATGGGGCCAATACCACCATGCCATACAACGAGTTTGAAACCTCGCGTCAACTACTTAGCGAAGCTCCTGGAGTCAACATATTAGCACGACCTAAAGGTGGCAAAAAGGGCGAAATACTAAATATAGCAAAGCCTCAGCAAGGACAGGAGAATCAAATTTCGGACATTGGTTACAACTACCGTGTGGAGTTTGAACTCACGGCCCTAGCTGCCGACAAGGGGACCGTGCTCAGCAGAGGGCAAAGTGGGATACTCTCGTGATGGCTATGACTACCGTTTTAACTACACTGTGCCACTCAATCAGAAAGTTGCCTTGGCCATCGAGGGCACCAATAAAGAGACCAAACTATTCGTTGATGGTAAACTCCTAGAGACCTTGGCCATAGTACCGCACACGATAAGCCCCAAGATGAAGTGGGTACAGACACTGGTCTTCCCGCTGGCTAAGATAGGAGACTTTAGCGGCGAGATGGAGAACCTAAAGGTGGTGGCCATGTAGCCGTGTTCGAATAATATATTAAGAAATTGTTTAAATTTTGTTCTGAGCCATTTTGGTCATATTTTTGCCTGTAAAACCGGAATTTACCAGGGTAAATAAGGATTTTAGCTTCTAACTATTGATGTCTCTGTTATTAGAGGCAGGCACCAACAATAGTTCGTATTACGACACCTAATTTCGCTCGAATATTGTGCGCTGCTTTCACAATTGTATTTAACCTTTTTTATTTTTTTTGTGAAATAAATTGTATCTTTGTGGTAGTTAGAAGTCCTAGTTTACAAAC
>JAVVSB010000013.1:0-43143 GCA_036654415.1 Mucinivorans sp. | reverse complement strand
AACTGTCGTCAGTAGGGCATTTAGCTTAAGGCAAGGAGTTTACACTCAAATTCATGGGGTTGTGGGATTTGGTTAATGGCGAACAAAATAAATACTAATTCAATTTATAAATTCAACTAATATAATATGCTTATCAAAAAAGCGAAGATACAATTTAATTTTTACATCGCTATCCTTACAGGATGTCTTGTATTGGTAGCTTGTAACCGCGACTATCAATCAGAGACAAAAATCCCAATTCCGAACAGGTAGCTGACTATACCATTATGATGTATGGTTGCGGAGGTGGAGATATAGACGAATATCTGGCTTATAACTTGGAACAAGTAATTGGCTATGGCTATTCTGAGAAAGTCTTGAATTCAACTTATGCTAAATTCAACCTGCAAATGCAACTGAATTCGGGTTAATAATTTGTTTAAATTTTTCGTTTGGCGTGAGGTAACCGAATTTTTTACGAGGTCTATTATTCAGTAAATATTTTCTATCTTCTCAGAAGCTGTTTGTTAGTTACTTCACTAAAATCCGTACCCTTGGGGATTATATTGCCTGATAAGTCCATTAGTGTTCTCATTAGCTCCTCGCTCCCATGAATGGTATGTTTTACAAGAATAGAAATTTATTTGGGGCTTCTAAAAATTTCACTTTTAGAAGTCACCATAATCTATTTCTTATTCTTGGTATCGCGGAGCGAGTCGAACCCCTTACCAAAGACACCCATTACACTACCCACGGTGATAAAGGCATTGGGGTCGACCTCTTTGATGATGCGGTAAATCTCGCTCTGTTCGCTCTTGCGACAAACCACCACCACCACCTTTTGCGGCTGACCAGAGAAGCCACCCTCGCCATTAAGGTAGGAGACCCCACGGTGAGCCTCATGAATAATCTTATGACCTATTTCATCGTACTTATTTGAAAAAATCATAATCTGCGCCGACTGCTTCGACCCCGAAAGCACCAAATCTATGGTGTAACCCACCATACCCATGGTCACAAAACCGTAGATGATAGGTTTTATCTCGCCAAAGACAAAATAGGAACTGGTGATGATGAGCACATCGCACATCATAATTATCTTGCCCAACGAAATATTGCGGTACTTATTGATAATCATGGCAATAATATCGGTACCACCACTACTACCACCTTGGGTAAAGCAGAAAGCAATACCCACACCAGCACTCACACCACCAAGAATGGCCAGCAAAAGTTTGTCGGTCTCGGGATTCATGCCCAAAATATCTGGCGGAATATAGAGCTGCATAAGACTCAGAGCCATGGTGTTAAAGAGAATGGCATAGATGGTCTTTATACCGAACTTGGGGCCGATGATGATGACCCCGAAAAAAATAAAGACAGCATTGACGATAAAATAGTAGACCCCAAGAGTCAAATGCTCGCCAAAGGCGTAGTAGAGCAACATACCCAACCCCCCTGCCCCACCACTCACAATACCAGCTGGTAAGAGCATGGTGGTGAAAGCAAAAGAGTAGATAATAAGCCCAACAGAGATTATACCGTAAGTTTTTATCTCACGGAGCACCTTTTTGAGCGTCAAATTTTGTCCCATTTTTTTATTAGGCAACTATGTTAATAATCTTCCCCTGAACTACAATAATTTTCTTGATTGGGCGACCCTGGGTATACTTAAGGGTCTGCGCATCGGCGACAATCTCTCTCTCTATTTCGGCCCTATCCAAACCAAGGGCAAAGAGCCGTTTGAAACGCATCTTACCGTTGATGGACACTGGGTACTCAAAGCTATCTTCAACTAAATAGTCGGCATTGAAAACAGGATATGGAGCATCGCATACAGACCCCTGACCACCCATAAACTGCCAAAGTTCCTCGGCAATATGCGGAGTGAAGGGAGCCATCAAAACAACCAAAGAACGAAGTAATTCGCGCGAGGTGGTCTTGAACTCATAGAGCTCGTTAAGACAAATCATAGAGGCACTCACAGCAGTGTTGAACGAAAAGCTTTCGATATCATCACTCACCTTTTTAATGGTTTTGTGCAGGCTCTTAAGTTCAGCGGCACTCGGGGCTACATCGGTGGAGCACTCGCAAATACGCCACAGACGTTTGAGAAACTTATGCACCCCATCAATACCATTTGTGTCCCAAGGTTTGCTCTGCTGTAAAGGCCCGAGGAACATCTCGTACATACGAAGGGTGTCGGCACCAAACTTATCGACAATCATATCGGGATTGACCACATTGTACATTGATTTGCTCATCTTCTCAACCGCCCAACCACAAATATATCTACCATCTTCCAACACAAACTCAGCATCATGGTATTCGGGCATCCAAGCTTTAAAAGCATCAATATCGAGCACATCATTGCGAACTATATTAACATCAACATGTATCTGTTGGGTATCATAACTCTCCTTGAGACCACACGAAACATAAGTTTTAGTACCTTTGATACGGTAGACAAAATTAGAACGCCCCTGAATCATCCCTTGATTAATAAGCTTCTTAAAAGGCTCCTCCCGACAAACTGCTCCTATGTCGTAGAGGAAAAAATTCCAAAAACGAGAATATATTAAGTGGCCCGTAGCGTGCTCGATACCACCCAAATACAGGTCTACATTCTGCCAATATTCATTGGCAGAATGCCCCACCAAAGCGTCATTGTTGTGGGGATCCATGTAGCGCAGATAGTAGGCCGAAGAGCCAGCAAAGCCTGGCATGGTAGAGGTCTCGAACTGCCATCCATGAACGCGAGCCAAAGGGGGCTGACCATCGTGAGTGGGGGTAAAGTCCTCGATGGGAGGCAACTCCAAGGGGAGTTTATCCTCAGGCAAAAGGTGTGGCTCACCATTGACATAATAGACTGGGAAAGGCTCACCCCAATAGCGTTGGCGCGAGAAGATAGCATCGCGAAGGCGGTAATTTATCTTTTTAAAGCCTATGCCACGGCTCTCAATTTCCTGGAACATACGCTCGATAGCCTGCTTAACCTCCAAGCCATTAAGGAAGTCAGAATTAATTAACTTGCCATCCTTGGCATCATAACTCTCCGAGGAGATATCGCACTCAATAATGGGAATAATGGGCAGTGAAAAGTGTTTGGCAAAGGCGTAGTCACGGCTATCATGAGCTGGAACAGCCATAATAGCCCCCGTTCCGTAACCAGCCAAGACATATTCACTAATAAAAATGGGGATACGAGTGCCATTGAATGGATTCAGTGCATAAGAGCCAGTAAAAGCTCCACTCACACGGCGGGTATCCGCTATACGTTCACGCTCAGAACGTTTTTTAGTCTGCTCGCGATAGGACTCTACCTCGACCCGTTGCTCTGGGGTGGTCAGGCTAGTAACCCACTCATGTTCGGGAGCCAAAACCATAAAAGTGACCCCAAAAACCGTATCGGCTCGGGTTGTAAAAATCTCCAATTTTTTGTCGCTCTCTTCGATGGGAAAAAACATGGTAGAGCCAGTTGAACGACCAATCCAATTGCGTTGAATCTCTTTGAGTGATTCGCTCCACTCCAGAGAGTCAAGTCCATCAACCAACCGCTGAGCATAGGCCGTCACACGGAGCAGCCACTGTTTCATCGGTTTTTGAACCACAGGGTAACCACCACGCTCGCTAAGACCATCCTTGACCTCATCATTAGCCAAGACTGTCCCCAGAGCCTCGCACCAGTTGACCATAGTCACAGCCTGATAGGCTAAACGATAATCACGCATCAACTCCTCAGCGGTGTGGAGATGCTCAATTTCGGAAATAGGCCGTGCCTGCTTAGTTATAGGGTCATAGTAGTGGTTGAACATCTGCTCAAAAGCCCACTGTGTCCACTTGTAATATTCGGGGTCCGAAGTGCGTATTTCACGTGACCAATCATAAGAAAAACCTATCTTATCCATCTGTTCGCGGTAGCGAGCAATATTTTTTTCTGTGGTGGTGGCTGGATGCTGACCTGTCTGGATGGCATACTGCTCGGCTGGAAGGCCAAAAGCATCATAACCCATAGGGTGTAGAACATTGAACCCCTTTTGACGTTTAAAACGGCTGTAAATATCAGAGGCTATATAGCCCAGTGGATGGCCCACGTGTAGCCCCGCACCAGAGGGGTAGGGAAACATATCCAGCACATAAAATTTAGGACGGCTATGGTCTATCTCCACACGGTAGGTCTGCTGCTCGACCCATTTTTGCTGCCATCTCTTCTCAATCTCTTTAAAATCGTATTCGCTCATAATTATAATTAATTCTTAGTAGTATCTTGTTCTTTTAGTATACGTTCATACTCTGTTTTATTGTTTAGCAACTCGGCTGCACGAGTAGCCTCGGCGTCACTGAGCAAGGAGTGTTGAATGCGGCCACCTAGATAAAACCAGCGCTGCAAAATGGCATCGGTCAGAGCTCGCTTAATATCATCGGATGAGATATTGAGTTCGGCATCTTTATCCTCTTTGATTTTTGCGGCTATGGCATCTAACTCCACAGTGATACGGTCAGAATATTTTTCAAGAACAGCCATTTGACGCAACTTCTCCAAAGTGATATCACTCTGCGAACGGTACTTAATGGTCTTGTCTTTCATGTAGTTTTTAAAATCGTTATAGAGCACACCATCGACCTTAAAATTAGAATCGGCAGGATGGATGGCTGCATACTCGTTGGCAAAACTATCAATAAAACCGAAACCCAACAAGATGGCCGTAAATTTACTCAAATACTGAGCCTCTAACTTAACATCAGGATTGACACCTCCACCATTGTAAACCTTACGCCCATTAGTAGTTTTAAACTCGGTTATAAGTGAGTCAGGCACAGTGCCAACCGAGCCATCCTCGCGACGATGAGTGTAATCCAAGGCTTGAATAGAACGCCCACTTGGGGTATAATAACGAGCCGTAGTTACCTTCAAAAATGCGCCGTAACCAACCGTATGAGTGCCCTGTACCAACCCTTTACCAAAGCTACGTTGACCAAGAATGACACCTCGGTCGAGGTCTTGGATGGCACCAGCGAGTATTTCTGAGGCCGAAGCCGAAGAGCTATTGACCAATACGGCCAGTGGTAAATTGGGAGCCAGTGGAGAGCCAGTGGTTTTATAAATAGTATTACTCTGAGGCGTACGACCACGAAGGCTTACCACCTCGGTACCATGAGGCAAGAAGAGCCCAGCAATAGATATAGATTGTCCAACAACGCCACCACCGTTACCACGTAAATCCAAAACGAGGCCCTCGATTTTGTACTTTTCAATCAACTCAAGCAGAGCATGACGCACCTCTGAGGCACAATTATCAGTAAAACTGGTGAGCATGATATAGCCAATCTTACCCTTTAGAACTCCAAAATATGGGACTGAAGGCAAGGTGATACGTTCGCGCACAAGAACCACCTCTCGAGTGGTGTTGGTGTCGGAGATAGGGGCTATGAGTACGGTTAACTTATCGCCCGCATTACCTTTGAGGGTAGCACTCACCTTGGGAGCTCCCATAGACTTCATACTAACCCCATCGATGGCCAAAATCCTATCACCCGCCTTAAGACCAGCTTTATCAGCTGGGGTATTGAGATATGGCTCCAATATCTCGACCCACGGCCCATTTTGACGAATCAACGCCCCTACACCACCATATTTACCAGTGGTGGAGAATTCAAAATCATCCATTTTACTTTCGGGCAGGTACTCAGTATAAGGGTCCAAACCATCAAACATGGCATCGGCAGCCCTCTTTATCATCCCCTCGGGGTCGATTGAGTCGACATACATGACAGAGGTTTGACTCATTAGATTGGCAAAAATTTCGAGAGCCTTACCAAGTTTAAAATCATTTTTATTGTTGCTCTGAGCCATAACGCAGGGCACAACAACCAAAAAGAGTAGTATCAGAAATACTTTTTTCATAAAGCTAATCAAACTTTTAAGAGATATATGTTCCAGTGCGAAAAACGGCCTTAACAACCTCTTTGCGCGGGCCATTCATTAAAGATAGGCCATCTGAAGTGGTCACGGTCACTTGGTCTTCCCACATAGTGGCCAATTTTTTGGGCAGCCCCTCAGCGCGATAAACCAGACTTTGAGGTGTACCGCCCACACGTTTGTAGCCACACATATTCATCACACGATCCAGCTCCTCGGTGCGATTAGAGGCATCAAAGGTGAGAGCCTTGGTGGTGAAACCAAAAAAAGGCTGTAAAATAGCAAAAAAGAGCACAGCACCAACCAACACGTAGCCACGATAACTGGCAAACATCTCGCTCAGAGGCACCTCGCTGGAGCCAAAGGCTAGCAACAGACCATACATCACAAAAAACAAGACCACAAGTTGCAAAATGTATTTGACAACACGAATTAGATAGAGTTTCATTTTCAAAAATTAAGTAAACTGTTAAGCGACAAAAATACAAAAAATTCTACAAATCACAGCCTATTTTGCTAAATGGAATTTCGGGAAACCCCTCAATATATTTAAAAATAGGAGCATCAGCACGGAAACCCTTGAGAGGCTGGTTCTCATCCACAAAACCAGGGTCGGTATTGGTGGCCCAATTATTCCACCACTCACCCCAAGAACTCTGTCCATCGAGTACTTTGTTCACCTTGTAAAACAGATTACCCTCAAATATATTACGTTTGGGCTGTGCTGGATTTTCTATCAGATAATTCACCAGGGCGGGGTAAGCGGTGGAGTAAGGCGGACAGGTATGACAGACAGCATGGAGACGTTGCTCGATGATGCCATCCTTAGCTACCATATTAGCTCCCCACCCCTGCATCCTGTTGTCGATGTGAATGGCCAAGGGCGAAAACATAAAAATATTGTTACGATAGACATTGTCGTGCCCCCCACCAATAAGGACAGGCATGGAACCAGCCCGCAAATAGATGTTACCATAAAGCTCAGCCGCGCACGCCCCATCATCATGATAGGTGGCCGTTACACGGTGACGAGGGCTGAGGTCTTTGAAAAAACAGTAGCGGATGACAATACCACGCTCCGATGGGTCACGTCCATAATAGATGGCCCCCTGGTCGTCAACCTCATGACAGACATTGGTAATGCGGCAAAGCTCCACCAGGTGGTCGTTGCCGTGAAGAATGATGGCCATACTCGGAGCCTCGGAGATATCAAGACGACTTATACGGTTACCCACACCATCAATCCAGACGGCTGGACGATAGGACTTTTCAATACGATTGTAATTGGTAATACGACAATTCTCGACAAAATTTTCACCACGCTCTAAAGTAATCCTATTACCACCACTCATATTCACACCACCCGCCCCTACATTATCAATGATACAATTACGCACGCCATTGCGATGACCACCATTGCGAAAATAGAGTACATCCTGATAGAGTTTACCCATCACATCTCCCACCTGACCTCGCACTACTGTGCCTCCAGCCTCCATGGAATGGGGCTTAACGGTAGTATTGGGAACTGAAAGGGTCCCCTGCCCCATACATACACCAACATTGCCTAAATTACGCAAAAGACAGCTTTCAACCACCACATTTTCGGTTCCAGCCATATAGACCCCCATCCCGCGCGAACACTCCAAAATAAGACCACGCAAAGTGACGTTAGCCGTATGCTCGATAATAAAAAGAGGATTCTCCAATACTGATAGTTTTATAGTTTCAATAGCTTCAGAAGGCGGGTAGAAGTATATCTTACGATTTTGAATATCTAGTACATATTCACCACGCTGGTCAATCTCCTCGATAAGATTGAGAGCAAACCACTGACGGAAGGGGGCCCCAGTTAGGAATTCATAAGTGGTAAACTGAGCAGCTGAAATAGTACTGTCTTCAGGATTGATGGACTTCACGGCCACCATATCATCGGCATAACCATGGCCAAAATAGCCACTAATCCACATATCCTTGGCCTGAGTCCATTGGCTAAGGCGCGAGGTGTTGCACTGAAAAATAGGCAAGCGTCCCTCTGCCTTATCTTTTTCATTGCCACCCACAATAATTTTACCGATAAGGGCCATCGAATCGTTTGGCCAACGAGCAAGTTGCATGGAGCTATCATTGACAAAAATTTCGCTCCACGCAGCAACAGATGGCCGTCCAAAACCCGAGCAGTGGAGCCCCGTGAGCGGAATATCACTACCCGAGAGGTCAATAACCCGAACTTTAGAACGCGACTGCTCAGCCATACGCTGCAAAAGAATAGGGTCAGTGACTGTTTTGACCTTAAGAGGATTGATGGAGATAGCCCCGTTAACTGACACCTTTTGACCAGGAGCTGCACTAATGGTCAAATGTTTGGACAAAAAAGATGAATCGCAAATCTCAACACTCTTGTCCAATGAATAGTCTCCACCATGGAGCACTATGTCGATGGAACTATCAGCAACAGAAGCTGCCAAATCAACAGCTCTCTGGATGGTGCGCAATGGACGAGTCTCAGAACCAGAGGCACGGTCATTGCCATTGGGAGCAACCCATAAGCGCAGCTGTGACACCCCTGAGAGGGAAATGGTTAAAAACAGAATGGTTAAGATAGTCCTTTTCATAATGCCATTATTTTTACTTACTCACTGTTATTCATACCTCAGAGCCTCGACAGGGTCCATCTTGGCAGCCTTGTTGGCGGGCAGATAACCAGAGCTAACACCCACCACCAAACATATTACCACCCCCATGGTCATCCAAAGCCAGGGGACAAAAAATTCGGCTCCAGTCATCAGCCCCACCACATTACCAATAAGGATGCCAAAAATAATTCCAAAAACGCCACCCATCTGCGAGATGATAATTGCCTCGAAGAGAAATTGCAAACGGATGGACATAGGACGAGCTCCAAGGGCCTTGCGGGTACCTATTTCGCGAGTACGCTCGGCCACAGAAACCAACATTATATTCATCAATCCAATGGCCGCCCCCAATAAAGTAATAAAGCCAATAAGCGATGCAACCAAGGTTATCATCTTGATATTATCCAGCATCATGGCAACCATGGAGTCACTACGCTCAATGGCAAAATCATTCTCGTCAGTGGCACTAAGCCCGCGGATAACACGAAAAAGCCCCTCAGCCTCGCTGGCGGCCACATCCAACATCTTGGGGTCGTCGGGAACAACAGAAATGGGCACATCGGGACGAGAGAGCGAAAAATTGGCGCGCGCGGTAGTAATAGGAATGATAATTTGTTGGTCTTGATTGTTGCCCATACCCATGGAACTACCTTTACTCTTGATGACTCCAATAACGCGATATTGGCCACCGCTGACGTTAATGTATTTGTCGATGGGACTCTCGTTTTCGAAAAGGGTAGAGGCCACAGCCGAGCCAATAATGGCCACTGGTCGCGCCGCACTAACCTCGATGGCTGAAAAATTACGCCCCGAACTTAGGTCCATAGCCTTATTACGCAAAAAATTATCATCTACACCAACAACCCTGACATTGGGGTTGGTCTTGGTAGATAGATACTTGGCAGTAGCACCACCCGTAACACGCATAGACAAAGAGATGGAGGAAGGGATGGAGAATTTATGTTTAAACTCCATGGCTTGGTCGTAAGGCAGGTAATCAAAATTCACAGTCCGCACCATCTTACCATTGACATTGCCTCGCATACGGGTCACCACGGTAAAACCATTAGCCCCCAAAGCCGAAAAAGAGTCAGTAACACTATGTTTAAGGGACTCAATAGCCGTAAATATACCCACTAAAGCCATGATACCAATGGCGATAATGGCCATAGTGAGTACCGAACGTAGCTTATTGCTAAAGATAGAAGCCAAAGATATGGAGAGGCTTTCGCCCAAAAAACTTGCAAGTTTCATGTATTACACCAAAAAAAATTACGATTGGGACATATACTATTTAGATAGTTTGTTTTCAAAATCAAGGTAAAAGTACTATATTTGTTGCACTTAAACAAATATAATAATCTTTAATAAACTAAACGCTATGACACTAATTAAATCTATATCTGGCATTCGCGGGACTATAGGTGGCCCCATCGGTGATAACCTTACACCAATTGACTTAGTGAAGTTTACGGCAGCCTACTCATGCTGGCTTCAAGGTGAATTCCCTGGTCAAAAACTAACCGTTGTAGTGGGACGAGATGCCCGCATTTCGGGTAAAATGGCCCAAAAAATCGTAATGGGTACGCTAATGGGATGCGGGGTGGATGTGGTGAACATTGACATGGCCACAACCCCGACAGTGGAGGTGGCCGTGACCCACTTCGCAGCCAATGGCGGTATAATTCTAACAGCCTCGCACAATCCCAAACAATGGAACGCGCTCAAACTGTTGGGTCCAGCAGGTGAGTTCCTTAGTGCAGCCCAAGGGGCCAAAGTACTCCAGATAGCCGCCACAGACAGCTATACCTTTGTGGATGTAGATGCTTTGGGTAAGGTTATCTTCTCGGGAGAGTTTAATCGCGAACACATTGATATGGTTTTGGCCCTACCACTGGTGGATATAGAGGCTGTAAAGGCCAAAAAATTCAAGGTGGTGGTCGATGCCGTAAACTCCATCGGGGGTAAAGTTATACCAGAGCTGCTACGTCGCATGGGTGTGGAGGTGGTGGAACTTAACTGCACACCGAATGGCGAGTTCCCGCACAACCCCGAACCACTACCCGAACACCTAACCGAAATTGCTGCCAAAGTAGTAGCCGAAAAAGCAGACTTGGGTGTGGTGGTGGACCCCGATGTTGACCGCCTGGCTCTAGTGTGTGGTGACGGTAGCATGTTTGGCGAGGAGTATACGCTGGTGGCTGTGGCTGACTACATACTGAGCAAAACTGGCGGAAACACGGTTTCAAATCTGAGTTCTTCGCGTGCTCTAAACGATGTGACAGTGCGCCACGGAGGAGTATATACAGCAGCGGCTGTAGGTGAGGTCAATGTGGTGGCCAAGATGAAAGAGGTTCACGCTACCATAGGTGGTGAAGGCAATGGTGGGGTCATCTACCCCGAACTGCACTACGGACGAGATGCGCTGGTTGGAGTGGCTCTATTTTTGACCTATCTGGCTCACACAGGCATGACGGCCAAGGCTCTGCGTGGGGTGTATCCAGAATATTATATGTCCAAAAATAAGATTCAACTCAGTCCATCAACAAATGTGGATGATATCCTACTAAAAATGAAGGCAAAGTATGCCTCTGAGAAGGTGACGGACATTGACGGTGTTAAAATAGATTTCCCTTCGGAATGGGTACATCTACGTAAATCAAACACCGAGCCAATTATACGCATCTACTCCGAAAGCGGAACCCAAGCCATGGCTGACGCACTGGCCACACGTATTATGGACGAAATTCGCGCGATAATATAGTTGGGGACGATATATAATTAGAGCAGAGGCTAATCTCTATATAATAGAGATTAGCCTCTGCTCTAATGTTACCTAACTGACGGCTATAAGAATTAATATCTGAGCCGTAAGTACACGAAGAAACATGGTCAAGGGATATACTGTGGCGTAGGCCACAGAGGCCTTGTCGTTGGAGGAGATGCCGTTGGCGTAGGCTAAGGCTGGTGGGTCAGTGGTACTACCAGCCAAAAGCCCCATCAGCGTGTTGCTGTCGAGTTTGAACTTCCACAGAGCCACAGCTCCCACAATCAGCAGAGGCAGAACGGTGATAATAGCCCCATAGAGTACCCACCAATAACCACCACCAACAATGGTCTCAACAAATCGTTGCCCGGCACCTAACCCAACAGAGGCCAAAAAGACCGAGATACCTATCTCGCGTAGCATCATATTGGCACTAGTGGTGGTGAAGGTCACCATCTTGTAATAAGGGCCATAGCGCCCTATAAGAATAGCCACAATCAGCGGGCCGCCTGCCAGACCCAACTTAACAGGTTGTGGAATGCCAGGTATAAGAAATGGTATAGAGCCCAACAAGACACCAAGGAAAATTCCAATAAAAACAGGTATTAGATTGGGTGAATTTAGCCGCTTCATGGAGTTACCCAACAGGTCGGCAACCTTGGCAATGGACTTCTCTTTACCCACCACCGTTACCCTATCGCCCATCTGCAAACGCAAATCATAGACAGCTACCAAGTCAACCCCAGCACGGTTAATACGTGTGATATTAACCCCGTATTGAGAACGAATATTCAGCTCTCCAATACGACGACCGTTGATGCCAGAACGGGTCACCACAATGCGGCTATTTACCAAATCTGACTGTTCTATGTCTGGTGCCTCGGCTGACAGGTCGACCCTCTGCCCCAGGAAAGCCACCAGCGGCTCGACACAGGTAGGAGCGGTGACAATACGCAAAACATCGCCCTGCATAATCACCGAAGAATCGACAGCCACCTCGGCAGGTGAGGTGGCACGTATGATACGAGAGACTACAAACTCACGATTGACCAATTGGGTTATCTCTTTGATGGTACGTCCATCCAATGAGCTATTACTAACTTTAATATCAACGCAACTTACATCAGACGAGGAATTCTTGACAGCATTACTCTCTTGACTTAAACGAGAACTAAAGATTGCCCGTAATAAAATCATCGAGGCTATAATACCGATAACCCCCAAAGGATAGGCCACAGCATAGCCCAAAGCAATAGAATCCGAATCCACACCATTAGCCGAATCAATAAAGGTCTGCTGAGCAGCCCCAAGTCCTGGGGTGTTGGTAACAGCCCCAGATAGCACCCCAACCATTGTACTCAGGCTCTCACCCGAAATAATATGGATAAGATAGGTGGTAACGCAGCCCAACATAACAACAGCTGTGGCTAAAAGATTAAGAGTCAAGCCCCCCTGCCGCAAAGAGGAAAAAAAACCAGGCCCTACCTGAAGACCAATGGAGTAGATAAAGAGTATCAATCCAAACTCCTTAGCAAAATGTTCAATCTCGGGGGTCAACACCATACCGAAATGAGAAAAACATATCCCAGCAAAAAGTATCCACGCAATACCCAAAGAGACACCTTTAAAACGTAGCTTGCTCAAAAGTAGCCCCACCGTAATAGTCAGAGCCAATAGCAAAAGCGAATGCGCGATGCCAGGCGAAAAAAACAGTTCGTAAAACCAATTCATAATTTATGATTATAGAGAGTTAAAAAATCGAGCATCGGTCACTTTCTTTTGACCCATGCCCGACTAAGTGATAACAAATAAGGTTACTTGATAGATTTGGTAATCTTCATGGCACAAAAATCGGGTCCACACATCGAGCAGTGGTCAGCCCCGCTGCCTATCATCTCGTAGTGCATACGGCGCGCCCGCTCGGGGTCAAGGCACAGATTGAACTGGTCCTGCCAACGGAAGTCATAACGAGCCTCACTCATGGCTCTGTCGCGGGCGATGGCACGAGCGTTACCTTTGGCAATGTCGGCAGCATGGGCCGCCAGCTTAAAGGTTATAACCCCCTCGCGAACATCGTCACGATTAGGCAGAGCCAGGTGCTCCTTGGTGGTCACATAGCAAAGCATGGCCGTACCCCACCAAGCAATCATTGCACCTCCGATGGCCGCTGTAATATGGTCATAACCAGCCCCTATATCACTTACCAAAGGACCCAAGGTGTAAAACGGAGCATTGTGGCAAAGTTCTTTCTCAAGGAGCATATTCTCCTGAATAAGGTGCATTGGGACGTGGCCAGGCCCCTCGATAATAACCTGAACCTTGTGGTCCCAAGCCTTTTGTGCCAACTTGCCCAGAACAGCTAACTCACCAAGTTGTGCCTTGTCATTGGCATCGGCTGTGGAACCAGGGCGCAAACCATCGCCCAAAGAGAGGGCAATATCATACTGAGCACAAAGGTCACATATATCGTCAAAATGTTCGTAGAGGAAGCTCTGTTGATTATGGTATTGCATCCATTTGGCCATAATGGAGCCGCCACGTGAAACTATCCCCGTAACGCGCCCCAAAGCGTAAGGCACCAACTCATGAAGCAACCCCGCATGGATGGTAAAGTAATCGACCCCCTGCTCGGCCTGCTCAAGTAGAGTTTGACGGAAGACCTCCCAAGAGAGATTCTCCACCACCCCATGGACTTTTTCTAAAGCTTGGTACATAGGCACCGTACCGATGGGTACGGGCACATTGCGCAAAATAGCCTCGCGCGTGGCATGGATGTCGGCTCCAGTGGAGAGGTCCATGACCGTATCGGCTCCCCACTTGACAGCCCAAAGAGCCTTCTCTATCTCCTGCTCAATTGAAGAACCTAAAGCTGAGTTACCAATGTTGGCATTGACTTTTACCAAATATTCCGACCCAATAATCATAGGCTCAGCCTCAGCATGGCAACGATTACACGGTATAATGGCACGTCCCGAAGCCACTGAAGAGAGCACCTGTTCAACAGCAACCCCCTCGCGCAGAGCTACATACTCCATCTCTGGGGTTACGACGCCATCCTTGGCCCAGGCCATCTGAGTACGAAACTCCTTGTGCCACCCCTGGCGCAAAGGTGGCAGGCCACGATTGGTGTCAGCCTCATAAGAGGGCTCACCATAAAGACCTGTGGTATCGTAAATATCAATGCGCTGCCCATTAGCCAAACGCAACTCACGAACTCCAACCTTAATGAAGGGGTGTAGAGTACCCGTAATATAACGCTTTGATGAAGACTGGTCAGTGGTGTGAAATAACTCTTGGTACATTATCATCGTTTTTTAATTATCTGACAAAGATAGCTCTTTTTTAGCTAACAGATGGCAAGTAAAATATAAACCAACTAAAAAACACCTCTCTGACCTATGGCAGAGAGGTGTTTTTTAGTTCGCTGAGCGAAAATTTAGAGATGCATTATTCTTCCGATATAGCCTCTGCTGGACAAACGCTAGCACAAGTACCGCAATCAGTACATACTGAAGGGTCAATAGAATAAATATCACCAGCTGAAATCGCCCCTACTGGACACTCGTCAATACAAGTACCGCAAGCAACGCAATCTGTAGAAATTTTGTAAGCCATAGTTTTATTTAAAATTAAAAGTTAATATTCTCGAGAAACACTTTGCAAAAGTAATGATTTTTTTTGTATCAACAAATGTCAATAAAAAGAGTAGTCATTAAAATTATATTTTTTGAGGCTCTAGGTTATCGAATAACCGTTGTTTACTCCCTTTAAATAAGAGTTTTAGAATAAAACATGGCCGAAAAATCAATTTGTAGCAATCACCATTATTGACCACTCCAACGATAGGCCTTAGCATCGTTTATATGCAATTGGCCGATAATCTTGTCCACCACAGTATCAACTAATTGTTCAATGGTTTGAGGGTGGCTATAGAAACCCGGACAGGCAGTCATAACCACAGCCCCAGCCTCTTTGAGGGTTGTCAAATTGCGAAGATGGATAAGCGAAAATGGCAACTCGCGAGCCACAACAACCAATGGGAGCCCCTGTTTGAGCATCACATCGGCAGCACGACTCACCAAATCATTGGACACCCCCAAAGCCACACGCCCCACCATCCCCATTGAAGCTGGGACAATGACCATGGCATCAGAGGGAGCCGACCCAGAGGCAATAGGGACAAAAAAATCGTTATTGTCGTATTGCCTCACCCCCTCAAGCCACGACATGTCAGGCAATTCCCATTGCGACACACGCAGGCCATTCTCGGTAAAAACAACAGAGAGATTATGGCCCGCCTCCTTTAAACGCAGGATAAGACGTTGGGCGTAAATAGAGCCACTAGCCCCAGTGATAGCAATGGTAATGGTCATTAAAGCGTTGAAAAGTTTTTGGAATACTCTAACTGTTGCTCCACAAAGTTAGCTGGGTATTCGATTTTACAATCCACAACCGCCCCCTTGTCGTCCACGACGGCCACGTAACGTGGATTTACGAAACCTGAGTATGGAGCTATTTTAAGTCCTGCATATCTTTCTAGTATCTCCTTATGGAGCACAGGGTCAACCTGGACGGCATATTTTTCGATAAGAGCCTTCCCTGCAACAAAATCGCCCTCGCTCTTGATACGTTGAATCTCGCGCAACTGTTCTCCTATTATCTTACGTAGCTTGTCGTAATCATTGATTTTAAGATAAGTTTTATCATCTTTTTTGACCCGTTCCATGACATTTTCCTGTTGCCCCAACTCGTAAGCCCACTCGGCAATGAGTTTACGGCAACGCATGTGAGCCTGTTCGACCGTGGCACCAGGTTTGATTCGTGTCAGTTGTCCCATCATGCCATTGAACATAAAAGTATCGTACTCGGCCTTGGCCATATCAAGCGAAGGGCTAACCCCAAGTTCAACCAATTTGGGGTCGGCGATATAGTAGAGTGCAAAGAGCTCGGCACGAGCCTCTTCGAGTGGCGAACCATAATTTTTGAGCTCATCGCCCTTGGTTCCTGGAGCCAACCGACCACTACCGTGGCCTAAACATTCGTGCAAATCGACACCCACATCGCTGGCTATGGCACTATATTTATCGATATTAGCCAAAGCTTCTTTCAGATAAAACTCCTCGGAGAATCCACTTCCAGCGGCCGACTTACTATAAGCCTGGGTGAAATTGGCAATGGTGACCGACTTGCTGCCATGGTCGCGACGAATCCAATCGGCATTAGGCAGGTTGATACCGATGGCTGTGGATGGATAGCTCTCGCCACCAATAATGGCAGCAGTAATAACCTTTGCCGAAACTCCTTTGACCACTGGTTTTTTGTATTTTGGTTCCACAGGCGAGTTGTCCTCGAACCACTGAGCGTTGGCCGAGATAAGTTCAGTACGCTTAGTGGCCTCAAAATCCTTAAAATTGACCACTGACTCCCAAGTAGCCTTTAACCCCATAGGGTCTTGATAATTTTCGATAAACCCATTAACAAAATCCACCTGCGAGGCCGTATCCTCAACCCACAAAACATTATAAACATCGAACTGACGCAAATCGCCACTCCTGTAATACGAAATTAGAGCCTCGATAGTACGACGCTGATGGTCATTTTCGGCCACAATAGCGGCCTTTTCAAGCCACGAGACAACACGCTCGATGGCTGGGCTATAGAGTCCGCCTACTTTATAGACATCTTCGCACACCTGGCCATCCTTTTTGACAACCTTGGAATTAAGACCATAGGAGACGGGTTGAAGGTCAGTGGAGTCGTAGAGGGCAGCATAGAAATCCTCAACCTCCTTTTGGGTTACACCCTCATAAAAATTAACAGCCGAGGTGGTGACTATATCGGCTCCTACGGCCTGATTAACACGTTTAGGGAAGAGCGTTGAGTCGAACATCACAGGGGTGATGACAGCCAAAATTTGCTCAGATGGTAACTTCTCCTGTGGGGTAGAGTTAATCAACTCCTGGAAATAAGCCAACGAAAAGGCGGGCTTAAATTTATCACCCGAATAGTGATGATGAATACCGTTGGAGAACCATGTTTTTTTAAGATAGGTCTCAAAATTTTTCCAATCCTCGGTGGTCTTATCACCCGAAAAATTGGTGTAGATGGCCTCTAAAGTTTTACGGATAGGCAAATTGTATTTGAAATTTTGGTCCCAAATTATATCGCGCCCAGAGAGCGCAGCCTGCGACAAATAATAGACCAACACACGCTGCTGCGAAGTGAGGCTGTCAAAATCATGTACTTTGTACTGTAATACTTTGATGTCATCGAAAGTATCTACCTGCCAGGCGAAATCAGCATCGTCGGTGGCCTCTTTGGAAGTTTGTGGTCCACAAGAAGTGGATAGTAAGGCAGTTGTTGCCATAGTTAGTAAGAGTGTTTTCATTTATGATATATTAATTTTGTTCCTATCCCCAATGTATTGTCGGTGTATTTGGCCGACAAAATATCAATGCGCCACAAAGGCTCCAAAAACGGAGCTGCATAGGGAAAATGACCTAAAAAACAGTTCCGATGGATAGCCTCATCGGTACGGTGCATCTGCCCCTCGATTTGCACCCCCTGCAAACGCGCCACCACTTTGCTCTCCAAAACAATGCTAACGGCAACACGCCCCTGCTGCTCTATAGCCTGTTGGATATGGCGCGTAGAGGGGTTGGATGTGCATATCAGGCTACCCTCTTTGGCCAAATAGGTGTAAAAAAGGTTAGCGCACCAAGGCTGCCCGTCAAAACAAGTGGCCAAGGTCATCACATGATGAGAGGCTATAAAACGTGCAATCTTCTCGTCCATTATTCAAAACTTCCGCCTCGCATAAATGGAGCCACATCTAAGTTTGCAAAATCATTCTTAAGATATTTATAATAGCCCGTGATGGCAATCATGGCGGCATTGTCGGTGGTGAGCACAAAGGGGGGGATATGCACTACCCAATCGCGCTTAAGCCCTTCGGCTATCAAACCCTCACGTAGGCCCGAATTAGCCGAGACTCCACCAGCCACAGCCACCTCTTGTACATTATATTTTTTAGCTGCCTTAACCAATTTGCTAATTAAAATATTAACAATAGTATGTTGCAAAGAGGCGGCCAAATCGGCCCTATTCTCCTCGATAAAATGGGGGTTTTCGGCCATTTTATCCCTTAAGAAATACAAAAACGAGGTCTTAAGCCCCGAAAAACTAAAGTCCAATTCGCCAACCACAGGTCGCGCAAACTTAAAAGCCAAGGGGTTACCCTGTTTGGCCAACTTATCGACCACGGGACCACCAGGATAGGGCAAACCCATCACCTTTGCGCATTTGTCGAAAGCTTCACCCGCTGCATCGTCGATGGTGGTACCCACAATCTCCATATCAAAAAAATCGCGCACCAACACGATTTGAGTATGACCACCAGAAACCAACAAACACAAAAAAGGAAATTTTGGCTTAGTACGGTTATCTCCCTCAATCTCAACAAAGTGAGAAAGAATATGGCCCTGAAGGTGGTTAATCTCAATTAACGGAATATCGGTGGCCAAAGAGAACCCTTTGGCAAAAGAGATACCCACCAAAAGCGACCCCATAAGTCCAGGGCCACGGGTAAAAGCTACGGCATCAATTTCGCTGGCACCAATGCCAGCACGCTTAATGGCTGCATCAATTACGGGTACTATGTTTTGTCCATGTGCACGCGAAGCCAATTCGGGGATAACCCCCCCATACTCAGCATGTACAGCCTGAGAAGCTATCACGTTGCTAAGTAAACGCCCCGAGCGCACAATGGCAGCTGAGGTATCATCACACGAAGACTCGATACCGAGTATTGTAATTTCCATCTTTTATAATTACTTTTGTAAGCTATATGGCTCTGTACTGAGCTACAAATGTATGAAAAAAACTGCAAAAATCATACTCACCATAATCTGCTCACTAATCATTTTGGTGGTTATGTTGCCCATTGTACTCTCTATGTTATTGCAAATAGGGTTCGTACAAAAATTTGCTGTTGACAAAACTACCGAGATTCTATCCAACTTAACAGGTACAACATTTAGCATTTCTAGGGTAGAAATAGGCTTTTTCAACAAAGCTTATTTCGAGGATGTATATGTCGAAAGTCCCACAGGAGACACTATGATTTACGTGCAAAAAGTAGATGCTGCCGTAAATGGGATAAATTTTTTCACAGGTAAAATAGCTCTTGGCAATGTAACCCTTTCGGATGCCAAAGTCTATCTCTACAAAGACAGCACGGGCATGATGAATGTACAAACTGTATTTGACCACTTCAAGCCAAAAGTCCCTAACCCCAATCCTCCCAATTTCCGTATGAGCTGTACCCAAGTCAACCTAGTGGATGCCTGCCTAAAATTGGATGATTTTACAAGCCAAGAACAACCATGGGGCGTGAACTTCAAGAACATGGAGCTACAAAGGATAAATTTTCAAGCCACAAACGTTGAGATATTTAACTACGATGTGCGCCTGGCCATTACCCACCTATCGTTACGCGAAAAATGCGGTTTTAAACTTCAACACGCCTCGTCAACAAAATGTGGAGTGAATGTCACTGGCATGCGATTTGAAAACTTTAGAATCGAAACCCCACAGTCGATTCTCCGTATGCCTCACTTCAACCTACTGTATGACTCGTGGTACGACTACAACAATTTTGTAAACGAGGTGACCTTGGATGCCGAACTCAGCAACAGCCGTGTGAGTATAGCAACCATCAACTACTTTATGAAAAAAAAGCTCCCCATTAACACTGTGGTGGAGATAGATGCCCGCGTGGTGGGAATTATTCCACGCCTGAGTGGCCAAATTGAGAGTGCGGAGGTGGAAGGGAGCCACTTCTCGGGAGACTTCGTTATTACGGGGCTACCCGATATTACGCAAACCAATTTTGCCTTTTCGCTGCCAAATCTCACCACCTCCTCCAACAGTATTGGCCGAATTGTGACCCAAATCACAGGAAAACCACTGTCAGATGATTTGATGGCCATATTGGAACGCAATAACGAAATACATCTGAGTGGGCAGTTTGATGGTTTGCTTTCGGACTTTACAGCCAATTGTTTGTTGACAACAGCTTTAGGTTCTGCCACAGCTGCGCTAAGGGTAAACCCTAGACACGCTGGCGGGGTGGGCTTTGTGGGTAGTGTCCACACTCAGGATTATGCGCTGGGCAAGGCTCTGGATAGCAAAAAGTTAGGTGGACTTTCCCTCGACGCTTCGGTGGATGCCTTGCTCAACCAACAAGGAGACATTGAGCTCAAAACAGCCGCTACAATCAACAGTTTACAATGGAACGGATACCGATACAACCAAATAGAGATGAACGGCAAGTTGGGCAAAAGCATTTTTGATGGTTCACTAAGCTCTACAGATAGCAATTTCAACTGCACAGCACATGGGCTCTTCGATTTTTCGCTCTCAGAGCCACACTATGACTTCACCATGTCGCTTAAAAACGCCAACTTAGGACAACTTAATATTAATAAAAGGGACTCTATTTCACTCTTGGCTGCCCAAGCAACAATAAACCTTAGCGGAGGTAATATAGACAACCTGAACGGATGGGCTACAATCGACAGTATACACTACATTAACCACATAGACACGGTGGAGACTGGAGCTATATACATTACAAGCGAAAATACTGAAACTAAAAAACTGATAACACTAAACTCCGACTTTGCTGATATAGAGCTACGCGGAAGAAACTCTTACGCCAATATGTTTGGCTACTTAACAAAAATGGCAGCCACCTATATCCCCTCGATTCCTGATGCCACAGAAATTGTGACGGGTACAAAAACAGATGTGATAAAACAGGCCGAAGCCGAACAGACTTTTAGTGACGGATACTATATTCTGAAGGTAAACGTCAAACAGGCCAACAATGTGGCTGCCATATTTGTACCAGGATTGGAGATAGCACGCGGGAGTAAAATTGACTTCTTTTTTAATCCACACCTAAATAAATTTAACTTCGACCTGCACTCAGACTATATCCTAACTAACGACTTTATTATTGACAGTTTGGATATTAACTCACGTAATCAGGGTGATTCGCTATCACTATTTATGACAATCGACCAGATGCAGGTAGGTAAAATATACCTACCCAACCTATCGGCACTGGCTGGAATAAAGGACAACCGTATAGCACTAAGTATGCGCTTTGAGGCTGACGACCACTCAAGTGGCGCACTAATTAGCACACTAACCGACATTTATCGCACCAAAGAGGGAACTCCTCAGCTGGATATGCAAATTTTCCCTGGCACTATAACTCTCAACAAAGAACGATGGAGATTATCCTCGGATGGTGTGGTGATAGACACCTCGGGAATTGTCATCAAAAAATTTGGGCTCAATAGTAATTCGCAAAACCTAAGTATTGATGGCAAAATAGGCCGAGCGGCCAGCGATACACTACGCCTGGGAATTAAAAATCTTAATTTATCGCCTCTGTCGGTATTTGTCGATGATTTAGGCTACTCAATCAAAGGCGATGCCAATGGGCAGATAAAGGCAATGTCGATATTGAATGACCTTAGCTTTTATGCCACACTAGACTTCAAAGATATCTATTTTGGAGGATATTCACTGGGTAACTCTGCCGTAAGAAGTACCATTGATAGGCAAAATCAACGCATCGACTTTACTCTACTCTTACCCGATGGCACACGTCCAGCCACAGGTTACTACGACATTGCCAACAGACGTTATAACGCTCGTGCTCTTTTCCCTAAATTCAATCTACAACTACTGGAGCCTCTATACAAAGGTATTTTGCAGCAGAGTAAAGGGGAGGCCGCCGTGGATTTGACCATAAGCGGAGGCAAGAATACCCCAACACTCAACGGCACAGTAGATATTAAAAGTTATAGCGTAAATGTGGACTACACCAAGGTTCGCTACAATGTAGCTGGAGGAAGGGTGACCGTGCGTAACAACCGTTTCACCTTGCCGCAGACACCAGTAACTGATATTTACGGCCACGGAGGTAAAATAGAGGCCTTCTTCGATAGCAAATATTTTAACGATTTATCCTTCGGGGTAGATGTTCGCTTTAGCGATATGCTCTGCATTAACACCACGGCCAAAGACAACGAACTCTTCTATGGTAAGGCCTTCGGAACAGGACTCTTCAACGTGAATGGTACCGACCGCAACACCAACATAAATATCGTGGCACAAACAGCCCTAAACTCCAACTTTGTGATGCCTTTTTCGAGCGTAGCCACCATCAGCGATGCCAACTTCATCACCTTTACAGACTCAAAAGCCAAAGAGACCATAAACGCACAAACCTCGCATCGTACATTTGTCTTGGGCCCAAAAAAACGAGATACCTACACCAGTGAGCTAGACATAAAAATAGACCTCAAAGTACTGCCCAACACCGAAGCAAAAATCTTGTACGACAACTCGGCCATGAGTAATATTATCCAAGCACGAGGCACTGGTCGTCTGCTGATGCACATTAACCCCTCGCAAGAGCTATTCACCATCAATGGGCCTGTGGAGATTGAGCGAGGAAGTTATCGATTCACGGTCTCCATCTTTGACAAATGGTTTACCCTACAACAGGGCGGTCGCCTTACATGGTCGGGTTCACCAGCCGACCCAGATGTAGACTTTAAAGGCATATACAAGGTTAAAGCCTCACTTGACCCAATCATAGGTTCGATGGGAGCATCCTCGGGTAGTGGCACTGTGCCTATAGAGTGCGGTATAACCTTAACTGGTAAGCTTTTCAACCCCAACATAGCCTTGAGTATTGATGCCCCCACGGCCACTCCCGAAACGCAGAGTATACTGCGCAACGCCATGAACACCGAGGAGCAGACCACCATGCAATTCCTATCGCTATTTGCCTCGGGGACCTTTATGCCCGACACTGGAACTGCAGGCATAGGCACCATGAGTGGGTCACTGGCTGGAGCTACTGGCTTTGAGTTCCTATCGAACCAAATTTCAAACCTTATCAGTAGCGACAAGTATAACATCCGCTTCGGCTACAAGCCCAAGACGGAGATGAACTCCGATGAATTTAATGTGGATTTCACCACCGACATCGTACAAGGCAAGCTGTCGTTGGAGCTAGCGGGTACCTATAACACAGGCAACACGCCATCGGCCAACACACGCTCTCCCTTCACGGGCGATGCCTACGTGACACTGTCGCTCAACAAGGCCAACACCCTAAAACTAAAAGGATATACCCGCACAATCGACCGCTTTGACGAAACTCAAGGGTTGCAGGAGAGCGGCGTGGGTGTCTATTTCCGTCAAGATTTCCAAAATTTGGCCGACTTGCGTCGTAGGTACAAACTATATTTGCAGAAAATAAAAGAGCAACGCGAAACCAACAAAGAGAAAAAAGCCATAAAAAACAATCAGAAAAAGTAAAAATATGATTAAAATTGTACAAGTAAAATCACAATCAGAACTGCTAAAGTTTGCTAGATTCAAAAATCGTCTATACAAAGGGGACCCTTATAATGTTCCTGAACTAATCGTAGACGAATTAGCGACACTCTCACCAAGTAAAAATCCAGCTTTTGAGTTTTGCCAGGCTGCACAATTCCTCTGTTACCAAGATGATGAAATAGTGGGACGTATATGCGCTTTTATAAACCATAGAGCCAACGAGAAGTGGCAGCAACAACGTTGCCGCTTTGGATGGTACGACTTTGTGGAGAGAGAGGATGTGGCTCAGGCACTAATGCAGGCAGCCTCGGATTGGGGGCGTAGCCAGGGAATGGACACCATAGTTGGTCCCATGGGTTTTACGGACATGGACCAAGAGGGGATGCTCACCGAAGGGTTCGACCAACTGGGAACCATGGCCACCATGTACAACTACCCATACTACCCAAAATTTATGGAGCAGATGGGGTTTACAAAAGATGCCTCGTGGGTGGAGTTTAAGATTTTTATGCCTAAAGAGTTGCCACAGCGCTTTATGCAGATGTCAGAAATAGTGCTCCAACGCAACAACCTCAAGGTGCTGAAATACAAAAATATCAAGGAGCTGATAGACAACGGTTGGGGGTACCGTCTTTTTGAACTACTCAATCGAGCCTATGCTCCACTCTATGGTTTTTCTGAACTCTCTAAAGCTCAGATTGACAAGTATCTAAAGAATTACATCTCCATGGTACGACTAGAGCTGCTCTGTTTTGTGGTAGATAACGAAAACTCTTTGGTGGGCTATGGTGTGGCGATGCCTTCACTTGCACGCGCCCTGCAACGCTCCCATGGGAAAATGTTTCCATGGGGATTTGTACGTCTTATCCGGGCCCTAAAGGCAAAAAAAGTTCCTTCATGCGAACTGCTTATAATAGCCGTGGACCCAGCATATCAAAACAAAGGAGTCAATGCTGTTATCTTTGCCAATGTGCTACGCGGCTTTCGCGCATTAGGTTCACAATGGGCCGAGAGTAACCCCGAGCTAGAGGTCAATGACAAAATGAAGGCCCATTGGGACGGTTTTGACCACATACAACATAAACGCAGAGCGGCATTTATCAAAAAACTATAATTTAGAGAGATATTATACTAAATTATTGCTCTTTATGATAGAAAAAGATTCCAATAAAGAAATAATTTTCTTTATCTTTGTAAATAAGTGACTGTTTTATACAAAATTATTATGACTGTTCATGTTATTTTACTTTGTGCCCTATCACTATTATGTATAGGATTCCTTCTGGCTGTAAATTACAGACATAGAATTAGATACAAGCACCTTTCAAGTCTCATGCAGACTATTCCTGTAAACATACTCCTGTTTAATCCGCAAAAAGTTATTACCAATATCTACAACCGTGAATTGAATTCGATTCACGGTTATAGTACGAAAGACATTGTCGGTAAACACATAAGCACTTTTATCAACAACCCTAACTCCCCCTTTTGCGAGGCGTGTGTAATGATTAACGCAAGTTTGGACCGGATAAAAATAAGCCACGAGAATGAAAAATTTTGTTACAACATACAGGATACATACTTGGAAGCGATAACTAGTATTATGGACAACGGCTATATGGTGTGTGTGGTGAACGACATCACTCAGTCAACCAAAGATATGGCCATGGCGATGAAGAAAAAGCAGAATGAAATTGCCGTGGCCATAAGCGCTGGCGGCCTCACATCGTGGTCCTATGATGTGGCTACACAACTTCTGAACTCAGAAAGCAATAATGAAGTCATCCATAAAAACACATCATTTGATGAGCTCATGAGTAATATAGAGCCTGGGTGTCGAGCCGCAGTTCGTAACGCCTTTACTCGTATACTGAACCACAAAACTCATCACGCCGAATTTACAGTAAAGGTCACAAACCGAAACGGGAAAATGATATGGACCAATGTACATGCCGTGCTGGATGAATACAATGAGGATGGAAGTGTAAAAACCATTATCGGCTCACAGAAAAATATAACCAAGGAGGTAAACAAAATAAATGAGTTGATTCGGCTACGCAAAAAAGCTGAAGAGGCCGATAAACTAAAATCGGCATTTCTGGCTAATATGAGCCACGAGATACGCACTCCACTAAATGCAATTGTCGGTTTTTCGGAGCTCATCACCACCACCCGCGACCCAGAAGAGCAAGAAGAGTATGCACAAATTATAGAACACAACAACAGCATATTGTTGGCCATTATAAACGACATAATGGATTTGTCAAAAATAGAGTCGGACACAATGAGTTACATTATGGAGAATATTGATGTGCCAGTGCTGCTAAACTCTCTGGCAAAGAGTACGGCACTCAAGGTGGACAACAATGTAGAGATGGTGCTCGACAAGATAGGGCAGGATATAAAGTTAAAGTCAGACAGCAATAGGATATCGCAAGTAGTATCTAACTTCCTGAATAATGCAGCTAAATTCACTACCGTAGGGTCGATACACCTGGGTTGCCGTAAATTGTCCAATGAACAGATATGTATCTACGTCAAAGACACTGGGATAGGCATCGCAGAGGAGAACCAGGAAAGAATATTTGACAGGTTCGTAAAGCTAAATAATTTTGTTCAAGGCACAGGGTTAGGGCTTCCTATCTGCAAAACCATAGCCAATGATTTGGGTGGCACAGTGGGCGTAAAATCAGAAATTGGACAAGGGTCGGTATTCTGGATTTCCATACCACAAGATTATCAAATCAAAACAAGACCAACATAGTAAAGCAAAGGTTGGTGAACGAAATTTCGTTCACCAACCTTTGCTTTGTGGTTACTTGCGCATATCGCGCACACGAAGTTGCGGAGTGATACTACCTTGATACTGATTCTCAACCAACGAGAAACAGATATCAATTAACCCTCCACTGCGAATATGGTCGTAATGGTCAGTCTGTCCAAAGGCGATAGCCGCGATGGGGGTATAGGGCTTCTCGCCCTGAATAAGCTCCATCTTGAGGTGTTCACCACGAGCCCCCACCTTACGCGCTGTACCATTGTCACCTACAGCCGTTGAGAGAAAAGTGGGTGAGGCATTGCCTGGGCCAAAGGGCTGAAAACGAGCTAAGTCGGCACGTAACTGAGGAGTTATGTCGGTAAAGTTAATGGGCATATCAATATCAATCTGCGGAATAAGCATCTCGGGGTCAATATGTTCATCAACATATTTTTCAAAACGGCGACGAAACTCCTCTACCCTATCGGGCTTCATGGTGAGGCCAGCAGCATAGGTATGGCCTCCAAAATTTTCCAGTAAATCTGAACAACTCTCAACAGCCTGATAGAGGTCAAAACCAGGAACCGACCGCGCTGAGCCAGTCACAAAACCATTACTCATGGTGAGCACCACCGTGGGACGATAATAGCTCTCAATGAGCCGCGAGGCCACAATCCCCACCACACCCTTCATCCACGAAGGGTTATAAATGACAATACACTTACCACTGTCGACCTTAACATCGGCCTCCATAAGTTCATGAGCCTCAAGGGTGATACTTCTATCTATATTTTTGCGGTCATGGTTAAAGCTATCAATACGGTTCACATAATAGAGGGCACGCTCTGGGGTTGGAGCCGTAAGCAGACGCACAGCCGACCGACCACCGCTCTGAGCTCTGGGGTCTTCGGTATCAATCTCAATCTCCATACGGCCAGCGGCATTGATACGCGGGCCTATTTTGAAGATAATATCGTCAATGCCAATATTATGCCGTTCGAGACCACAAATCTTGATAATGGCCCCCAAGCCCTTATTAGGGTTGTTGTTGATGCGTTGAAGACCATAATAAGCCAAAATGCGATTTTCACCCACAATAGGCACTATGTCAGCTGCAATGCTTATGACAACTAAATCCAAAAAAGGCTCTACAAAAGAGAATGGTAACTTACGGTAAAGAGAGAAAGCCTGGATGAGTTTAAAACCCACACCACAGCCCGAAAGCTCCTTAAAAGGGTAGTTGCAATCATCACGCTTGGGGTCAAGCACAGCCACAGCATCGGGCACACGCTCGCCCTGCAGATGGTGGTCGCAAATGATAAAATCAACCCCACGGGTTTTGGCATACTCCACACGCTTGACAGCTTTGATGCCGCAATCAAGGGTGATAATTAACTTCACTCCATTATCGGCCGCATAATCAATCCCTTTCTCCGAAATACCATACCCCTCGGCATAGCGGTCGGGAATGTAGAACATGATGTCGTCCATCCACTGCCCCAAAAAAATGTAGACCAACGAAACAGCACTAATGCCATCTACATCATAATCCCCATAAATCATCACCCGCTGCTTACTCCTGATGGCCTGCTCGATACGCAGTACCGCCTTCATCATGTCCTGCATTAGAAATGGGTCGTGGAGATTTTCAATCTTGGGGTTAAAAAAATCATCCGCCGCCTCCACTGTGTTAATACCACGTTGTAGAAGTAACTCGGCCAAAATGGGTGATATATGGGTGGCAGAACTTATCTGCGCAATCTTAGCCCTATCACCCGCCGGGCGAACTACCCAACGTTTTTGCTCTCTGTTCATTATATAGTTTTTTATTTTTTATCCTTTCACAAAAGAGCTTCGCAAAAAGCTCAGAGACCTCTGACACACTACATCTTACCCCTTCAGCACGCATAGAGGTGACCCCCTTGTCGACAAAGCCACAAGGATTAATATAGCGGAAATAGTCCAAGTCGGTGTTTACATTAAGGGCAAAACCATGCATGGTAATAAAACGCGAAGCACGAACCCCTATGGCACAAATCTTTCGCTCACCACGCTCATCACACAACCAAACACCCGTGGCTCCATCCAACAACACAGCCTTGATACCCCAATGGGCAACCGTATCAATAACAGCCTGCTCCATCTGAGAAATATACTCCTTGAGCCCAAGGCCCAAAGTAGTAAGATTCAAAATTGGGTAACCAACGACTTGACCTGGACCATGGTAGGTAATGTCACCACCTCTATCTGTTTTAAAATAACTTGCCCCTATTTTACTTAAAAACACATCATCAACCAACAGATTATTAATATGGCCACTCTTACCCAAAGTATAAACATGCGGATGTTCACATAAAAGCAACACCATAGGTGACACGGAATCATGCTGCAAAGCCTCGAAATAGCGATTCTGCAACTCCCACGCCTTGGCGTATTCTATGGTACCTAAATTAATAACCTCTATCACAATATCTTAAGTTAAGAAATATCGGCCTTACTCGGGCCGATATTTACAATCTATAATTCCGCCATATAGGATGAGCGCACCATAGGCGCACTAAACATATGGGTATAACCCATTTCTAAAGCCGCCACACGGTAAAGCTCAAAAGTTTGGGGTGTAATGTATTCCACAACCTCAAGGTGGTTTTTAGTGGGTTGTAGATACTGACCTATGGTGGCACGACGTACCCCAACGTTATATAAGTCACGTAAAGTGGTGAGAACCTCGTCAAAGGTCTCGCCAAGGCCAACCATCAGACCGCTCTTAGTCTGGACACCGCGCAAGGCGAGGTACTCCAAAGCCTTCAAAGAGGTGGCATAGGTGGCCCTACTACGCGTGGAGGATGTCAAACGCTCCACAGTTTCGATGTTGTGCCCAACGATGTCGGCTCCTACGGCAACAATAAGCTCCAATAAATCTTCACGACCATCAAAGTCGGGAATAAGCAGCTCGATGGTGGTAGTGGGGCTCTGCTGACGAATGGCCTCCACAGTACTAACCCAATGGTTAGCCCCGCCATCAACCAAATCATCCCTATCTACTGAAGTGACCACAGCATGACGCAACCCCATTAACTTAATGGAGCGAGCCACCTTAATAGGTTCATTGGTATCCAAAGGAAGAGGGCGACCTGAAAGGGTCGCACAAAACTTACAACTACGAGTACATATCTCACCCGCAATCATAAATGTAGCTGTACGGGCACTCCAACATTCAGATATGTTGGGGCACTTCCCGCTTGAGCAGATAGTGTGAAGGCCGTGTTGCCCTACTATCGAGGCAACCTCTGCGAAACCTTGAGTATTATGGAGTTTTACCTTAAGCCATTGTGGTTTGCGCTGGGCCTTACCGTGCGCATCTTGCATTGTTTTATTTTTCTAATGGCTCAAAGATAAAAAAAAGATTCCACATTGTGAAATCTTTTTTTTATAAAAGCCCATACTTATGTATAGGTCAAGGGATACTATTTTTAGTGCTTCTTTTCTACGACTAAATCGTTAAACAGTCTGGAACCTGTACCAGCAGGAATCAGGTGCCCGCAGATGACATTCTCCTTAAGTTTTTCGAGAGGGTCGACCTTACCGTTAATGGCTGCCTCGTTAAGGACCTTGGTCGTCTCCTGGAAGGAAGCTGCCGACATAAAGGAAGAGGTTTGCAGAGCGGCACGAGTGATACCCTGAAGAACCTGATTAGAGGTGGCAGGAATAGCATCACGAACATCAACAATGGTAAGCCCCTTACGGCGAAGCTGTGAATTCTCGTCACGAAGTTCACGCATGGTAATAATCTGACCTGCCTTCAAGACCGTAGACTCACCAGCATCCATAACCACCTTCTTGTCGTAAATTTCGTCATTGACCTGCATAAATTCCCACTTGTCAACCACTTGCTCTTCGAGCAGACGAGTGTCACCAGGGTCATTAATCATCACCTTGTTCATCATCTGACGAACGATAATCTCGAAGTGTTTGTCGTTAATCTTAACACCCTGCATACGGTAGACCTCCTGAATCTCGTTGACGATATACTCCTGGACACGAGTAGGACCCATGATGGAGAGAATGTCGCTTGGAGTGATGGCCCCCTCGGAGAGAGCCATACCAGCACGGATATAGTCATTCTCTTGAACCAAAATCTGTTTGGACAGAGGAACCAAGTAACGTTTAACCTCACCAGTACGCGAAGTAACTGAGACCTCACGATTACCACGTTTGATTTTACCAAAATTAACCTCACCGTCAATCTCAGCCACAACAGCTGGATTGGATGGATTACGAGCCTCGAAAAGCTCAGTAACGCGGGGTAAGCCCCCCGTAATATCACCAGCCTTACCAACCGAGCGTGGAATCTTGACCAATATCTCACCAGCGCTTACGCTCTCACCCTCGGAAACAGAGATATGAGCTCCAACAGGTAAGTTATAAACTTTAAGCTCGAGGCCTTGGCCGTCGACAATCTTAACCAATGGGTTTTTGGTCTTGTCGCGCGATTCGATAATCACCTTCTCGCGATAACCAGTGGCCTCATCACTCTCCTCACGGAAAGTAACCCCATCAATAACACTCTCGAAATTAACCGTACCACCAAACTCACTAACAATAACAGCATTGTATGGATCCCATTCGCAAATTAGGTCACCTTTTTTAACGGTTGAACCATTCTTGAAATAGAGAGTCGAACCATAAGGCATATTAGCCGAATAGAGGGTCAGGCCTGTTCCTGGATCCTTAATATGAGCCTCAGCCAGACGAGAGATAACCATTTGAACTGGCTCCCTACCCTCATCAATACGTTCAACAGCACGCAACTCCTCGATTTCAAGCACACCATCGTAGCGCGCCTTAACCTTAGAGTCAGTCATAGCTCCACCAGCCACACCACCGACGTGGAATGTACGCAATGTAAGCTGTGTACCTGGTTCACCAATTGACTGAGCTGCAATTACCCCGACAACTTCACCACGTTGGACCATACGGCCCGTAGAGAGGTTACGTCCATAGCAACGTGCACAAACACCCTTCTTGGACTCGCAAGTAAGCACGGAGCGTATTTCAACACTTTCAACTGGGGATTCGGCTATCTTTTGTGCTATCTCCTCAGTAATCTCGGCACCAGCCACAGCCAGAACCTCTCGAGTTTGAGGATGAATCACGTCGGCCACAGCTGTACGACCCAAAATCCTATCATAGAGTGACTGGATAACCTCCTCATTACGTTTGATAGTCATTGCCGTCAAACCACGAAGTGTTCCGCAATCGTCCTCTTGGATAATTACGTCCTGAGCCACATCCACCAAACGACGTGTCAAATAACCAGCGTCGGCAGTCTTAAGTGCCGTATCGGCCAAACCCTTACGAGCACCGTGAGTAGAGATAAAATACTCTAGCACCGAGAGACCCTCTTTAAAGTTAGACAAAATAGGGTTCTCGATAATCTGAGCCGCCTCGGCCGAAGCCTTCTGAGGTTTGGCCATCAGACCACGCATACCGCTAAGCTGACGAATCTGCTCATGCGAACCACGCGCCCCAGAGTCCAACATCATATAAACAGGGTTAAAACCATCCATATCACGAACCAACTGGTCGATAACGGTCTTGGTCAACTTCGAGTTAGTATGCGTCCAGATATCAATAATCTGGTTGTAACGTTCGTTATTGGTTATGAAACCCATATTATAGTTCTCCATCACCTCGGCCACTTGGGCATACCCATCGGCCACTAAAGCCTCTTTCTCCTTAGGGATAATCACCGCATCGAGGTTAAAGCTAAGCCCCCCACGGAAGGCCATCTTATAACCCAAGCTCTTGATATCGTCCAAGAATTCAGCCGTGCGAGCTGCACCTGCCTTCTTCATGACTGTACCAATAATATCACGAAGAGAACGTTTGGTAAGTAGCTCGTTGATATAGCCTACCTCCTTAGGTACATATTTATTAAAAATAATACGACCAATGGTGGTGTCGATAATTTTACCATCAATACGCACCTTAACCTTGGCATGGATGTCGGCACGTTTCTCGTTGTAGACAATGGTTGCCTCCTCGGGAGAGTAGAAAATCAGCCCCTCGCCCTTGGCACCTTTTTTCTCTTTGGTTATGTAATATAACCCAAGAACCATGTCCTGAGAAGGAACGGTGATAGGAGCACCATTGGCTGGGTTCAAAATATTGTGAGACCCAAGCATAAGAATCTGAGCCTCCAAAATGGCAGCATTGCCAAGTGGCAAGTGGACGGCCATCTGGTCACCATCGAAGTCGGCATTGAAAGCCGTACAAGCCAAAGGGTGCAACTGCAAAGCCTTACCCTCGATAAGCTTGGGCTGAAAAGCTTGAATACCAAGACGGTGCAGCGTTGGAGCACGGTTGAGCAAAACAGGATGCCCCTTGATTACATTTTCAAGAATATCCCATACCACAGCATCCTTACGGTCGATAATCTTCTTGGCCGATTTAACGGTCTTGACGATACCACGTTCGATAAGTTTGCGAACAATAAACGGTTTATAGAGTTCGGCTGCCATATCCTTAGGGATACCACATTCGTGCATCTTAAGCTCTGGACCAACAACAATTACAGAACGGGCAGAATAGTCAACGCGCTTACCCAAAAGATTCTGACGGAAACGCCCTTGTTTACCTTTGAGCGAGTCAGAGAGCGATTTCAAAGGACGATTGGACTCCGTCTTGACGGCATTGGATTTGCGCGAATTATCGAAAAGCGAATCCACAGACTCCTGTAACATACGTTTTTCGTTACGAAGAATAACCTCGGGAGCTTTGATTTCTATCAACCGTTTAAGACGATTGTTACGAATAATAACACGACGATAGAGGTCATTAAGGTCCGAAGTGGCGAAACGGCCACCATCCAAAGGAACCAATGGACGGAGCTCGGGCGGAATGACAGGCAAAGTACGCATAATCATCCACTCTGGTTTGTTGATTTCGCGACTATCGCGGAAAGCCTCCACCACATTGAGTCGCTTTAATGCCTCGGCCTTGCGCTGCTGCGAAGTCTCAGTATTGGCCTTGTGACGCAAATCGAATGAAAGGGTATCCAAATCCAACCGCTGCATCAAAACATAGAGAGCCTCAGCCCCCATCATGGCCACAAACTTGTCGGGATGTGAATCATCGAGCTGTTGATTACCCTTAGGCAGGGTGGCCAACAAATCGTAATACTCCTTCTCGGCCAAGAGATCCATCTGCTCTACCCCCTCGGCTACACCCTTGTTAACCACTACATAACGTTCATAGTAGATAACTGTATCCAATTTTTTGGTAGGTATACCAAGCAGGTAACCTATCTTGTTGGGCAGACTTCTAAAGTACCAAATATGAGCCACTGGAACCACCAAAGAGATATGCCCCATACGCTCACGACGTACCTTCTTTTCGGTCACCTCCACACCACAACGGTCACAAACGATACCCTTATAACGGATTCGCTTGTATTTACCGCAATGGCATTCAAAGTCCTTAACAGGACCAAAAATACGCTCACAAAACAGGCCGTCACGCTCTGGCTTGTAGGTACGGTAATTGATGGTCTCGGGTTTGAGAACCTCACCGCTACTACGCGAGAGAATCTCTTCTGGAGAGGCCAATGATATTGTAATTTTACTAAATGCGCCTTGCGTTTTAGTCTCTTTTGAATTATATGCCATCTTATGAATTAGTCAAGTTTTATGCTCAGGCCCAGACCTGCAAGCTCATTAAGCAATACATTTAGCGACTCGGGGATACCTGGTTGTGGCAGATTATCACCCTTAACAATGGCTTCGTATGCCTTAGCACGACCATTTACGTCATCGGACTTGATGGTAAGTATCTCCTGCAAAATATTGGCCGCACCGAATGCCTCGAGTGCCCAAACCTCCATCTCACCAAAACGCTGACCACCAAACTGTGCCTTACCACCAAGCGGCTGCTGGGTAATAAGAGAGTATGGACCGATAGAACGAGCGTGCATCTTGTCGTCAACCATGTGGCCCAGTTTAAGCATATAAACCACACCAACAGTTGCTGGCTGGTCGAACTGCTCACCTGTACCTCCATCATAAAGATAGGTACGGCCCGAGCTCGGGATACCTGCCTTGGCTGTGTATTCGTTGATTTGGTCAAGCGAAGCACCATCGAAAATAGGGGTGGAGAAGGTCAACCCCAACTCACGACCAGCCCATCCAAGAACGGTTTCATAAATCTGTCCAAGGTTCATACGAGAAGGCACACCCAGTGGATTAAGAACAATATCCACAATCGAACCATCATCAAGGAAAGGCATATCCTCGTCACGCACCACGCGCGCTACGATACCCTTATTACCGTGACGACCAGCCATCTTATCCCCAACCTTAAGCTTACGCTTCTTGGCAATATAGACCTTAGCCAACTGAATGATGCCAGAGGGGAGCTCATCACCATTGGTGATGTTATATTTGTCGCGTTTAAGAGCGGCATCAAGCTCTTTGTACTTGGCTACATAATTATTGATAAGAGCCTTGACAATATCACACTTATCCTTGTCAGAGGTCCATTTAAGTGGATTAATGGTCAGATAATCAAGTTCCTCAATCTGTTTGCGAGTAAACTTGACTCCCTTTTCGATAATCTCTACACCAAAGTAGTCAATCACGCCCAAAGAAGATTTACCGTTGAGAGTCGACCAAAGTTTATCAACCAAAATGGTGTGCAGAGCAGCAACCTTTTCGTTAAAAAGTGCCTCAGCCTTGTCGGTAAGTACTTTTTCGGAATGCTTGCCCTTTTTACCACCCTCTTTATTTTGAGCACGAGTGAAAATCTTACGGTCAACAACCACCCCAAAGAGTGATGGCTGAGCCTTGAGCGAAGCATCCTTAACGTCACCAGCTTTGTCACCAAAGATGGCACGAAGAAGTTTCTCCTCGGGCGATGGGTCAGATTCACCCTTAGGGGTAATCTTACCAATAAGAATATCACCTGGCTTAACATTGGCTCCGATACGGATAACACCATTCTCGTCCAAATCACGCGTTGCATCCTCGCTCACATTAGGGATATCGGATGTCAACTCCTCAATACCACGCTTAGTATCGCGAACCTCCATAATATACTCATCAATGTGCACCGAAGTGAACACATCGTCACGTACCAGACGTTCCGAAATAACAATGGCATCCTCGAAGTTGTAACCCTGCCATGGCATATAAGCCACCTTAAGGTTACGACCAAGGGCCAACTCACCATTCTCGGTGGAATAACCCTGAGTCAATATCTGACCTGGAACCACCTTCTGACCGCGACGCACAATAGGCTTCAAGGTAAGTGAAGTAGACTGGTTAGTCTTGCGATATTTAGGTAGTTTATAAACTGTGACCTCGGGGTCAAAGCTCACAAACTTTTCAAAATCGGTACGCTCATAAAGTATCTCAATACGAGTAGAGTCCGAGAAAACGATTTCACCATTACGCTCGGCCACAACTTGAGTACGAGAGTCGGCCACAACAGCCCCCTCGAGCCCAGTGCCCACAATAGGAGCCTCAGCCTTAAGCAGAGGCACCGCCTGGCGCATCATGTTAGAGCCCATCAGAGCACGGTTAGCATCATCATGTTCCAAGAACGGAATAAGTGAAGCGGCAATAGAGGCAATCTGATTTGGTGCAACATCCATGGCATTGACCTCTTCAGGTGTAGCCTCGGGAAAATCGCCATCGTGACGAGATTTGATATGTTCAGTAGTAAAGTTGCCATCACTATTCACGCCAACATTGGCCTGGGCGATAACCAACCCCTCTTCCTGCTCGGCACTCTTGTACTCAACAGTGTTGGTCACTTTACCATTCTCGACCAAGGCATATGGAGTCTCGATGAAACCCATGTCCGAAATCTTGGCATATACACAAAGTGAGGATATAAGACCAATATTTGGCCCTTCAGGAGTTTCGATAGGACACAGACGACCGTAGTGGGTGTAGTGTACGTCTCGGACCTCAAAACCAGCACGTTCACGCGAGAGTCCCCCAGGGCCTAAGGCTGACAGACGACGCTTATGGGTCAGTTCGGCCAGTGGGTTGGTTTGGTCCATAAACTGGCTAAGCTGATTGGTACCAAAGAAACTGTTGATAACGCTCGATAGTGTCTTGGCATTAATGAGGTCAATAGGAGTGAAGACCTCGTTGTCACGCACATTCATACGTTCACGGATAGTACGAGCCATACGGGCAAAACCAACCGAGAACTGAGCCGCCAACTGTTCACCTACGGTGCGCACACGACGATTACTTAAGTGGTCGATGTCGTCAACGTCGGTCTTGGCATTGATGAGCATAATCAAATATTTAATGATGCTTATCATGTCTTCGCGAGTCAGCACACGAGTCTCCATAGGAATATCAAGTCCCAACTTGCGGTTGATACGGTAACGACCTACATTACCCAAATCATAACGTTTGTCCGAAAAGAACAACTTATCAATAACATCACGAGCCGTAGCCTCATCGGGTGGCTCGGAGTTACGCAACTGCCTGTAGATGTAAACCACAGCCTCTTTCTCGGAGTTGCAGTTGTCTTTTTGGAGAGTGTTGTAGACAATGGAGTAGTCGTTGGCTGCAGCATTCTCCTTATGAAGAAGTATACTCTTTTCACCGCTCTCCAAGATGGCCTCAATCTGGGCATCATCCAGGATACTCTCGCGCTCCACAATCACATCGTAGCGGTCGATAGAGACCACCTCACCAGTGTCCTCATCAACAAAGTCCTCGACCCAAGTACGAAGAACACGAGCGGCCAACTTACGGCCCTTGACAGCCTCCAAATTTTCAGCCGTTACTGTTATCTGGTCAGCAAGGTCAAAAATTTCTAGGATTTGACGGTCAGATTCAAAACCAATAGCACGCAAAAGCGTGGTTACGGGTAACTTCTTCTTACGGTCAATATAAGCATACATCACCCCCTGAATATCGGTGGCAAACTCAATCCAACTACCCTTGAATGGGATAATACGCGCTGAATAGAGTTTTGTACCATTGGAGTGAATGGACTGTCCGAAGAATACACCAGGAGAACGATGCAACTGCGAAACAATAACACGCTCGGCTCCGTTTATAACAAACGTACCACGAGGTGTCATATATGGAACCGTACCAAAATAGACATCCTGAATTACAGGGTCAAAATCCTCATGCTCAGGGTCGGTACAGTATAATTTCAATTTAGCCTTCAGCGGAACGCTGTAGGTCAAACCACGCTCAATGCACTCATCAATGGAGTAACGAGGCGGGTCAATAAAGTAATCAAGAAACTCCAACACAAAGTTGTTGCGAGTGTCTGAAATTGGGAAGTTCTCCGCAAAAACTTTGTACAACCCCTCGTCCAAACGGTTCTCTTGGGTGGTGTCAAGTTGGAAAAAATCCTGAAACGATTTTAGCTGCACCTCCAGAAAATCGGGGTATTCCATCCTCGGATTTACCTGTGCAAAGCTAACTCTTTGTTTTTTTTGGGTTAAAGCCATTTTTTCTTTTTATTATAAAAGAGATAGAAAATGTACCTCTACAAATGGGTACACAAATTGGTTTTAACAGCTTTTTTGATGGATAATCGCCTGTTGTTTCGTACATATGGGTAGCAAGCTGAGTAGTAAATTCCGCTGCCCTGTACCTCTGTCAGACAATGAACATTTTTTTTAATCAGAAGGGGTGTTCAAAACCTTCCGTAGACCAAAAGCACTGCAAAGGAGACAACGACTATTTGCAGACTTCATTTAAAGACAATAAGGGCGGACGCAAAAAGCATCCACCCTCACTCTCCTTAGGGAAATTATTTAACTTCAACCTCTGCGCCTGCTTCAACAAGTTGAGCTTTGATTGATTCAGCATCTTCCTTAGAAACACCTTCTTTGACTGCTTTAGGAGCTCCGTCAACCAAATCCTTAGCCTCTTTAAGACCAAGACCTGTGATGTCTTTAACAACCTTAACAACCTGAAGCTTTGCGCCACCAGCGTTAACCAAGATTACATCGAAAGCGGTTTTCTCAGCTGCGGCTGCAGGACCTTCAGCTGGAGCTGCTGCTACTGCTACTGCTGCGGCTGCAGGCTCGATACCGTATTCGTCCTTAAGAACTGCTGCGAGTTCGTTTACTTCTTTAACTGTGAGATTTACTAGCTCTTCAGCCAATTTTTTGATGTCTGCCATCTTATTTACTTTTTAATTGTTATTACTTATTTTGAAAAAACAGTACACTGTTGTGTATTATAAATTACGCTCCGCGCTCTTCGAGTGACTTAACCAACCCTGCAATCTTCTGTCCAGCGTTAGCCTGCAATGCAGAGATAACATTCTTGGCAGGGGATTGAAGCAGAGCGATAACGTCTGCGATAAGCTCCTCGCGTGATTTGATTGTGGTAAGAGTATTTAGTTCTGCCTGACCAACATAAGCGCACTCATCAACAAAAGCTGATTTCAATAGTGGACGCTCAGAGGCTTGCTTCTTACAAAACTCTTTGATAAGCTTTGCAGGTAGATTGCCTGTGTTGGAAAACATAACTGCGCTAGATTGTACAAGCGTAGCCTCAATCTCTTGGTTCTGCTTACCTGCCTGAGCTAAAGCCTGAGCAAAGAAAGTGTTCTTGACCACTACTAACTTAACACCTTTTTCAAAACACATTGCACGAAGTGCAGCGGTCTTCTCGGCGTTCATACCTGAAATATCAGTTAAATAGTAATGAGCATACTGACCAAGATTGACAACTAACGACTCGATTACTTGGACTTTTTGTTCCTTTTTCATGTTTGTTACGTTAGTTATTATTCTACTGATTTAATGTCTATCTGCAGACCAGGACTCATCGTCGATGATACATACACAGAACACATATAAGTACCCTTTGCAGCCACAGGTTTTAACTTCATAAGCGTGTGAATAAACTCACGGATATTTTCGCTAATCTGTTCCTGAGAAAATGATACCTTACCAACAGAGGTGTGTATAATACCGAACTTGTCGACCTTAAAGTCAATTTTACCGGCTTTTACCTCTTCCACTGCTTTCCCAACCTCCATAGTAACGGTGCCAGTCTTAGGGTTTGGCATCAGACCACGAGGGCCTAAAATACGTCCCAAAGCACCAACCTTAGCCATCACTGAAGGGGTACAAATAATTACATCAACATCGGTCCAACCGCCCTTGATTTTGTCGATATACTCTTCCAAACCAACGAACTCAGCACCTGCAGCAGTTGCTTCGGCCACCTTATCGGGGGTACAAAGAACCAATACACGAACCTTTTTGCCCGTACCGTGAGGAAGCGTTACCACACCACGAACCATCTGATTCGCTTTGCGTGGGTCGACCCCAAGACGTACATCAATGTCTACTGAGGCATCGAACTTTGTGGTGGTTATCTCCTTCAAAAGTGCGGATGCTTCTGCCAACTTGTATGCTTTATTAGGCTCAATTTTAGCCAATGCAGCTTTTCTATTTTTTGTCAGTTTCATCTGTTTTTTACTTTTTTGGACCTTCACCTACAACTTTGATACCCATACTGCGTGCTGTCCCTGCGACCATTGTCATTGCTGACTCAACTGTAAAACAATTCATATCCTCCATCTTGCCTTGAGCAATCTGGCGAATAGCGTCCCACTTAATCTCACCCACACGGGCACGATTTGGTTCTGCCGAACCACTCTTGATGCCACATGCCTCTTTGAGCTGTATGGCAACCGGTGGTTGCTTTACAATAAAATCGAAGGACTTATCACCATAAACGGTAATAATGACTGGCAGAGTTTTACCTGCCTTGTCTTGTGTACGAGCGTTGAACTGCTTGCAGAAGTCCATAATATTCACACCCTTTGAGCCCAATGCTGGACCTACTGGGGGTGAAGGATTAGCGGCACCTCCCTTGATTTGCAGCTTAATTAACGCAGCTACCTCTTTTGCCATAGATTTCCTTTTTTAAATTAAGAACTGAATTTTTCGACATTCAATAAACCAATCTCCATCTACCGTAACGTAAAAATAAACTGATAAACTAAAAACCTACGCCTTCAATCCAAAATTAGATTAATTACTTTTTGCAGGTTTTTCGCCCTGCCTGTTTTGTAAATCCTATTTTTGAGGATGGACTTACTCTTTTTCTACTTGCGTATAGCTCAACTCCATAGGAGTCTTACGTCCGAATATCTTGACAGAAACAGTAAGTTTCTTGCGCTGCTCATCCACAGTCTCGACCACCCCAACGAAGGAAGCAAAGGGACCATCTATAACTCGGACTGCATCGCCAACAACATATCCAACTTCAAGCAGTTGCTCCTCTGATTCGGCCATTGCATCGACCTGACCCAAAAGGCGTGCGACTTCGACATCACGCAGTGGCGTGGCATCCATCATCGAACCTTTCTCGTCGCAAAGGAACCCCATAACATTGGGAATGTTGCGCAAAATATGCGGAATTTCGCCAACAAAGTGGCATTGTACTAATATATAACCTGGGAACGACACACGCTCCTTGAGCACTTTCTTACCTGCACGTACCGCATACACCTTCTCGGTGGGGATGAGTATCTGCGATATAAAATCTTGTAACTTGAGAGTACGAACCTCGGCCTCAAGATATTCCTTGACCTTTTTCTCTTTACCACCTATGGCACGCAGCACGTACCACTGCATCTCTTGCTGACCACTCATAGTATTAATAAAGTAGGCTGTAAATTGAAGACATTATCTCTTTGAAGCTAAAGTCCATAACCAACACAATAAGGGCCATGATAATCGATGCTATCATAACCAATATCGCACTGCTTTGAAGTGAACTCCAACCTGGCCAGGTCACTTTGTGAACCAACTCGTTGAATGACTCTTTTACGTAATTTGATTTCATATCTATTTGCTCTTAAAATGCAGGGGTGGAGGGATTCGAACCCCCATCAATGGTTTTGGAGACCACTATACTAGCCCTTGTACTACACCCCTAATTAAGTTAAGGACTAAGAAACCTTGTCTTGGCTAAGCCTTCTTAAGTCCTTAACTTGAAAATACTAAGAAATATATCCGAATTATTTGACAATCTCTGTTATCTGACCTGCACCAACGGTACGACCACCTTCGCGGATAGCGAAACGAAGACCGATGTTGATTGCAACTGGGTAGATAAGTTCCACACTAATGGTTACGTTATCACCTGGCATTACCATCTCTACACCATCTGGAAGAGTTACTTCACCAGTTACGTCCAATGTACGGATGTAGAACTGAGGACGATATTTATTATGGAATGGAGTGTGACGACCACCTTCGTTCTTACCCAAGATATAAACCTCGGCTTTGAATGTCTGGTGAGGATGGATAGAACCTGGTTTGGCAACAACCATACCACGTTTAACATCACCTTTGTCGATACCACGCATCAAAAGACCTACGTTATCACCAGCTTCGCCTGAATCAAGCAATTTACGGAACATCTCAACACCTGTACAAGTAGAGGTAATGGCTTTTTCACCAAGACCAATGATTTCAACAGGGTCCTGAACCTTGATAATACCAGTTTCAATACGACCTGTAAGAACGGTACCACGACCAGTAATAGAGAAGATATCTTCAACAGGCATCAAGAAAGGCTTATCTGTTTCACGTGGAGGAATCGGAATGTAAGTATCTACTGCATCCATAAGTTCCATGATTTTGTCTTCCCATTTGGCTTCCCCGTTCAAAGCACCAAGGGCTGAACCGCGAATAACAGGAGCATTATCACCATCGAAACCGTTCTTTGTTAGAAGTTCACGAACTTCCATCTCAACCAATTCCAACATCTCTTCGTCATCAACCATATCCACTTTGTTAAGGAATACTACGATACGAGGAACGTTTACCTGACGAGCCAAAAGGATGTGCTCGCGAGTCTGTGGCATAGGACCGTCTGTAGCAGCAACTACAATGATAGCACCATCCATCTGAGCGGCACCAGTAACCATGTTCTTCACATAGTCAGCGTGGCCTGGACAGTCAACGTGTGCATAGTGACGATTAGCTGTTTGGTACTCAACATGTGATGTGTTGATGGTTATACCACGTTCTTTCTCCTCAGGAGCGTTGTCGATGGAGTCAAATGAACGAAGTTCAGAAAGACCCTTCTTTGCAAGAACGGTAGTGATTGCAGCGGTAAGAGTAGTTTTACCGTGGTCAACGTGTCCGATAGTACCAATGTTTACGTGTGGTTTACTACGGTCAAATTTTTCTTTTGCCATTGTTTTAGATTTTATAAATTGTTTCTTTTTCTCTTTATTTATTACTCGCCTTTTTGAGCGGAAGACGAGACTCGAACCCGCGACCATTAGCTTGGAAGGCTAATGCTCTACCAACTGAGCTACTTCCGCTTTTTCTGAACTAAAAATTAAGAGTTAAAAACCAACGAATTATGATTTACAATATAATTCTTAATTCTTAATTCTTAACTCTTAAATAAAATGTGGGGAGAGCAGGATTCGAACCTACGAAGTCGTACGACAGCAGATTTACAGTCTGCCCCAGTTGGCCACTTTGGTATCTCCCCTATTTGTCTATTGAATACCTACCAGTTATATCATCATAACCTCAAACATTCAATCTATTATCCTGTTTTTTTCAGAGCCGATGGAGGGATTCGAACCCCCGACCAGCTGATTACAAATCAGCTGCTCT
>JAVVSB010000012.1:0-43527 GCA_036654415.1 Mucinivorans sp. | reverse complement strand
AAATCATAGGTAGTAACAACGTTCAGCATATCACTAAGTCGCTTATTAATGATATTGTAGGGCACACCCTTGCCGTTTGAGCATCCTTGTTTTACTTTTTTAGTTGTGCTATTCCACTTGGTGAAATCGATACGGTAACCGCTATAAAACATCACACGGCCACCGCCAAAGGTTACCACCAACCGAATAGGCATATCTTGCATGATAATATCGCCTGCTTTATCTTTGCGTTTCTCTAACTCAAATGTAGTACCTGCTCCCAAAGGTTATATTTACGGTAGATTGTTTCAAAATCGTGGCAAAAATTCGTGATTCATAATTTTTTTACTATCTTTGCCTGATAATACCTATTCTAATCTATCTGAATCCTATGGTAACCATGGAAAACACTGCTGCCCTCACTGAGGAGCAATTCGAGGTTAAAGGCCCCGAAACTACTGTAAAAGAATTGTCAGAGCCCACTGAGTCTCATGATGAACCGCAAATAGCCCCAGAGGTGGCTGCTGTGGCTCCCGCACCCACTGCTGAACCTATCCCGTCGGAGAAGGTTGATGAGGTAGCATCTGTTGAGAAAATGGTTGAAAAGGCTGTGGATGAGTTTGCTGGCAAGAGCAAGCAGGAGCTTGTGGATATGTTTGCCGAAATGATTCAGCAGAGGCCCATAGCACAGTTGCGTACAGCAGTGGAACACCTAAAAATATCATTCTATAAAATATATAATGCAGAGGTTGAAGCACAAAAAGCAGCTCATGCTGCCGCTGAACTTGCCACCGAAGAGTTTAAAGTTGCCGAGGATTTGACCGAGTTGCGTCTGAAGGAGCTTTTACAACTCTATCGTCAAAAGCGTGATAGTTATTTATCAACCATGGAGCACGAAAAGGAACAAAATTATAAACAGAAATTAGTTATCATTGATGAGCTTAAAGAGCTGACCAATAGTAGTGAAACTCTTAATCATACTTTTGCGCACTTTCGCGAGTTACAAAATCGTTGGAAAGAGACGGGTGTAGTACCTGCTGACAAGATGCGTGATTTGTGGGATACCTACAACCACCATGTTGAAAATTTCTATAATTTTATTAAAATCAATAAGGAGTTGCGTGATATGGACCTCAAGCGCAACTACGAGTCTAAGTTGGGCTTTTGTGAACAGGCAGAGTTGTTATGTTTAGAGGGTGACCCTGTGTCAGCTTTCCGTAAGTTGCAGGGGCTGCACGATAGCTGGCGTGAGACAGGGCCAGTGGCCCTTGAGTTCAAGGAGCAGCTTTGGGAACGTTTCAAAGAGGCTTCAGCGAGGGTTAATAAACGTCACCAAGACCATTTTGATGCCCTTAAAGATGAACAGACAGCAAATTTAGCTCTCAAAGAGGAACTCTGTATTAAGGTTGAGCAGATGGCCACCTCGCCCTTGAGCTCACGTAAGGAGTGGAGCGACTGCTCGGACGAGGTTATTGAGATTCAGAAAGTGTGGAAGACCATCGGTTTTGCTCCCAAAAAGGACAATAACCGTATTTGGGAACGATTCCGTTTTGCTTGTGATAAATTTTATGGGGCCAAGCGTGCCTATTTTGAGAGTGTTAAAGATGAGTTTGCCGATAATCAACAGGCCAAGACAGACCTATGTGTTCAGGCAGAAGCTCTTTGCGAAAGTGAGGATTGGAAGGCCACTACCGATGCCTTGGTTGAACTACAAAAGCAGTGGAAGTTGGTGGGTGTAACCTCGCGCAAACATAGCGAAGCCTTGTGGAAACGGTTTCGTGCGGCTTGTGATAAATTTTTCGAGGCCAAAAGTAAACATTTCGAGACGGCTGATGCCCTTTATAATGAAAATTTAACGGCTAAACGCGCTATTTTAGAGGAACTTAAAAACATTGACCATAGTACCATTACCTTTGACAGCCTTAAGGAGATACAAAAACGGTGGAGTGCCATTGGCTTTGTGCCCATCAAATATAAGGATGCCATTACCAAAGAGTATAAGACAGTGGTAGATGAGTTGTTTGATACACTCCGAGGAAGCGAATCTTCGCGTCGTGTCGAACAGTTCAAGGGGCGTGCAGCGGCTTTGCGTAGTAGTGGTAATACTGGCGGTGAGCGCGAGAAACTCTACAATAAAGTACGTGCTTTAGAGGGTGAAATACAAACTTTGGAAAATAATATTGGCTTCTTTGGCCGTGGCAAGAATGCCGAAAAGCTTGTGGCTGGTGTTCAAACCAAAATCGACAAGGCCAAGGCCGAGATAGAGGAGATTATTGCTAAAGTAAAATTAATCGACAAGGAGTAATCTTTTGTGTCGAGTCAGATAATAGGTAGGGTTCTAAAAAATCCTACCTATTCTAAATATCAAGGAGTTAATATCAAAAAGATGACAAAGTATATATTCGTAACGGGAGGTGTGGCATCATCGCTCGGAAAGGGAATTATTTCAGCCTCATTGGCTAAACTATTGCAAGCCAGAGGATATTCGGTTACCATACAGAAATTGGACCCATATATCAATATCGACCCTGGAACGCTGAATCCTTATGAGCATGGCGAGTGCTATGTAACCGAAGATGGTGCTGAAACGGACCTCGATTTGGGCCATTACGAGCGTTTTATTGGCCGACCCACCTCGCAGGCTAATAATGTGACTACGGGACGTATATACCAAAATGTGATAAATAAAGAGCGACGTGGTGAGTTCTTGGGTCGTACAGTTCAGATTATACCTCATATTACAGACGAGATAAAACGTTGCGTGCAGCTTTTGGGGCAGAAGAAAAAGTACGACGTTGTTATTACTGAAATTGGTGGTACTGTTGGTGATATTGAATCCCTGCCATACATCGAGGCTGTGCGTCAATTGCGCTACGAATTGGGCTTCGGTAATACTTTGATTGTTCATCTTACACTGATACCTTATATGAAGGCTTCGGGTGAACTCAAGACAAAACCAACACAACACTCTGTTAAACAATTGCTTGAGAATGGTCTTCAACCTGATATTTTGGTGTTACGTACCGAAAAACAGTTGACCGAAGAGGTTAAACGTAAGGTGGCTCAATTCTGTAATGTTGAGAAAGATGCTGTTGTGGAGTCAATCGATGTTCCAACTATCTACGAGGTTCCTCTGAAAATGTTGGAACAGAAGTTAGATTTGGTGGCTTTGCGTAAATTGGGACTTGATTATGAACGTCCTATTGATTTGGAAAAATGGCGTGTTTTTGTGGATAAGGTTAAAAATCCAACACGTGAGCTCCATATTGGTCTGGTGGGTAAGTATACTGAGCTTCCCGATGCCTATAAGTCTATTGCAGAATCCTTTGTTCATGCGGGGGCAAGCAATAGCGTGAAGGTCCGTTTGGAATATATTAATTCCGAAAAGTTGAATGAACAGAATATTGGTGATAAATTGGGACAGCTAAGCGGTATTCTTGTGGCTCCTGGCTTTGGTCATCGTGGGTTAGAGGGTAAAATCTTGGCCGTTCAGTATGCACGTGAAAATGGGGTTCCATTTTTTGGTATCTGTTTGGGTATGCAGTGTGCAGTGGTTGAGTTTGCACGTAATGTTTTGGGGCTTGTTGATGCTAATAGCACCGAAACAGGCACTACGCCTTATCCAGTCATTGACCTAATGGCCGAGCAAAAGGGTATCACCGAAAAGGGCGGTACAATGCGCCTTGGTGCCTATCCTTGCCAGCTTACCGAGGGCTCGCATGCGGCTCATGCTTATGGTACAAGCTCCATTTCGGAACGTCACCGTCATAGGTATGAGTTTAACAACGACTACAAAGAGTCTTTGGAAAAGGCTGGTATGTCGGCCGTGGGTATTAATCCAGAGACTGGGCTTGTTGAAATTGTTGAAATTAAGTCTCATCCTTGGTTTGTTGGGGTACAGTTTCATCCAGAGTATAAGAGTACGGTTATAAATCCTCATCCTTTGTTTGTGGATTTTGTGAAGGCAGCTATGATTTTTAGTGATAAATGTAAGTAAACGTAAGTAAAAGTAAGGATTTAAAAAATAGAGGATGAATAAAAATACAATCGTAGGCCTTGTACTAATTGGGCTAATACTCTTTGGATTTACTTGGTATAATAATAAACAACTTGCTCAGCAACAAGAATTAAGGCGTATAGAGCAACTTCGTGAAGACTCTTTGGCCAAGGCTTGGCAGGCGGCTAATCCCCAGAAGAGTAGCGTTGTTACCGACACCCTCAAAGGTGGTGTTGCCCTAAAAGATTCTCTGATAGTGGTGGCTGTCGATTCTACGGCACTTAATTTGGCCAAAACAGGGAAAGAGGAGTTCACAACATTGGAAAACAAACTATTTAAGTTAACTTTTTCTAACAAGGGTGGTCGTATAGCTTCGGTTGACCTCAAGGATTATAAACGCCTTATACCCGAGTTCAAGGGCGATGCTTTGACTCTTTTTCAGAAAGATAGTTCAAGCTTTGGGCTCGAATTTTTTGCTCCAGAACGAGTCAACACAGCCGACTTATATTTTGAGCAGGTGCGCAAATCCGACAATGCCATCGTCTATCGCCTCCATGGTGATGGAGATTCATCGTTTATGGAGTTTGTCTACACCATCGCTCCCAATGATTATATGTTGGATTTTTCGGTAGATTTATCCCATTTCAAAGGACAACTATCCTCCAATCAGCGTGATATGCTCCTTAATTGGAATATTGTTTCACCGCAAGAGGAGAAAGGTTTTGAGAACGAGAATAATTATACTACTGTGGCTTACAAATATCCTGGAGAGGATGGTGTCGAGGAGCTCAGCATGGGTAAGGGGAAGGAATCAGAGGATATTAAGACCAAGGTGAAGTGGGTTGCCTTTAAGCAACAGTTCTTTAGCTCCATCATCATCGCCAAGAATGATTTTGGTTCGGCTTCCGTAGGTTTTAACACCTTCAAACCCAGCGATAGCAACATTAAGGATTTCAATGCTTCGTTGACTTTGCCTTACGACCCTTCGACTAGTAAATATGATTTTAACTTCTATTTTGGCCCCAATAAATTTGCAACTTTGAATAGTTACGAGGGGCTTGAACTGCAAAAGTTAGTGCCGCTGGGGTGGTGGATTATTGGTTGGGTCAACCGTTGGTTGGTGATACCTACTTTTGACTTTTTGGGGCGTTTTATAAGTAATTTTGGTATTATTATCTTGCTTTTGACCATCTTTATCAAGATAATCATTTCGCCATTGACCTATAAATCCTATTTGAGTACGGCAAAAATGCGGCTGTTGAAACCAGATTTAGACAAAATAAATGCCAAATATCCCAATAAATCTGATGCTATGGCTAAGCAGCAGGCTATGATGGCACTCTACAAATCTGCTGGTGTGAGCCCTATGGGAGGATGTCTACCAATGTTGATTCAGTTTCCTATTTTGATTGCCATGTTCCGCTTCTTTCCAACCAGTATTGAACTTCGTGGGCAGTCATTTTTGTGGGCTGATGACCTTTCGAGCTTCGATAGTATTTTGAATTTGCCTTTCAATATCCCATTCTATGGTGACCACGTGTCGCTCTTTACGCTTTTGATGGCCATTTCGTTGTTTATCACCTCTAAGATAAACTTCTCGATGCAGCCCATGAATAACAATCAGATGCCTGGTATGAAATTTATGATGCTCTATATGATGCCCATCATGATGCTTCTGATTTTTAATAACTCTTCTTCTGGTTTGTCGTGGTATTATCTGCTATCCAATATTATCACTATTGGACAGACCTACGCCTTCCGTTATTTTGTTGACGACAATAAGTTACACGCAAGGATGAAGGCCGCGGCCACAAAACCACAAAAGAAGTCTAAGTGGGCTGACCGCTTGGAGCAGATGCAAAAGCAGGCCGCCCAGCAACAACAGATGCAAAATAGGCGCAAGTAATTGAATAACAATTCAATTTAAGTATCTGTATCATACAAACCTGTAACTGTTTTTAGGACGACACAGTAATGTTCATTGCGCATCGGATTTGCAATTAGATTGAACAAAAAATCAGGGCTGAATTCCAAATTATGGGATTCAGCCCTGATTTTTTACACTAAAATATTTTATCGGATAGTACTATTTATTTTGTCAGAATACATCAATTGTTAGGTTATCCAGTATCATGTGGCGACGGTTTTTGTCCCAACACTTATCGTTTGCTTCGGAATCTCTTCCTGTTGATGTGTATTGGGTGGCATAAAAGAAACAAGGCCATCAAAGTGAATTGATGGCCTGTTTAAAGTGGTTAAATTGTATTATTGAGGATTATCAAGGCGGTCAATTACATATCCCAAAACATTGGAGATGTTATCGGCTAATTTATCTGATTTTGTGCGTTGCATTTGGAGTTGCGCTTGTTGATAGACGAATTTTTTGGCTCTATCTCGTGCTTCTTGTGTGCCGTCTGTCATAAATGATAGACTCATGGCCATTGTTAGATGTTGTTGTGGAGTAAATGTTGGTACCCCTTTCTCTAGAATATCCAATATATCGGTATATTTTTTGTCTCGACGTAGTTGGGCAAATTTAGAATAGAGCTCCAGATTAGCGCGTTCATCACCTTTTAGTTCGCTTTTTTGGTAGTAGTTGTTAAACATTGCCTCAATTTCGGGGGTGTATTTTTTACTATTAGCTACGTATTGAAATATTTCGTTGAGCAGGTTTTCGCCTACAATTTCGTTATATAGCTTCTCACCCATGGCCTCACGATAACCATCGGCATTGGTAAAAAGAAGGCTAAAAGGTGAAGTGTAGACATCCTTGACGTACTCCTTAAAGATAGCACGGTTGTTTTCTTTCGAAAGTTCGCTAGCTGGGAGTTTTTCGAAATAGTTGTTGACAACCACCCTTACCATTGAGTCTTTTTTACCGTCTTTAAGCATGGATAGGTATTTGACTACCAAATCAGTTGTACGTTCGCCACTGTTGTATTTTTGAGCCACTGTGTTTAAGTTGTTCTCTGGCAAGAGCAAGCGTGCACTTTTGTCCATCAATAGCTCGGCACTATGGCCTCCAACTAATCGTCCTATCTCGTTACCTTTACCGTCCAAATAGAGTAGAGTAGGGAAGTAGAGTATGTCGTAACGTTTGGTAAGCGCCACCCCTTCACCTTTTTCCATATCCATTTTGTAGGATACGAAATTGGCGTTGAAGTATGCCGCAACCGTTGAGTCTGTAAAGACTTTGGCAGCCATCATCTTACATGGACCGCACCATGCCGTGTAGCAATCCATAAAAAGAGGTTTGTTCTCTTTTGTGGCTTTGTCAAGTGCCTCTTGAAAGGTCCCCTCTTCGAAGTGGATGTTGTGTTTTGTTTGAGCCAAGGTTGTTAGCCCCATGACCATCGTGAGGGTCAATAGCAGTAATTTTTTCATTTTGCGAGTTCTCTTTCTATTAATAATTTAAGTTTAGGGTCTGATGGGCGTGGGGCATTGGTTTCCACAATTTTACCATTTTTATTGATAACTACAAAGCGAGGTACACCACGCATTTTTAGAAATCTTACTAATTCACATTTGGGGCCTTCTTGATTTATCAGTTGAATACCGTGCATCCCTTTTTTGTCCATGAAATCGGTCCATTTCTCTTTTTTGCTGTCCAAGGAGTATGAGATGAAGGCCACAGGCTTGTCTTGTAACTCTTTTTCAAGAGCTTGAAGATATGGAATTTGTGCAATACAAGGTGCACAACCTGTGTCCCAAATATCAACCACCACAATTTTACCTGCATAATCCTCCAGCGAATGCTGCTTATCTTCTCTATCCATACCTTTGAATTTAATCATTGGTTGTCCATAGTTGAATTGTTGATTGTCAACGGCTTTTTGAGCAAATGCTGTTTCGTACTCATCCAGTTTTGCTTTCCCTTTTCGACTGGTAATCACATCCTCGACGGTGGCTGATATCTGTAGAAAATATTGGTTGTAGAAATACAGCTCCTTTGATAGGGCGTGTAGGGCATAGAGCTCTTTGACTTTATCCACGCCAATTTTACCTACCCTAAGGGCAATATAGCCTGGCATATCGGTGGCCAATAGCCCTTCGGTTTCCATTAACTCGAAGTAGTCTGATAGAAACCACTGTGTGTAGGTTAGGTTCTCAAGATGTGGATTGGATAGTGGGGCTTCAAGTAGTGGGGCATAAAAATCAGCCGCCAAATCGGCAGTTTTTCCTTGGGTCAATAGTTTATAAGTATTGGTATAGTTGATAATGGCCCGCAGATTTTTAAGCGTGTAATCGAGTTTTAGAGTCTCTGCAAAATCGTTGTTATCTAATTTTGCATTATCCACAAAGTTAGATATCTGTTTTGTCTGTTCAAGCAACATATCGCGGTAGGCTACCGATTCGGTAATGGGTACAGTAGAGGTTTTACGCATTTCGGTTAACTGCTTTTCAGCTTTACCCATAAAAGCACTTTCAGAGGCCCCTATACCCGAGAATTGAGCACCCGAAACGGATGTTAAGTCTACGCTTAATTTACTGTTTGGTACAACATAAATAGGAATGTAGGCATTGTTACCCTCGTATGATAAACTGAGTAGAGTAGGCACATCGATGTTGATTTTGATTTCAAAAGTACCATCTTTCACCTCACTTTGAGCTAAACTCTCGGTCATGCTTTTTTGGCACATTACATCCACTGTGGTACATCCCTGTGGTGCCTTGCCCAAGATAACCGTGTTTTGAGCCATGGATGTGGTGGCCATCACGAGTGTAAGGAGCGTGATGAGGTTAAATTTGTTTTTGTTCATTATTGTTCTAATGTTTGATTGATTAATTTTGCAAGACGTTGCTCCGAGGGTTTAGGGGCAAATGTGTCGACAATGTTGCCCTGAGGGTCAATTACAAAGAAGCGAGGCGTACCTCTTACCAGATAATTTTTGACCAACTCCGATTGCGCTGCACCTGTATCAACGAGTTGTAGACCGTGCATATTTCGTTCTTTGACGAATTTCTTCCAGCGGCTGGCATCAATATCGACCGAGTAGGAGATAAAGGTGACAGGTTGCCCTTCAAACTGCTTTTCCATTTCATATAAATATGGAATTTCGGCAATACAGGGCATGCAGTTTGTGCTCCACACATCTACCACCACCACCGAACCACGGTAATCAGAGAGGTGATGCATTGTGCCTGCTGAGTCAACGGCTGCAAAATCAAAGGCTATTTTACCTTTGTCCAAGGTAGCATATTGCGTTTTTTTCTTCTCGAATTTGGCCATTAGTTCGTCCAATTTAGAGCATCCTTTGTCAGTGGTGATATATCCGTTTTTGGCCGTCTCAATCATCATTCCCAGTTGTTGGTTGTAGCCGTAGAGCTCGGCCTCCAAGGCCGATAGAATATAGTTTTGACGAAGGGTACTATCCTTAATAACTTTGGCGCGTGTGAATATATAGTTGTTTAAATCACAATCTATAAAACCATTGTATTCCATGGCTGCAAAGTGCTCTTTTAGGTAGTTCTGTATACCTGATACATCGTTATAGGCTTTGTCACTGAAATCCATTGTACGGAGGAACTCTAATCGCTCAGGTGCGATTGTCATATCAATTGAAAACATAGTACGCAGGAAGTTTCGACGTTGGAGAATCGAAATAATATTACGTAGACGATAATCCAATTTCAAAGTACGGGCAAAGCATTGGTCTTTTAGATTCATCCTATTAATCCTACTGTCAATTGTATCAGCTTGCCTTAGAAGAGTTTCAATAAATCCATCGGTATTACGAGGGTCTACCTGAGACTCGTTTTTACGAAGGGTGTTGAGTAGTTGTTGAGATAGCTGTTCTGCCTGGTTATTTTGAGCGCCATCGCCATCAAAAGTCACCTCTTTATTAGGACCAAGTATCACAACCTGTTTCTGACCTTGGCGTAAAAAGAGCCGTCCCAAGTAGGTTCCATCTTGTGTTAAGGAGTAGAAACCATCTGAAGGAATTTCCCCACTTAAGGTCATTCCTTTGTTTTGCGCAATAGAACGCATCGTATACCCCGATTCATTCAGTTCCACCTCTGCCGTGGATGGAAAACCACGAAGTTCAATTGTGAAGTTATGGGCATATACAAACTGTCCCCACATAAGTAGGGACAGGAGTAAACTTATTTTTTGAAAACTCATTAGAAATTAGTTTGATAATCAATACTAATAATAGGATTTGGTGTTGGAGTTTCTCTTGTCACGGTCATTTTATGGGCATTGCCGTATTCTGGGGTCAGAAAGTAGACTTTACCTGTTCCGTCTGGTAGTTTAGTAGCCACAACAAGATAATTGAGATACTCAATTAGGTGAGGATAGATGTGGGTGTTACCGAAATTACGTGTAAAGAGGCATGTAATTTCACCTTCTAAGTTTATGCTTTTACCCTCAGATGTCGTCAGTGATACAGGGGTCTCAACGCCCGAGCGATTGACAAATAATTTACTTTGGTGAGAGTAGTAGAGTACGTAAGAAGATTGGTGGTAGGCGTAAAATTCGGCATTCATCAGATTGGGACCGCTACCCATAAGTTTCATGGGCGAAACTACTGAACCGTCATTGGGGTTTAGTACAATTTCGTACATACCTGCGTCGTCCTTTAGCAGCGCATAGGCCGTTTCAGACATTGATGCACCCAAGGAGCTCATATTGATAAGCTCTTTCCCCTTTGGTAAATTGGGTAAGGTTGTCCAATTATAGTTACTACGGAACAGCAGAAAACGTTTATTAGTGTTGTCGTAGCACAAGAATTGCGATGCTGTGAAAGCGAATGTAGCTCCAACAACTGGCGATATATCAAATTTCTCGCCACGGTAGTAGCAAAGCTCGTCCGAGAGCAGCAGTATAGCCTGAGTAGAGAAACGCATATCATTGTTGTCGGTAAAGACAAATACGTTATTCAAAGGCAATTGTATCATCTTTTTGATAGTATAGTTATCAGGTGTCTGTTCTGTCATAAAGTTACCAATAACTTGTTTTTTATCGAATAGGTGTCCGGTCTCCACGTCCAAGTATCCAGTGATATTATCAGTTAGGAACCAAATACCTTTGCCCTTGTTGAGCTGACCATTCAGGAAACATACCGAACGTGCACCGCCACGCTGCTCTTTTGTGAGGGTGGTTGAGGATAACATATGGTTGTACATACGATATTCACCATCGGTGTTGCGAGAGAGTATGTCTAAGTCGGCATACCCTTGCGCATCTTTTTCCATAAAGAGCCAACCCTCCAGAATACTAAGAGTGACAGAGAGTGCACTCTTATACTTCCATTCCAGGTTATTGATGTTATCGCGTACCACAAATTCTAACACATATTCGCCTTTGTTAAGGCTTATCTCTTTGCCTAAGTCTTTTTCACGGGAGATAGTATCAGCGATTGGATTAGGTATTAGATAACTGTTGGTCAGTGCTATCCAAGCATAGGAGTAACCCTCACCTAGTTCAGTGAGCTCTTCTGTAGTGGTTTTGGAGGCGTAAACTTCCATCGCAATTTTCAGACTATCACCGCGCATCACCGAATATTTGTCCCCCATGCCATAAACGACGACTCGGTCAATCCAGTTATAATCATAATTCCCTAAATCTTTGTAGCATGAGTTCAGCGACAAGGCCAGTACTATAATACTAACTATTTTTATTAAATTTTTTCTCATTGTTTTTGTTCTTTTAGCGTATCCTTACTACTCTTACCTCCAAATTAGCCCCATAACCTCCATATTGCCTTTTGAGCCATCTTCGCGGGTCTCTTGCACTGGGGTTCCTTTGTCAATCTCTCTTTGAAGGTAGTTACGTGTACGTACCCACATAAGGTCAATCATACGGATGGAGTTCAAATTTTTCCAATCTTCGGATGTCATGTCACATAAATGGCTAACTAATTTGTACTTGTCGGTGGAGTAGTTACCCAAACGACTCTGTACCCTATCCCATGTAACTGGGCGGGTTATGAAGTCAAAGAAGGCGATAGTATGTTCCACTAAATTAATAAACTTATTGTTATTTAAATCCGTAAATTCACGTTTGATTGCAAGGTTAAAATCTTGGTTTTCTAGTAATTGTAGACGAATATATAAAACTTTAGATGCCAATACTTCAGACCTTTTGAGTTTGATTTCTATGGTGCCTGCGATTTTATTGGCCTTGATGAGGTTAGTTTGACCAACTAATTCAAAGTCATCGTTTAGCTTTGCCGTTGTCCCCTCGGGCAGGACTTGGTAAGCAAATGTACGGTCGTAGCCAGCAAAATCACCCAAAGCATTGATTGGTAACGAGACGATTGTGTCGGAGGTGAAATAATCAGCAAAAGAGAATACCGTAGTATCTTTATATAGTCCAGCGATAGATTTATTAGTATTCTTCACAGCGAAATAGACGCTGTTTTCGCCCTCTGGATATGTAGTCAGAGGGGCCTCTTTGCAGGCAAAGAGTGAGGAGGCCAGCACTCCAAAAATTAATGTTTTTTTCATTGTCTTATTGATTTTCTCTGAACTTCATTTCACTGTCAGGCATTGGTACCACGTATTGACTTGGCCCCATTGAAATAGCTGTCGATGGATTGTATCCATCAGGTACTTTTGCTATTTTTAGACGTTTAAGAGCAAAGAAGTATTGTCCTTCTCCGTAGGTTTCACGGATATATTCGTCCAAGATAGTACGTGTCCAGTCTGCTTTTTCTTCATCTGTAATTGACCCCCATTGGTAACCACGAGCAACACGTAGTTGACCTAAGTATTGAAGACGTAACTCTTCTGAAGGAGCTGTTTCGGCAGCAATAAGGTATAGTTCCCCCAAACGAATAACTGATTGTATTTTTGTACGTTTTGAATTTTGGGCATCGCTAATGGGGCTGAATTTACGACACTCGATATCCTTGCCATTGCCAGGGTTTGAGCGCCAACTATTCATACGGAAATCTTTGGGATTGTTTAGATAGAGATTGTTTACGAATTGTTCCTGAGGAGCAAAGTAACGTTCATCACCAAGTTGGTAGTTATACATATCTTCAAAAATCTTATCCCTACGAGAGTTGTTGATACAGAAGATTTGTTCGGTGTAGAATATACGGTCTGGAGCCTGTGCATTTTCAGCCATATTTTGTGTTACGAATGGGAACGTTGTAGCCACTTTTGCGCTGAGTGCACCACCTTCACCCACGAGTTCCGAGGCTATCTTGTAGGCCTTATCTTTGTCACCACGGTAGAGCTCTACACGGGCTTGGAGTGTACGTACGGCGTAGTAATTCATCCTCATATTACGACTATAATTTTCGAACATCTCGGGCGAACTAAATGATGAGTCAGCTTCCAAAAACACCAGTGCTTTATCCAAATCCACCATTACGCTGTCCAAGAAGACAGAGGCGGGTAACAGAGGGTTGGGCTTTTCGTTCACGTGTCTGTAGTAGGGTAGACTTATGTTATTAGCTGTTGAAGCATCGTACATTGGCCCCCAAATACGGAACATATCGAAATGGAGCATGGCGCGCATAGCTATGGCCTCTCCCATGGCGTATTCGTAGTTGATGTTAAAGTTATGTTTGTTGAACATAGCAGAACGAGGGGTTACCTGTTCAATAAAGTTGTTCAACAGTGAAATCTGGAAATAACCCTTTTGCCAGATTGATTCAAAGGTACTCTTAACCGATGGATCGGTATATGCGTAACGGGCCATGAAGCGAGAACCATTACCTTTCATTGGGTCAATAGAGTATAGCTGTCCCAGTACGTCAACGGTTTGACAGCTTAGGGAGCGGGCGTAAGAGTTGTCCTCAGCAAAACTAAGGTATACCCCATTGAGTGCTTTCATTACACCACTTGGCGTGTTAAAGAGTTCGTCTTGAGGAATTTGGTCATCTGGCTTGACAGAGAGCCATTTTTTGCAAGAAGAGAGCCCCAAACAAGTGAGTACCAGCATTAATATGATTAATCTATGTTTCATTGTGATTCTTTAATTTGTCTGTTTAGAAAGTTATGCTGAGTGAAAATGAGAAACTTTTTGCGTATGGGTAGTCGATACCGCGTTCTGCTTTAACTGTTGATATGCGGAATAGGTCATTGGCATAGGCGGTTAAGCTCAGTGTACGGCACGAAATCTTTTTCAGCCAAGCTTGGTTTGTAAATTGGTAACCGAAAGAGAAGCTCTCGCCGCTGATTGTATTTTCATTCTGCACAAAGCGACTGCTTGGTGGGTCTATTTCGTCTACCAAACTGATGCTTTTAAACATGGCTATATCGCCTGGTTTTTGCCAACGGTCATATAGAGCACGCTTATCAAGGTTGTTGGTCCAGTTACCACGAGTCACGTTCTCAACCTTGCCATAGAGGGCTGTGTTGAAGACCTGAGCACCAAATTTATAACGGAAATATGCGCTAAAGCTAAAACCCTTAATGTATAGGGTTGTACCCAATACGCCCTCAAGTTTTGGTTGAGTGTCACCCACTACAACCTCGTCAGCGTAGTCATATTCAAAGGTGTGTTCACCATCTTTTTTGATGAATACCTCGCGTCCAGTCATTGGGTCGATACCAGCAGAGCGTACTGCCCAGATGGCCGTGGGACTTGCCCCATCGTAATAACGAGTCAGACTAGTTCCGCGTTGTTCTTGGTTCATCTGGTCGAGTGCGCTACCAATCTTGTTGTACTGCGACCTTTGAATACGGCCGTTGAGTGATATGGTCCAGTTGATGTTGCGTTCTGGGTGGTAAATAGGTGAGAAGTATATGCTGGCACTTAACCCCTGAGTAAGTTGTTGCCCTAAGTTGGTGGTGTAACTTCCCATCCCAGTTGAACTTGGTAGGGTAGCTACAATAAGCAATGGGTCGGTTAATTTTTGATACACATCGGCAATTATTTTCAGACGGTTGCCCAGCAGAGCCACGTCAACACCCACGTTTAAGTCAAGTGTTTTTTGCCACAATAAATTTGGGTTTCCCCACTTTGCTACAATGGCCCCCAGACCCATGTAGTTGTTGTAAGTTGTGTTGTATACGTATGTGGTGTAGGAGTTATAACCCGAGAAGTTTAGGTTTCCTGGGTTACCGATTGAAGCACGTATTTTGAGTAGGTCCACTACTTTACTGTCCTTAAGGAATGCTTCATTGTGCAAGTTCCACGAGAGCCCCACTGACCATGTTGTGGTGAACATCTTGTCCGAACCAAACACAGAAGAACCATCCACACGGACGTTGGCATCCACCATATAACGTTCATCGTAGCTGTAACCGAAGTTGCCAAAGAAACTGGTCGAACGATTCAGATTATGTGAATAACTTGGCTTACCGTTGAGCGGATATTGATTTGCAAAAGATGGGTTGGTAATCTCGTTGCTTGGGAAACCTACGGCTGCGAAACCTTCCGAGGTGTAGGAGCTTTCGTTAAAAGTCCAGCCTCCTACAAAGTTAAAGCGGTGTTTTTCGCCTACTACTTGTCCCCAAGATAGAGTAATATCACCATCGTAAGAGAATTTATCAGTTGTATTTTTATTGTATGAACCTCTTAAAGCAGGGTCATTGATACCATTAAACGAGAAGTGTTCGGGCGACAGAAAAATCTCGTTTGATTCTACTGACTTGCTCAGGCCGAAACGTCCACGGAGTCTCAAACTCTCTAATATACGCCATTCAGCTTGGAAGTTGTCGCGAATACCAAAATTCTTGTTTTGATTACGGTTGTTTAGACGTGACTCGTAGATGGGGTTTGCAATATTACTCATTGCCGAATTGTTAGGGTTGGCATACTCCAACAGACGATTAACACTGCCGTCAGTCCCATATTTTGTGTAGTATGGGCTGGCTACGGCATATTGAGAAAAGCCTACGCTTGGGTTGTTGGCGTTCAAATTATCAATAGTTAGTTTGTTACTAAAGCTAAACTTGCCCTTACGGTAAAGCAGGTCGACGTTTCCACTTAGGTTTTCACGTTTTGAACCAAACATTACCCCTTGAGTGTTGTTGTAACTCAGGCCAGCACCGTAGCGCATGGCTTGGTCACCACCTTCTATATATACGTTGTGTTTGTGGCTGAAGCCCACACGTACAGGTTCGCTGAGCCAGTATGTATCCACACCACTTGCCACTCTGTGCAGACGGTCGTTGTATGTCTGGTCCAACATAATCTGGTTATTGGGGTCGTTGGTTGCGTGAGGTAGTGGACGATATACGCCAGCTTGCCTTTCAAATTCCAATTTCTCGGCCGCATTCATCAGGTTATAGTCGTTCAATATAGGTGCAGAAACGTTGAAGTTACCTGTGTAGGTGAATGTCAACTTACCTGGTTCAGGACGTTTGGTCTCCACTACCACCACACCATTGGCTGCACGCGAACCGTAAATGGCCGTTGAGGCGGCATCCTTAAGGATTGTAACCGACTCCACACGTTCCATGCTCAGGTCAGTGATGGTTTGAATGGGAACTTCAAAGCCGTCCAAAATAAATAGTGGTTGGTTGGGGTCAGAACCATATTTTTCCTTGAGCCCCACAACGCTAGTCTTACCACGAATTTCCATATCGGGTAGCGCATTAGGGTTGGAACCAGCCAAATTATTCTCTACAATTCTGAATGCAGGGTCCAACACGGCCAGTGATTGCAGAACGTTGGAGTTCCCAGCCGATTTTAGTTCTTTCTTTGAAAATGTGGTGGCCGAACCTGTAAAGCTCTCCATCTTACGAGAGTAATATCCAGTTACTACAACTTGTTCGGCTTGTACTGCATCAGGAGCCATTACCACATCAAGTGATTTCTGGCCAGTGTAGGAAACCAGTTGAGGTTTCATGCCCATAAATTTAAAAACCAGTACACGTCTTTTTCCCTCGGGTAAAGAGAGTGTGTATTTGCCGTCCACATCGGTTAAAGTGGCCACCGCTGTATTACCATCCAGGGTGACAATCGCCCCAATAATGGGTTGTTTATCCTCGTCCAGCACAGTCCCCTTTACCACTGCTTTGGCTGTCGAAGAGGCTACACCTTGAGCTCTGGCTGGGCCGACCAATATAGAACTTAGGCAGGTTGCAATAACCACTAAAGTTAATGCTCGTTGTAATTGTTTAATCATTTCGTATCTATTGTTTTTGTTTTTCGTATGCTGCCACTCCAGATTCTAGGAATTTGACGAATGCGGCCACGTCTAAGCTGTATGCTCGTGGTGAAACCAATAATTTATCGGTTGTTGGGTTTAGTAGGCAGTAGTATGGCTGGGCATTGGTGCCGAAACGCTCAATTTGCCAAGCTGCATTAATTTTACCTATAGTTTTTTGGGTTTTACCTTTCTTGTCAACTATCCATTGATTCTCTGGTAACTCTTTTTTATCGTCAACATAGAGGGCGATAATGACATATTTTTCGCTTAGAATTTTTAATACAACAGGGTCTGACCATACGTTAGCCTCCATTTCGCGACAGTTTACACAACCGTGTCCCGTGAAGTCCAAGAATATAGGTTTGCCCACCGCTTTGGCATATTCTACCCCTTCATCGAAGTCAAAGAACCCCTCCAACCCGTGTGGCAGATGGAGCATGTCCGAGAAGCGAGGTTTGCCGCCCTTTATTTTGCTCAAATCCAGCGACCCCACAGATGCGGGTGATGCGCTTGAGCTGTTTTTGGTTAAGTCAAAATCCATGGTACTAACTGGAGGTAGGTAACCACTTAATGCTTTTAGTGGAGCACCCCACATGCCAGGAATCATGTAGACCACAAAGGCAAAGGCAAAGATTGCCATAAAAAGTCTCTTTACCGATACATGTTCCATCTTGTCGTCATTGGCAAAACGCAATTTACCTAGCAGATATAGACCCAGTAGCGAGAATATAACTATCCATAAGCCAAGGTACACCTCGCGGTCTAACAGACCCCAATGGTAGGTTTGGTCGGCCACAGATAGGAATTTAAGACCCAGTGCCAGTTCAATAAACCCTAAGACCACCTTGACCGAGTTGAGCCATCCGCCCGACTTAGGCAGATTCTTCAGTAGTGAAGGGAAGAGTGCAAAGACAGTGAATGGCAGGGCAAAAGCTGTCGAGAATACCATCATGGTGACGATAGGTTCCCAGATGGCACCCTGTGTTGATTTGACTAGAATTGTTCCCACGATTGGGCCAGTACACGAAAAAGATACCAACACCAAGGTCATGGCCATAAAGAAGACCCCAACCAATCCACCACGGTCAGCCTGAGCATCGGATTTGTTGACCAATTTGCTTGGCATTGTGATTTCAAAGGCTCCAAAGAATGAGGCTGCAAAAGTCATAAAAATTAAGAAGAAGAGCAGATTTGGAACCCAGTGTGTAGCCAGCCAGTTAAATATGTCGGCCGTTACGCTTTCGCCTCCGCCAAAGTAGGTTATGGCGATAATAATGGCGATGGGTAGAGTATAGAGTAGTATGATAGATATCCCGTAGACCATGGCCATAAAACGACCACGTGCTTTACTCCCGCTACCCTTCATAAAGAAGCTCACTGTCATTGGCACCATAGGGAACACACAAGGGGTCAAAAGAGCTGCAAAGCCCCACAAAATAGCCTCAATAAGGATGGACCATATTGATTTCTGTTCATCTTTAATCAAACTATCTTCAGCCACAGTAGTTTGGACTTCTGCTTCTACTTCGGTGGCTACTGGTTCCACGACCAAGGCTGCTGAATCGATGGCAGGCTCTGCTGCTGCCGCTGTAACTGTTTGTGCAGGTGTTGTGGGCACGGCAGGTGTTGTTACAACAGCTGCCGTGGTTGCTTGCATTGGCTCAACGGTGATTGTCATATCAAAATCATCTGGTGGAAGACACGATTGGTCATCGCATACTTGCCACTCCACGGTGGCAACAACTTTGGCCGCTTTCCCAGTGGTGTTAATGAATTTTTGTTCAAAAACCGCGCTTGAAGAGAAGAAACCTATTTCCATACCAAACATTGGGTCTTGAACCTTTTTGGCACGGGTGATAGTTTTTACTCCGCCATCAGTTTTAACTCCACTGGGCAGTTTAAATGAGAATGTAGTAGCGTTTGGTCCATCGGTGTATGGTCCCAAGTCGTACATATGCCATGGAGTCTGGATTTGTGCCGTAAAACGGGCCACATTATCCTTTACCTTTGCCGACCACACAACTGGGTTGTCCAGCTGCGCGTATGCTCCAGTCGAAACGAGTAGGAGCACCGATGCAATGATCGATTTTAAGTTTAATTTCATTGGAAATAGATGAATTGATTATTGTTGATATACTATGTTTTTTGCTCCGCTGGCACTAACGGCGTATATGGTTAGAGCCTCCTTCGATGGGCTATCGATTGTAAAGTTATTACCCATGGCCACTTGTGTCATCTGTTTGCCGTGGAAAATTTCCCAAGCTACCACACCATGCCATCCGCTCATTATAACTTTGTTATCGAAATACGAGCAGCGTCCTGTGGTAATTGAGGCGTTGTTTTTATAACTTTCAACTGCGTCATCATTAATGTATTCAATGGCCAAGGTTGGCTTTTTGAAATTCTGAGCCGCAACCCAACTCTTCACTGCGTCAATCTGCGCCTGTGTGATGGTAAACTTGGTGGTTTCGTAGTCACCTATCAACACGTCTGCCGTACGTAACATACCGCACTTTTCAAAGAAGTCAGTGAGGTCTTGTTTGCCCACCGAGCAGGCCGATTTTATAAATTCTAGTTGTATGACTCCAGGGTTCATAGGATTGAGTGCTGGCGTGGTGCGAACTTTTTCGTACAGGTCGGCCCAGAAATCCTTCATTCCCTCCACCTCTTTGAAGTAAAGGGTTAGCTGCCACCAAGGCACCAAGCGGTTGAATACGTTTGTCGATACCATGTTTGACATTCCCTGAGCGATAAATTCGGTCCATGCTCTTTCATAAGGAGCTTTTCCATCATCCTCTTTCACGGCCAAACGAGATTTGCTGCCAAAGGCGGTCTGCACAGTGAGCGAGAGTAGGTTGTTGCTCACCTCATCCATTCCCCCCCAAGTCAAATCATACATCACCTGGTGCATGTGTCCCACTTCGTGAGCTGGTCCCCAAATATCACTTGCGCGAAGTTTAGCTGGCGTTATCATCGATTCCATTGTGTAGTCAATGAACGATGTGCGGTAGGGGTAGGCAAACATAAATAGCTTCTTAATGTAGTGCACCACAAAGGCCATGCGGTTTTTGGGTACGCGATTATATTTTTGGAATCCTAGTGTTTGCTGTTCCAATAGAATAATAGAGTCAGTCACTTGAATGAGTCTTTCTGGCCCATCGGTACAATATTTTTTAAAGTCTTCGGTGGGGTATACCATGTGTGATTTATGGCCCAAGACATCAAAGAAACGGAATTTGGCGTTACCCATTAATTGTGCCCAGTCGCTGTTGGTGTTTCGTTTTATGTCGAAATAACCAGACACAGTGCAGCCCGAGGCAAAGTGGACAGTGATTGGTTGGGCCTGAGGCGAAGAGCTTAAGTATTCGATATACATCAACCCTGTGACTGGAGCCTTGATTTTGTTGAATCCTTCGGACAAAGGAATCCGACGACCATAGACCACGTAGTTTTCATTTGTGAAGTCATGAATACGCAACATTATGGTGGAGTGGTTCAGTGGGCCCACAAAAATTAACATCTCTTGATTTTGGTTAACTGCAATCCCTGTTGGGTTATCCAAAATGGAGTATGGGAAACGTTGGCGGAGCTCTTTTTGGCTTATCTCTGGGTCGGGATAGGCCGAATATTTGGCCACACGGTACTCTTTGGGGTATGTATCCTCATAGAGCGATAGGGCAAGATTATGGTAGAACTCCTCTTTTATGGCCTCAATCTGAGGATAGCCTACTGATGGTTGCAAGGATGAGTAGCTACAATCGGAGAAAATAGCACTTGGTTCAAAGCTTAATTTTGGCAGAGCCAAAAGCTCCATTTCTGAGCAACTTACCAAATCGTCAACCCCACCTTTGACCACAAAGCGTACTGTGTGAGGTTTTTCTATGCTCCTATCCAAGGCGATAAAGGCTCTGTTTTTTGAACCTTGATGGTTGTACTCTTTTATTTTAGTGAAATTAGTGGGGGCATCTACTGTCGAGACCCAAATTTCAAACTCTTTGAAAGAACCAATATTATTAGGTTGTGGAGTATAGTTTATTTGGTCTAGGCGTTCAGCTCCGCTGATGTTGTATTCTAGAGTTACGGGCATGGTTGTGCCAGGGGTGGTCCATTGCGAACAGTAGTAGGTGTACAGTTTGTCGTCATACGACTCTTCGATTGGGTAATACGGTTGCGTGGATGAGGCCTTTGCGCTGTTGATAGTTAGCCTTACCATTCCATCCACCTTCGATGGGTCGCCAGGGCGGTAGGCCTGACCCTTGACCTGAGTTACCTCTATTGAACGAGTTATGTTGCTACCGTCGGTGGAGGCAACGATAACGGTTGTACTACGGTCTAATGTCGTATTATTGTTACGAGCCACATGAACTTGAAATTCACGTGTTTCGAGTGCTTTCGATGAAATAATTTCTATCCAATCTGCTTTTTTATCTATTTGCAGTTCAACGGGGATGTTGGCTTGGAATGAAATTGTGATTGTTGTGTCTCTGTGTTTCAAGCTATGGCTTGGTTGAGATAGCAGTATATCAGGGGCTTGACCCAACTGACTTACTTTTACTTTTATTGTTTTTGAACTCTCTGGTGCTTGGCCTATAATTGATATTTCGCCTGTACGCGCTTGAGCATCATCATTTTTTAGTACTGATACCTTTAGTGTTGTACCAGTTATGGTAGCCGTTAGCCATGGTTGGGCTTTCTGTTCTACCTTTGTAGTTAATGTGGTGTAGTTGGTTACTATTTCCACATTTTGTTGCAGAGCCTCGGTTTTGAAATTCACCGTTTCGCTCAGCGTGCTTAGTTGATAATCGACAGGCGCATCGTTTTTGTTACACGAAGCGAAAGTCATTATGACCATAATAGCAGCTAACGACCAAAGATGAATAAACTTTATTGCTTTCATTATTTTGTTTTAAATAACAGAGCCCAAAAAATGCTCTGGTTTTGGGCTCTGTTGTATTTACAACAGCTAACGGTTTGGTTAAAAACGGCGATAACTGTTGAGTTTTTTAGATGTAACTATTAAAGAGAACCGTCAGGGTTACTCTTAGTTTGTGTAACTTTCATGATACCAGTGATTTTTTCACCTTCAAAAGTGACATCGGCTGCAATGTATGCTGTACGCTGTGTACCAACTGCAGCACTACCCATATCGAAGCTTAAAGTGAAGAATACCAGTGGGAGACCAGTGAAAGAACCGCCCTTTGGACGAACGTTGAGCAAACCACCAGTTGCTGCTGAATCTGGATTTTCAACTTGTTCAGCGGTGTTTTTCTCGGTGATGGTTATCCCATAAGCATTCACTTGAGGGAAAGCAGCTGTTTCAGGAGCTACAACTTTCCATTGGAAAGGAGGAGCTATCATTGATTGGAATGTCGTAAGGGCAACTGGAGTTGCAGGAGTTTCTGGGTTGATATTGAAGAAACGTACAGCATCAGGCATCTGTTTAACAGTCTTAACCAAGAAACGGTCTTTTGCGGCAATCAAATCTTCAGCAGTTGTACCCTTAGGGGCCAAGTAGATAGAGGCTCCGCGAGAAGCATCTTTAGATTCGTAAGCTGCGGCAGTTGCAGTCCAAACAAGTTTGGTTGCGGTTGAAACTTCGGCGTTTTTAGCAAATGTCAACCAAGTAGCTTTTGTAGTTGTGGCTGCATTGTCGGCACCAACGGTAAGGGCTGTGAATTCAAATTCAACGTCGGCTGGGTTAGTGATAGTGACATCCAATTTGGTAGGCATTACATAGTTGTCGTTAGCGGCAAAAGAGCCTTTAACCATTTTACCTTTTATGTCAGCTATAGCTACAACTTCAACAGGGACATTTACATCGGTCACGCCTTCGGCTGCCAATACAACATTACCTGTACGAACAGCTGGGTCAGTACCTTTAACGGTTACTACCATAACGTTCTTACCCACTACTATAGCTGCACCACCTTTGACGGTGACTGTTGCCCATGCTGGAGCAGATTTGACTGTGAAAACCACGTTAGAGGTAACGTTGAATTCAGCTGTCAAACTCTTGTCAACCATAACTTTTGCTGGGTCGAAAGCAATTACTTTAGTGGCTGCGGCCTGGACTACTGGAAGAACGATTTTGTCGGCACCCGATACAATGGTAATAGTACTTTTACGTTCAATAGGTGTGTTGTAGAGGGCGGTCGATACATTTACAGTTGCTTTGCCATTGGCTTTACCCGATGCAGGTGCAATCTTAACCCATGCATCTGGAGATGTTGCAGTCCAATCAGCATTAGCTGTGAAGTTAACCGCTACTGCTGAGCCTGCGGCTGTAAGCGAAATTTTGGTTGGGGTGTCGGGTAGAGGAGTGACACCTGGAAGCGTCTTGTCTTTACATGAAGTAAAAACTGTCGCCATTGCTAAGCATAAAAGCGAAGCTCTTTTTAGGAAGTTTGTTTTTTTCATTTTTGGTTTTTTTTTGATTAATAAATTAGGTTAATAAATGTAGTTGCTTTTGAATACAGTATTCAATTATGATTTTTCAGAAGTGAATAATAAGAGTTAAATATAATTGTTAAGTCCTCAATCAAGTCTGTGTAGCCCCCTTTGGTTACTGCATTCATCCATACCCCATCTTTGAGGAAGATAAACTGCCGACCTGTTAATTCGATGTCAATGTCTCGGCGAATTTCATTGCGTTCTATGGAGCGCTTTAGCGCATCCATCCAACCAGCCAACTCTGTGGTGCGGATATGGCGGTAGACGTTGGCAAAGTCTGCATTTTCTTGGATAACACGGTAGAATAGGAAGTCGTAATTCACAATCGATACCCCTGGCATTTTACCCCAAGTTGCATTACAGATGTTACGATAGCGTTCAATAATGTAGTTTATCATATCCTGAGTGCTGAATGTATGCAGCGCACTGGGGTCCAGCAAAAAAAGGCTTACCAAATATTTTTGAGTCACGGCCACAAAGAGATCCTCTTTGGATGAGAAGTAGTGGTACAACAAACCACGCGAGACCCCCGCCGATTTTTGTATGTCGGAGATGGAGACTCTGTCATAACCGTGAGTTAAAAGTAACTCAAAGGTGCAGTTTATTATTATCTCTTTTGTGTCTGTTACGGGCATAGATATAATTGAACTATTGTTCAACAAAGATATTTATAATTTATGAATCAGCAAATAATTTTGACTGGTTATAATTAAAAAAGTTTTTTCTTAATTGTAAAATCAGTGCGTTTTAATATTATAGTTATTACAGCTCCTATTATCAATATTATTCCTATTATATGACTGGTGCTTGTGTGTTCGTTAAAGACTAATACTCCAATAGTTACAGCTGTCATTGGTTCCAACGCCCCCAAAATAGAGGTGGTGGTTGACCCCACTGATTTTATGGCTTTGATGAGTGCAAAGTTAGACAAGACAGTGGGGATAAGGGCCAAGAGTATAATATTGGTAGTCTGAGTGGCGTTTTGCACCACCGTGATGCCATCGCCCATGAGTGTGGCTTTGATTAAAAACATCAAAGCGGTGGTTGAAATCACATAAAATGAAAGCTTAAAATCACTTAAAGTGCCTATATTCATCTTTTTAACACCTATAATGTATATGGCATAGGCTAGTGAAGAGATAATAACTATAATGATACCTTGGGTGCTAGTACTGTGTGATAGACCGCTTTCGGCAGATGAGAGTACGGCCACTCCAATGACGGCCAAGATGACGGCTCCAAAATTTTTAACCGAAGCTCTCTCGCCAAAGAAAAGAGTCATCAACAAAACCACACACACGGGGTACAAGAAGTGGACAGCTGTGGCAATGCCAGCGGCCATAAATTCGTAGCCCCAAAGTAGGAAAAATGACGAACTCATGTAGAGTAATCCCAATAATGTCAGGCGTATAGCCTGATGCTTATTTATACGGAAACTTTCGCCACGTAGTAGTAAAATTAGCCCTATAATTATGGCTGAGGTGGCAAAACGGTAGAAAAGCACAGAGTCGGTAGTCACCCCTTCAGCCAATAATGGGAGGGTAAAAAGGGGAATAAGTCCAAACGAAGCCCCCGATAACATACCCCACAAAATACCTGCAAACCTATTATGTGTACTTTTCATATAGCTACAAAGATACTAAAAATTTTTAATATCTTAGTTTAAGACAGCGGTTTTGTACGTTTTTTTACTGTTTTTGTGTTATCAAATTTACAGCTCTACTTCCACTATTTGATTGATTTTGTCCCTATCATATGGTATTGCCAAACGAATATAGTTATCTGTATAACCAAACATTTGCTCCTTTTTGTGGGCTGATTCCACTAAAATAGTCCGTTTTTGACCCTTAAATCTAGCTACAAACTCCGCGTGTAGGCGGTCACTAAGTTCGGTCAGTTGGTGCACGCGCGAGGCTTTTTCCTGTGGTGAAACTTTGCCTGGGAAGCTAATAGCTGGGGTGTTGGCCCGTTCGGAGTAAGGGAAAATATGCAAAAAAGAGGGGCGTATTTGCTCCAAAAAGGTAATCGTAGCGGCAAAATCATCACTGCTTTCGCCAGGAAAACCCACTATAATGTCAATGCCGATAAAGCTATCGGGCATATGGCGATGCACAGCATCGACACGTTCGGCAAATTTTGCAATCACGTAGCGACGGCGCATAAGTCCCAAAATCTTGTCGGTCCCAGCCTGAAGGGGTATGTGAAAGTGGGGCATAAACTTATGGCTAGTGGTGCAGAAGTCCAAAATTTCGTCCGTTAGCAGATTAGGCTCTATGGATGAAATACGGTAACGCTCAATACCTTGCACGCCTTCAAGTGCCTCTAGTAGCTCCAAAAAACTCTCGCCTGTACTGCGCCCAAAATCGCCCACATTTACCCCCGTGAGTACAATTTCTCGTTGCCCACGTTCGGCAATCTGCTGGGCTTGCTCTATTAATTCGTTGATAGGAATGTTTCGACTTTCACCTCTAGCCAAGGGAATGGTACAATAGGCGCAATGGTAATTGCATCCATCCTGAATTTTGAGGTAGGCTCGTGTGCGGTCACCGCAAGAGAAAGCGCTAAAAAAACTGTTTTCACAATTTTGTTCCAACAACTTTGACTTGTCGGCCACTACGCGTGTCACACCCTTAATGGCTGCAATTTCATCGGCCTTAAGTGCGGCATAACACCCTGTTACAATAAGCTCACCACCAGGATTTTCGCGAGCTGTACGGCGTATGATTTCGCGAGTTTTTTTGTCGCTTGTGGCCGTTACTGAGCAGCTATTGATGATGGTTAGTGACACCTGCTCGTGTGGTTCGGCCTTGGTGTAGCCCTGTAGTTCAAGGCGACGAGCTATGGTCGAACTTTCGGCGAAGTTTAGTTTACAGCCTAAGGTATGGATACGATACTTCACTTTTTATTACGTGCTGCCTCCAGTGTGTTCTGCATTAGCGAGATTATGGTCATGGGGCCCACGCCACCTGGTACAGGGGTTATGTATGAACATTTTGGTGCCACCTCGTCCCAACAAACATCGCCCGTCAACTTCCATCCATTTTTGGTCTTCTGGCTTGGCGTGCGGGTTATGCCCACGTCAATGACAACAGCACCTTCTTTGACCATGTCACCACGTACAAATTCAGCACGACCAAGTGCAGCCACAATAATATCAGCTTGGGCACAAAGTTCTGTCAAATTTTTGGTGCGTGAATGTGCTACTGTTACTGTGCAGTCAAACTCCTTGGAACTAAGTAAGTTAGCCATGGGGCGACCCACGATATTAGAACGACCAATCACCACACAACTTTTACCTCGAGTGTCTATCCTATAGTGTTTCAGTAGGTTACAAATTCCAAGCGGAGTTGCCGAAACGTAGCATGGAAGCCCAAGCACCATCTTACCCACATTGACAGGTGTAAATCCGTCTACATCTTTGGATGGGTCGATAGCCTCAATAACTACTTGCTCGTCAATATGTTTAGGCAGAGGCATCTGGACTATAAAACCGTCTACTTGAGGGTCGTTATTGAGTTTTTCTATCTCTTGTAGCAGCTCTTGTTGTGAAATTTCGGCTCCAAAACGCAATACTTGTGAGTGAAAACCAATCTCAGCACAGGCTCTCTCTTTGTGCCCAACATATGTTTCGCTAGCCCCATCGTTGCCCACTAAAATAGCGGTGAGCGAAGGTTTGTGCTCCATTTTAGAAACTTCTTCACGCATAAGCTCCTTGAGCTGTTGCGATACTTTTTTGCCATCAATGATTTCCATTATCTCTTTTTTGCTTTCCCCATTTTTGGCAGGTTACCACCTGCTACCATCTTCATCATCTTGGAGGTCTGTTCAAATTGTTTGAGTAGTTTGTTGACCTCGGCCACATCTGTGCCACTACCATTGGCAATACGTTGCTTACGCGAGGGGTTTAAAATTGCTGGTTCTTCGCGTTCGGCCACTGTCATAGATTGAATAATGGCCTCGGTTTGCTTAAAGACGCTATTGTCCATCTCCACATTTTTCAGAGCTTTACCCACACCTGGAATCATTGAGGCCAAATCTTTGATATTACCCATCTTTTTTACTTGTTGAATTTGTGCCATAAAGTCGGTCAAGGTAAATTGATTTTTGCGTAGTTTGGTTTGTAACCGTTTGGCTTCCACCTCGTCGAACTGCTCTTGGGCACGCTCCACCAGTGAGACAATATCACCCATGCCCAAAATACGGTCGGCCATACGATCTGGGTGGAACACCTCCAGAGCATCCATCTTTTCGCCAGTACTCATAAATTTGAGTGGTTTATTGACCACAGCACGAATTGAAATGGCTGCCCCACCACGTGTGTCGCCATCCAATTTTGTGAGCACCACGCCATCGAAATTTAACTTGTCGTTGAACTCTTTAGCTGTATTGACTGCATCCTGACCAGTCATGGAGTCCACCACAAAGAGTGTCTCACTGGGGTTGATGGCTTTTTTTATGGAGGTAATCTCCTGCATCATCATCTCATCAATGGCTAGTCGTCCTGCCGTATCCACAATAATTGTGTTTGCCCCTTTGGTCTTGGCCCACTTTAGGCCATTTTCCACCAAATCAACAGCGTTTTTATTGTCGTTTTCGTAGTAGACCTCCACCCCAATTTGTTCACCCAACACTTTGAGTTGTTCAATTGCAGCTGGGCGGTAAATATCACCAGCAATAAGCACTACGCTACGCCCTTTTTTCTTGAGCATTGCGGCCAACTTTCCCGAAAAAGTGGTTTTACCTGAACCTTGCAGACCAGCGACCAAAACAATGGCAGGGGTGGCCTTAAGGTTGATGTCTGTCATCGTGCCACCCATGAGTGTGGCCAATTCGTCATGGACAATTTTTACAATCATCTGCGATGGATTCACCGCTTTGATAACTTCTTTACCGATGGCCTTTTGTTTGACATCATCGGTGAAACTCTTGGCCACCTTATAGTTAACGTCTGCCTCAATCAAGGCACGGCGTACCTCTTTGAGGCTCTCGGCTATATTTATTTCGGAAATCCGTCCTTGGCCTTTTAGAATTTTAAATGACCGTTCGAGTTTTTCGCTTAAATTTTCAAACATTTTTATCTCTTATCTTATTTATTACATACGCTCTGGTGAATTGATGCCAAGTAACCCCATGGCCCGGCTAATCATGGTAGCCACCTGTGAGGCTATTAGTAGCCTCTGTGCTCTGTCTTGTAGCTCCACGTCGCTTCGTAGCACTGGGAAATCGTGGTAGTATTGATTGTATTCCTTGGCCAGTTCATAGGCGTAGGCAGCAATTACAGCGGGTGAATGTTGCTCGCCAGCTTGAGCCACAGCATCAGCGAATTCAAGTAGCAACTTTATGATTTCCACCTCTTTGGCATTAACGCAGCTATTTAACACCATAGGTGAGCCTTCGGCCTTACGAAGCAGAGATTTGATACGTGCATGGGTGTACTGAATAAAAGGTGCAGTGTTGCCGTTAAAATCTATTGATTCAGCTGGGTTAAAAAGCATTGTCTTGCGTGGATCAACCTTTAAAATAAAATATTTCAGAGCCCCAAGTCCTATCATCTTTGAGATATTCTCAATTTCTTGGGCTGTTAATCCGTCTAATTTACCCAACTCTTGTGACATCTCACGCGCCTCGTCCACCATGGCCTGCATTAAATCATCAGCATCAACCACCGTCCCCTCACGTGACTTCATTTTACCAGCTGGTAGCTCCACCATTCCATAGCTTAGGTGGTAGATGGCATCACTCCAGTTGTAGCCTAATTTTTTAAGAATTAATTTAAGTACTTGAAAATGGTAATTTTGCTCATTGCCCACCACATAGGTCATATCATCGAAATGGAATTCTCCGTAACGTTCCACTGCCGTACCAAGGTCCTGCGTCATGTAGACACTGGTGCCATCGGCGCGTAGTAGCAATTTTTCGTCCAAGCCATCCTCGGTTAAATCAATCCACACCGAACCATCCTCGCGTTTGTAGAATATTCCTTTACTAAGTCCTATCTCAACTAATTTTTTACCAAGTAGGTAGGTGTTTGATTCATAATATGTTTTGTCGAAGCTTACGCCCATGGTACGGTAGGTCTGTTCAAAGCCGTCATACACCCAACCGTTCATTGTCTGCCAAAGGGCATATACCTCTGGGTCTTTGGCCTCCCATCTAACTAGCATCTCTTGAGCAGCTATAATAATTGGGGCATTTTTTTTTGCCTCGTCTTCGCTCATACCAGTAGCCATAAGCTCTTTTATTTCAGCCTTATATGCTTGGTCGAACTTGACATAGTAGTTACCCACCAAGTGGTCGCCCTTCAGACCCGTAGAGGATGGGGTCTCTCCTGCGCCAAAGCGTTGCCAAGCAATCATAGACTTACATATATGTATACCACGGTCGTTAACCAAATTAACCTTCATCACCTCATTGCCGCATGCCTCTAAAATCTTGGCCACCGAGTAACCCAATAAATTATTACGCACGTGCCCCAAGTGGAGCGGCTTATTTGTGTTGGGCGATGAAAATTCAACCATTACACGGCGACCATTATTGCATACAAAACCATAGTTTGGTGTGGCAATCATATCGCATAGGGCACTGCTCCAAAATTGTTCTGAGAGTGATATGTTCAGGAACCCTTTGATTACATTAAAGTCAGCTACTTGTACAAAGTTTTCTTTGAGATATTGCCCTATTTGAGTGGCTGTCTCCTCTGGACTTTTCTTTGAAGTGCGTAGCAGAGGAAATGTTACCAAGGTATAGTCGCCTATGAATTCACGGCGTGTTTTACTCACTTGGAGTTCCATATTTTTAGCGTTGTAAAGGGCTGTGGCGGCTTGCGCACAAAGGTCTAAAACGAATTTTTCGGCAATCATCTGTATCAGTTATTAAGTTATTCTGGCGTTGTGGCAGCGCTGAGTTTATAGTTGTTTTTGTTGGCTATGTTCATCATCATTACCACATCTTCCCATGGAGCCTTTTTGTCGGCAAAGAGGAATATAATGGGCTCTTTTTGGCCCGTTAGTTTCTCTTTTAGTAGACCATCAATGGCCTCTACCTGCACTGGTTGGTCATCCAAAAAGAAATGCGAGTCGGCCGTTATTGATATTCTGGTTGCGGGTTTCTCTTGTGTGGGGCTAGTGCTCTTGGGCAGGGAGACTTGCAAGGCATTGTTGTTGATGAGCGTGGTTGCAATCATCAGAAAGATGAGCAAAAGAAACATCAGGTCGGTCATTGAGGCCGAGCTGGAGTTCATATCCACTTTACTTCCTCTCTTTATAGCCATTTTTGATTATTGTTGAACGTTAATAATATCCATAAAAGCCATGGTATTGGCCTCCATCTGAAAGACCAATTTTTCGATACGCGCCACCAAGAAGTTGTAGCCAAAGTAGGCTGGAATACCCACCACCAAACCACCAACGGTGGTAATCATAGCCGTGTAGATACCGCTACTTAGCAGTGCCATATCAACGCCACCACCAGCTGCCGAAAGATTCATAAAGGCCTGAACCATCCCCAGTACTGTACCCAGAAAACCAATCATTGGAGCCCCACCAGCTACAGTAGCTAGAAAAGGGAGCCCGTTTTCCAAACGCGACACCTCCAAATTACCCACGTTTTCAATTGAACGGTGTATGTCAGCTATGGGGCGCCCCAACTGCGAGATTCCTTTGTCAATCATGCGGGCCACAGGGGTGTTCCGGTTGCGGCACAAATGCTGTGCTTTTTCTATATCGCCTTGGTAGATAAGGTCGCGGATTTTGACCATAAATTTGGTGTCAGGTTCCGTAGCCTTTCGTATCATATTAAAACGCTCAAAGAAGATAAAAATAGAGACAGCCGAGAGCAGTGCAAGCGGAATCATTAACCATCCCCCAGCTAAAATAAGCGAGCCAAGTCCTATGGTTTCGGGGCTCGCAGCAGTTTGAAGTAACAACATTGTTTCTTAGTTTGTAATTTTACACAGGTTTCTTATAACTGACAAAGATAGCGTTTTTGTAGAAATTTTCAAAATTATCTGCATCTTTGTTTTTATTGGTCCTATTTATTACCTTTGCAAATATAACTGTGTACAAAAATGAAAAAGATTCTTCTATTTGTTTTGGCCTCTGTGGCACTTTCGTGTGGCTCGGTGGTTAAACCATTTAACTACTCTCAATATGTAGACCCATTTATTGGCACTGATGGCATAGTGCATACCTTTCCTGGGGCCGCAGCCCCTTTTGGGATGATTCAACTCTCGCCAGATGGCGATACTAAAGGGTGGAATTGGTGCTCTGGTTATCATAGTTCGGATGATAATATTATGGGTTTTTCGCACAACCATCTCAGCGGAACAGGGTGGAGTGACCTAGGTGATATTTTGCTTACGGCCACTGTGGGACAGTTGCAGTTAACCCCAGGAGAGAAGAGTAATCCCGATGGCGGTTACCGTAGCCGAATTAAACATGACTCCTTGAACGAGCGCGCCTCTGTAGGCTATTATATGGTTAACCTATTGGACTATGGTGTACGTGCCGAACTAACAGCAGGGCAGCGAGTTGGTGTGCATCGTTATACTTTTCCCCAAAGCGATAGCTCTTATGTTATTATTGACCCAACCAATAAAATTTTCGGTCAGGTTTTTGAGACCTCTACTCAGGTGGTAAATGATTCTACCATTATTGGTATGTGTCACTCAACTGGGTGGGGTGGTGACAGAAAAGTATATTTTGTGACTCAGTTTAGTCGTCCTTTCGACGCCTCCGCTGCTACTGATAAGGCTTGGGCTCGTTTTAAAACAACTCAGGATGAGGTTGTTGAGGTCCGTGTAGCTCTATCTCACGTAGGGCAACAGGGAGCTTGGGATAATTTAAACTCAGAGAAGGGGAATTTTGAAAATGTATTGGCTCGTACCCAAAAAAGCTGGGAAACTGAGCTTGGAAAGTTTCAGTTTGAGGGGGTCGATGAGCAACAGATGCGTATACTTTACACGGGGCTTTATCATGTGATGCTTCAACCTAATCTAAATCAAGATGTTGGTGGTCAATATGTGGCCAATGGTAAGGTGGAATATTCAGATGGGTTTGTCAACTATTCTACCTTCTCCTTTTGGGATACTTTTCGTGCAGCGCAACCGCTATTAACCATTGTCAATGAGCAGATTACTCGTGATGTAGTAAACACTCTCTCTGCGCGGTACGCCACTGGTGGTCACCTTCCTTTGTGGGAGCTTCTTGGTTACGACAACACCTGTATGATAGGCTATCCAGCGGTGGCTGTTATGGGCGACGCCATTATGAAGGATGTGGCTGGAATAGATACTCAAAAGGCTTACACCGCCATGCGTGATGCGGCCTTCCGCCCCTACACAAGCAGTAGTGATGGCGAAAGTGGCTTGCGCGAATATATTCAATTTGGTTATGTACCTGCAGGTATACCAGCTTCGGTATCCAAAACTTTGGAGTACTCTTATTATGATTGGGTGGTGGCCCGTGTGGCTGAGAAGTTGGGTAAAACTGAAGATGCGGCTTTGTTTGACAAACGTTCGATGAATTTTTTGAATCACTGGAATCCTAAGCAGAAACTTATGTGGCCCAAAGATTCATTGGGTAATTGGGTAGCGCAGAATCTTAGAGATTGGAGTTCCCTTCAACAAAACTATGTTTCAGGTAATGTGTGGGCTTACAGTTATTTCTACCCCCATGCTGTGGATACAATGATTACGGTGATGGGTGGTGCGGATGCTTTTGAAAAGAGCATGGACGATGTGTTAAACACCCCTTTAGATATGGAGGGGGCGCAACATCTTGACCTAACGGGTTTTATAGGCCATTATGGCCATGGTGATGAGCCAGGACACCAGTTTCTATACCTGTATAATAAAGTGGGTGCGATGGACAAAATAGCAGAGCGTGTGCGCGAGGTTTGCTCAGAGTATTACTCTGATAAGCGTGATGGAATGCCTAATAATGACGATTGCGGACAGATGTCAGCCTGGTATATTATGAGTGCCATGGGGTTCTATCCTCTCTCTCCTGGCGATAATCGGTACTATCTTGGTTCGCCAATGATGCGTTCGGCTAAGATATTAACTACCTCAGGTAAGGAGTTTAGTATGGTAGCTCACGATTTAAGTCCCAAAAATATTTATATTGACAAGGTTGTTCTCAACGGAAAACCTCTTACTAGAGGCTATATAACCCATCAAGAGATAGTGGGTGGGGCTCGACTTGAATTTTATATGACAGATAAAAAATGAATGTAGTTATTGTGGGTTTGGGGGCCATCGGTTCGGTGTATGCTTCGGCCATTTTTGATGCTGGTATTAGAATGCGTGTGGCGGTAGACGATGTTAGACGTGAGAGGTATAAAAAGGAACCATTCTTTTTTAATGATTCTCGGTATGATTTTGAGTATTTTACTCCACATGATGGTGATTGTGCGGCTACGTTGATAATCTTAGCCACCAAGGCCACTACTTATGTCGATGCCTTAGAGCTTATTGAACCTGTTGTGGGGTCGCAGAGCTTAATTTTACCACTGCTCAATGGTTTGACTTCCGAGCAGATAGCTGCCCAAAAGTATGGTTGGAGTAGGGTGTTGCGTGGTTATTACATAGGTCATACGGCTCGTTGTACCTCTCGCAAAGCCTACCAAGATGGGAGTTATCGTACCCCTATTGGCGGCACAGCTGAACAGCTAAAGGTGGTATCCGAGATATTTGATTTAGCAGGTATCCATTATGAAGTACCTCAGGATATTATAAGTTCGCAGTGGCAAAAATTCATTGTCAATATAGGCACTAATCCGCCAACGGCAATTTTCAATGTAGGGTATGCCTCTTTGCGAGCCAACCCCAATATGATGGCTTACTCCACGGCTTTGATGCGCGAGGCTGCCTCTTTGGCTGTGGCCCTTGGGGTCAATGGAGCCAATGAAATGGTTGACAATGCGCTTAAACTTATTGGAACAATGAATGGTGAGGACCGTAGCTCTATGCTTCAGGATGTAGATGCTCATCGACCCACCGAGATAGATATTTTTGCAGGCGAGGTCTGCCGCTTGGGAGAGAGCCTAGGGGTGGCCACGCCTTTACACATACAGATGGTTCAAACATGGAAATTTTAGAAGAGAGAGCTCTTGTTCAGTCAGCATTGGACTTGCTTAGTAGTAGTTTTCCGCTGTGCGAAATTCGCCCAGATACCAAACATGTTGAGGTGCTCTCGGATGAGTCGTTTCATCCCTGTCATATTTATGAGCAAGGGCAATTTGTTGGGTTACTGTACTATTGGACCCATCACCATTGGTGTTATGTTGAACATCTTGCCACCTCGCCAGAGCTTCGTGGGCGCGGAATGGGTGCCTTGGTGATTCAGTGGTTGCAGCAACAGATACCAGGGGGTGTCATCATCCTGGAGATAGAACCTCCCGAAGATGAAATCACTAGGCGTCGTCAGGGATTTTATTTACGTCAGGGGTTTGTAATGAATCACTCTTACCTCCATATCCACCCCTCTTATCGGTCCACCACCGAGCCTCACGAGCTCAAGGTGATGAGCTACCCGCGCGAACTTACCGCAGAGGAGTTTGCCGATTTTCGTCACTATTCGCTTTGCCATATCATAAAGCGTTAAAAGTGCGAGTATCCTCTAAAATCACGACCTAAACCATTGATCCATTGTAACTCAGAGCCTTTGGTTATGGTTCCGATTGGATATAGTTCGGTGCCAAAGTGGTGTCGGTAGTGTTCAGCTACGGTATTTTCAGCTGTAAGCAGTAGTGCAAAATCTTCGCCTCCACCAAGGGCCAATTGCATTGTGTCCCAGTTGTTTTGTGCACAGGCTTTTAGCAACTCTTCAGAGAGTGGAATCATGTTGATGTCTACCTGTGCCCCCACAGATGAGGCCTTAAGAATGTGCCTTAAGTCCGAGGCCACACCGTCCGATATATCCATCATCGCGTGAACTCCCTGCTGTGCACCCAGCCACTCTCCCTGAGCCATACATGGATGCGGATTGTTATGGGCTTCCACCAATAGTTCATACTCTTTACTATCCAAACCCTCGCTTTGAATTACTAGCAACCCAGCTGCACTCTTGCCTAGCGTATCACTTACAAATATGGTGTCGCCTACTTTGGCTCCGCTGCGTAACTTGAGATTGGTTGTGGGGACTATACCTTGTACCACTATGTTTATAATTAAACTGTTGAGGCTTTTAGTGGTGTCGCCACCAAGTAGTGGTACTCCCCAAGAGCGCATACCAAGTATAAAATCATCGAGCCATATAGGGTCTGTGTTTTGGGGTAGAGCCAGACTTAAGAACAGAGTTTTTGGGTGGCCACCCATAGCTGCCACATCGCTTAGATTCACCGCCACCGCTTTGCGGCCCAAGCTAAAAGCTGAAATCTTGGAGCGCAAAAAATGGACATCTTCCACCAACATATCTGTTGTTGTAATCAATGAGTTCTTCTCATCCAATGGCTCTACCGCGCAATCATCGCCAATGCCACAAACTCCGTGAGGAACAATAGAAGCGAAGGAATTTTTGATATGTTCGATTAGTGAAAATTCAGTATAGCGCATTGGTACTCTTTTATTAATCGTTCAAAAATTTCGGTCACCGATTCTATTTTATCAATCGAGGCCACCACTTGACCAATTTCCAACTCTCCTTCGTTTAATTCTCCCTCGAATATGCCAAGCTTAGCCCTTCCACGACCCAATAGTTCGGCAAGTTCTTGGGCTGTTGCTCCGCGAGCCTCGGCTGCGTCAATGGTTTGGTAAAAAGCATTTTTAATAAGCCTTACAGGTGATAATTTTTTAAGCGATAGCATGGTGTCACTCTCGCCCAGACCCAAACAGAGCTCTTTGAAATTTTGGTGTGCTGATGACTCTTGGCTCAGAGCGAAGAGTGACCCAATTTGTACGGCCGAGGCTCCAAGGGCTATTGAGGCAGCCCATTGAGCTCCGTTGGCTATGCCGCCTGCGGCAATCACTGGAATATCCACAGCTGAGACCACTTGCGGAATAAGTACCATTGTGGTGAGCTCATCTCTCCCATTGTGGCCACCTGCCTCGAACCCTTCGGCCACCACTGCATCCACGCCAGCCTTTTGAGCTTTGATGGCAAACTTGGCCGAGGCCACAACGTGAACCACTGTAATGCCAGCGCTTTTCAACCTGGAGGTGTAGAGCGCAGGGTTACCCCCCGAGGTGAAAACTATGGGGACTTTTTCTTCAATTACTATGGCGATAACTTGTTCCAATTCAGGATAAAATAGTGGGAGATTAACTCCAAAAGGTCTCCCTTGCACCGCGATGCGGCATTGCTGAATATGGTAACGCAATACATCTGGGTGCATTGAGCCTGCTCCAATGAGTCCCAATCCGCCCGCAAGGCTTACTGATGAGGCTAGACGATGCCCGCTACACCATACCATTCCACCCGAAATAATGGGGTGCTGGATGCCAAAAAGATGACAAATGCAGTTTTTCATAATTTTTTTGTCAAAGTTATAAAAAAAATTGGTAAATTTGTGGGATGAGAAGAATTGCTATCATAGCTGGGGGTGACTCCTCGGAGATGCCCGTTTCGCTGCGTAGCGCGGCGGCGGTTTGTAAGTCATTGGATAAAAGCAAGTTTTTGCCAACCATTGTAAGTCTTAGCTCCAATGGGTGGTTTGTTGACAAAAGTCCGATAGATAAAAATGATTTTAGTTACTTAGATGAGCACGGTGTGCGTGTCAAGTTTGATTACGCATTAATAATGATTCATGGGACACCAGGGGAGAATGGCATTTTGCAGGGCTATTTTGAACTTTTGGGGATTCCATATTCTGGGTGTTCGGTCGAGGTGTCAGCTCTTACCTTCAATAAACATCTTTGCAAGGTAGCAGTGAGTGGTGTGAATGGGGTGAATCTTGCCAAACAGGTCTATCTAAGGCGTGGTGATAAGGTTGATGCACAGGATGTTATATCTGCTTTGGGGTTGCCGCTTTTTGTAAAGCCAAACGCCAGTGGAAGTAGTTTTGGGGTTACTAAGGTTAAGGGCGTAGAGTATCTGTTGCCAGCCGTTGCGGCTGCTTTTACAGAAAGCGAGGCGGTGTTGATGGAGGAGTTTATTGACGGCACCGAGGTTAGCCAAGGGGTGATGGTTGTTGGCGGTAAAGAGTATGTATTGCCTATTACAGAGTTGGTTAGTAAAAACGAATTCTTTGATTATCAAGCTAAGTATACCCCTGGTATGACCAACGAAATTACGCCAGCCAGAATTTCTATTGAAGTGGCTGCTGAGATTTCAAAAACCACGCTCGAAATATATAAGACTTTAGGGTGCTGTGGTGTGGTGCGAGTGGATTATATTATTAAGGGGTCAAAAGCCTATTTTATTGAGGTTAATACGGTGCCTGGCATGAGTGAGGCTAGTATTGTGCCGCGGCAACTCTCTACTATAGGGATGACCATGGGGCAGGCTTTTGAACTAATTATAACAGAAAAATTATTACTATCTTAAAATTATAAAATTATGAGTGCAAATTACAAACTTCACTCAGAGGGTGGCCTTAAAAAAGGTGCAGAACCTCTGGACATTGTTAGTCGTTTTGAACGTATCCCGACCAATATTCATTTGACGGCCGACCAAGGTTCAAACTATGTAGCTGCGCAGATTGCTCAAACCATTAGGGCAAAAGAGTCTGCTGGTGAGAAATGCGTATTAGCCCTCTCTTCGGGTAAATCCCCAGTGGGTGTTTACCGCGAATTGGTGCGTATGCACAATGACGAAAAGTTGAGTTTTAAAAATGTGGTGGTTTTTACCATTTTTGAATACTATCCTATTGCTCAGGACGAGCGTCAGAGCTATACCCATCTTTTAAGCGAGGAGCTCTTTTCGCATGTTGATATTTTACCTGAAAATATTCACCTCTTGCGTGGTGATGTATCTCAGGGCGAGATATCGGCCTATTGCCGTAGTTATGAGCATTTGATTTTAAAGAATGGAGGCATTGATATTCTTCTGCTTGGCATTGGCGAAGATGGACAGATTGCCCTGAATGAGGCTGGTTCGTATATCAATACCCGCACTCGTATTGTGGCCTTAAGTAATGCTTCGCGCAAGATTGTTTCAAACCAATTTTACGGTATCGACAATGTTCCCACCCGTGCTCTAACAATGGGTATTGGTACCATTATGGCGGCTCGTCGTCTGTTTGTTTTGGCTTGGGGTGAGGAAAAGGCCGAGGGTATTGCTCGTGTTGTTGAGGGTGAGATGGATGTTGCCATACCAGCCACTGCACTACAGGAACATCCACACATAGAAGTAGTCATTGACGAAGATGCAGCTTCGCTGCTCACTCGTGTCAACACCCCTTGGTTGGTTGGTAGTTGCCATTGGACTAACCGCTTTGTTAGAAAGGCTGTACTTTGGTTATGCCAAAAAGTTGATAAACCTCTTTTGAAACTCACCTACAAGGACTATATTGATAACTTCTTGGGGCAGATGATTGACGAGGTAGGCTTAACTTATGATAAGATTAATATTCAGGTTTTCAATGATTTGCAACATACTATTTCGGGATGGCCAGGTGGTAAACCTAATGCTGATGATGCCACACGCCCTGCCCGTTCTTGGCCTTTCCCAAAACGGATTGTTATCTTTTCACCTCATCCCGATGATGATGTTATTTCTATGGGTGGTACCTTCCTTCGTTTGGTTGACCAGGGCCATGATGTCCATCTGGGTTACGAAACTTCTGGCAATATTGCCGTTCATGACGATGTTGTACTTCAGACCTTGGATACTGCTCGTGAGTGTGGCTTAGGCGATGAGTATGAACGGATGCGTCAGATTATTATTAATAAGGATAAATCTAAGGCTGAGCCTGCCGAGCTCCTACGTTTCAAGGGGTCAATACGTCGTGCTGAGGCTAAAGCTGCTTGTCGACATTTGGGGTTAAATGTCGACACTAATGTACATTTCTTGAACCTGCCTTTCTACGAGACAGGGTCAGTGAAAAAAGGTGTTGTTACTCAGGCCGATATAGATATTGTAAAGGCACTCTTGCGCGAGGTTAAGCCAGACCAGATTTATGCTGCTGGTGACTTGTCCGACCCTCATGGGACTCATCGTGTTTGTATTGAAGCTGTTTTGGGTGCTTTATCGCAGATTATTGACGAAGGCGATACTTGGATAAAGGATTGCGTTATGTGGCTATATCGTGGTGCATGGCAGGAGTGGGATTTGGATATGGTCGATATGGCTGTGCCTTTGTCTCCTGACGAGGTTATCAAGAAACGTCACGCCATCTATCGTCACCTTTCGCAAAAGGATATTGTACCTTTCCCAGGCGAGGATAAACGTGAATTCTGGCAGCGAGCTGAGGATAGGACTCAAGCCACAGCTGAACTTTATGACCGACTTGGTATGGCTGAATACCAGGCTATTGAGGTCTTTGTAAAATATAATTTATTCCGCTAATTCCTTTTTTATCCCAAAGCCACCTGAACTTTATATCTAGTTCAGGTGGCTTTTTTGTGGAGTGTGTAAAATAAAATCATTGAAATGATATATTTTTTCAGAATAATTTATTAAATTTGTTCGTCCAATAAAGCTGTTTTGATAGCTTGTGTAGAAAATATGTTAGTTAAAGATAAGATAAAAAGTTTTGTGGCTGAGCGATATTTGCCCAATGAGTACCCCTCTTTGGAGCAGCAGGCGCTCCTATGGGGTGGGGATGTACCTTTTCTTGGACTTCGTTTTTTGGATTGTACGCCAGTGTTTGCCAATACCCTCGCCAAATATATCCCCCTGCTTGAGGGGGGGGCTACGCTCTGCGTGGGGATTTCCGATAAATTGCCATATGATAAATCGGTGGTAGAGTTTTTGAAAAGTATTGGCATTGAGGTCATTACTCCTCAATGTGTGGAGCAACAGTTCGATTTAGTTCTTGATTGTGGAGCTGCTTTTTCTGCTATTGAGTCTTCAATAGGGTATGTGGAGTTGACGCGTTCTGGGGTGGAAAAGTATAAAATGTGTCAAAAGCCAGTTTTTTTGGCCGATAGTGGTCGAGTTAAACGGATTGAGACTATGTTGGGCACTGGCGAGAGCTATTTTCGTGCCATGGATTTGTTGGGCTATAATCAGTGGCAGGGTAAGCGGCTTTTGCTCTTCGGAAGTGGAAAAGTGGGAAGTGGAATTATTTTTTATGCCGCCTTACATGGTGCCATTGTTACGGTCGTTACTGAGCCTGAGAGCCTTGCCCCTGAATTGAATAAATATATTGAGCAAGTTGTGGATTGTCGTGACTCCTTGCTTGTGCACAAGCTTATTACAGAGTCGTATGCAGTGGTTTCGGCTACGGGTGTTAAGGGGGCTTCATCCTGTTATGCTGACACTCTGGATAGTAGTACAGCTATTATTGCCAATATGGGTATTGAGGATGAATTTGGGGACCAACTGTCCTGTCAGAGGGTCTTGAATGGTAAAAAGCCGCTAAACTTTATCCTGTCGGAACCAACGCATCTGAAATATATTGAAGCCACGATGGCCTTGCATAATCAAGGTGCTTTTTATCTGTGTAGTGCTGAGCAACCATCAGGTATGGTTCTTCCGCCAGAGACGATGGAACAACAGATTTTGGAGACAACTCGTAGATGTGGTTTGATAGCGAAGGAGCTTGCTTTTCTTGATTAATATTTCGATAACAAAATAATACCACAATGAAAGTAATTAACTATTTGTGTGCTTTTTTAGCCAGTTTTTTTGTTGTAGCTTGCCATAGTGATATTAATCCACAGTATGATAAGGGAAAGTTGGTTAGTGTTAGCCTTAGCATTAATGGTGATGTCTCCGTTGATGGTGATTTGCCTATTGAAAAAAGTCTTTCAAGGGTAGCTGGTAATGATTTGATAGGGGTGCAGGTCTATTACAAATCCAAAGAAGATAGAGACCCTTATAAACCTTTTGCTTATGGGCTCTTTGATGATTTAACTTCAGCTCAAGTTTCCTTATACGACAATATGATATATAAGGTCGAGGCCACAACCGTTGCCAACGGTAAAAATTTGATTGCCCAGTATTCAAGTTATAATTATCGTGCTCCGTTTACCTTGACTGGTTCTGCTGATGGTGCGCCTGTTACCAATGCCTTTGTGCGTAGTAGTACCATCTCCTTTGGTGGGTTGTCAGTGGGGGCATCTGCTTTGGTCGAGGGTACAAGCTACAAAAGTTATACTCGGCCCAATACCGACCGTTGTTGGGGACAGGTGGTCGGTTTTACACCAACGGGGGCCAATGCTATTGCCATCACCACCAAACGCGTTATCTTTGGAGTACGTTTCATAACCGAAGGGCTTAGCGAGGGGGCTTTGCATATCACAATTACAGGCTCTCCAATCATCGTTGTGCCTTCACCTGATGCCACATCTAGAGATTATTACATCACCATGCAGGGTTCTGCTGCAGTGGCCGAGGGGTGGATTGGGGTTGATTATAGTGAAACAGTGTCTGTAGATGTTAAATGGGTCAAAGGCGATGGGGTACAGATTCCAGTTAATGTTAAGAATTTTACATTCAAACGAGGACGTCTTTATCCTATTACAGTGAAACTTCGTAATAGCGAATCGAGCAAAGGCTTTACGGTGGATGTCGACAATAGCTCTTTGATTGAAGAGCTAAACCAAACTATTACTCAGTAAATTATGCAACTTAAATTTGTAAAATATCAGGGTGCTGGCAATGATTTTGTGGTGGTCGATACGCGAGTATTTTCTTCTCAGCAGTTGGATGTGTTTACCCAAAAAACGGTATCCTTATTGTGTAATCGTCGTTTTGGTGTCGGAGCCGATGGTATGATGACCCTTAGTAATGATGTTAAGGGAGCCGATTTTTATATGCGTTATTGGAATGCAGACGGAGCCGAAAGCACCATGTGTGGCAATGGAGGACGGTGCATTGCTTATTTTGCCCATTCTCTGGGGCTGGGTGGTGGTCATACCTTGACCTTTAATAGTGTGGATGGATTGCATACGGCTGAACTACTGAGCGCAAATAGTGTTCGGCTCAAGATGGTTGATGTCAGTGGGGTAGAGTGTACCGATGGTGGTTTTTTGCTTAATACTGGTTCTCCGCACTATGTGGAGTTTGTCCCTTCTGTGCAGCAAGTAGATGTCGAGCACCGTGGGGCGAAGCTTCGCCACAGTTTTGAGGGTGGGGTGAATGTAAATTTTGTCGAGCTTACTGGAGAGGGTAGTTTCCGTATACGTACTTTTGAACGTGGAGTTGAGGCTGAAACTTTGGCTTGCGGCACAGGTGCTACGGCTGCGGCCATAGCTGTGAACAGAGCCTTGCAAGAGTATTGTTGCCATTTTGATATTCAGGCTGAGGGAGGGGCTCTTGAGGTTGATTTTATTCGGCGAGGGCTTTCGTATGAGAGCGTTTTTTTGAGTGGCCCAGCTGTTGAGGTCTTTCGTGGGATAATAGAAATTTAGTCTCTTTTTTTATTTTTTAGAAATAAATTTGTATACTTGCACTCTCTAACGAGATGATTACGAGCTAAATTATAATTCAATCAATATTTAAAACTGTAGTTTATTATATTTTCGATGAAATCAACCAAAGATTTCCGTAGCCAAGACGCTGCTGCTGATACGCTTCGACGTGCTTCGAAGTTAGAACCCAATCGTAAAAGTGGTAAAGATAAACACCACATTTACAAAGATATAGACCCTGAAGATGACGAGGATTACGAGCTAAATTCCCTTCGTCCTCGTGAATCGGTTCTCGATTATATGGACGACCAAGAGGACGACCAATAGGGGTGCGTGCGTGGTTGGGCCACGTTAGATTTACTTGATGCTATTTATGAAATTATCAAAGTCTTTGAGGCGACCATAGGCCACAATTACATTATCGGCTTTGAACTGGCTTTGTGGTGACGGAGTGCCCGTGGCTATTTCTGTGGTGTGGTTTATACCCAGTAGATTTTGCGTTAGCATACGTTCTTTAATGGTTATAACCATGAGACCAAACTCTTGGATTCGGCTATTTTCGATGGTGCGTCCCACTAATATGGTGG
>JAVVSB010000011.1:0-43629 GCA_036654415.1 Mucinivorans sp. | reverse complement strand
ACGGCTGTGATTAACGAACTGATTGAAAATTGGGATTTGGAGCGTGTAGCTTTTATGGACAAGGTGATAATGTTGGTGGCTATTGCGGAGTTAACTACTTGTGATAGTATTCCAGTTAAGGCCACTTTGGATGAGTATATAGAAATAGCTAAATATTACTCCACACCTCAGAGCGCCTCTTTTATAAATGGTGTGCTCAATAAGGCGGTTGCTAATTTGACTATCTCGGGACGTATTAAAAAAAGTGGACGAGGGTTAATTTAATGGCAATGAGGTGCTTATTTGCGGTAGTCTTGATGGCCTTGGTCTCGTGCGGAACCACGCAACTCAAGCCCATAGCCCCAACCGATAGAGGTATGGTGCTGGTGATGCCTGAAAAAGGGAAGAGACAGGTTAAAGTAGATACCATATATTTTGGACGAATTAACGAAGGTGAAATAATAAAAGCGCATTTTACGGTGGTTAACCATCGGGTTGAACCTTTGGTTATAACAGATATAATAACTGGATGTGGGTGTACTACTGTTGATTATGACCCCGCACCGATAGCCACACATGAGGAACGTACTTTTGAAGTTAGATTTGACTCCAAGGGGAGATATGGAACTCAATACAAAACAATTGAGGTCTTGAGTGAGGACCATGCGGTTGGCTATATAGCCTTTAAGGCTGAGGTTAAAGCGCAATGAATATTTAAAAACAATTAAAAACCAATAAAAAACTAATGAAAACGATTCTTCTTGAAGCCGCTCCAGTGGGCAACGCTGGAATGAACTGGCAATTTATTGCTATGATGGTTCTAATCTTTGTGGTGATGTATTTTCTTATGATACGTCCACAACAGAAACGTCAAAAGGAACTGAATAATTTCCGTAAATCGCTGACAAAAGGCTCTAAAATTATCACCGCTGGTGGTATCTACGGAACAGTAAAAGAGATTAATGAGACCAACAATAGCGTCCTGATAGATGTTGAAAGTAACGTAACGCTTCGTTTGGACCGTTCGATGATTATGCGTGACCCTTCAGATATGCAGCAAAAGTAGTTCAAATGAGGGGCTTGTACCTTCACTAATAAAAAAAACCAGAGCGATTAAGTCTCTGGTTTTTTTGTGCTTTATTTTTAAATTTATCTTACAAGGAAAACTTAGTCGATATCTATTACATGGTAGGTGTATGTTCTAACGCATAGGCGTAGGCACCCATAGTTCTTGAAAGTGTAGAACCTTGGTGGGTAGAGATGATGCCGATGCGTTTTTTGGGGTCATAACTTACACTACGGCTAGTGCCATATATTGGAACGTCGATAAAAGGGCCAGGAGTGGCAAACTCACGAAACCCATCAGGGGTATCCAAATTATAAACTTGCATCTGTAACCTGGGGCGATGATGCTCGCCATTTATTGTTAACTCCGATGAGAGCTCTTTAATGATGGCAGGAATAATAAATTCATTCGCTCCGCTAATTCCACCACCGATGACTATAAGCCCATCAATTACTGTTATGGCCGAAGCGATGGCCTCGCCAGCTATTTGCCCCAACTCTTCAAAGGTGGCAATGGCTGCCTTTGTATCTCCTGGGGTTTCACCGCAGGCAATTTGGTAAATCTCTTTGGGGGTATATTCAAATAAAGTGTCACCTGAAAGTTCAGCATAAACACGCTTTATGGCACGAATCGATACGCTATCTTCCACCATAGAGTCCTGGTATTTCTTGTTACGCATACACCATAAATCTCCACCAACACCATTGTCTCCAATTAGTAGCTCTCCATTAATCACGACTCCAGCACCAAAGCCTGTTCCTATGGTGATACCCAATAAATTATGGTAGGTCTTGGTGTTGCCAAATTTGGATAGCCGTTCGTTCACCTCAGGTAGAACACCTGTCAAAGCCTCGCCATAGGCAAACATATCACCATCGTTGTTGATGAAAATAGGAATATGAAAGTTATCTTTGAGGAAATCACCTAAAGCCATACCACCTTGAAAGGATGGAAAATTGGGTATATTGCCCATAATACCCTTGGGGTAGTCTGCTGGTCCAGGAAAAGCAAAACTGATAGCAGCAGGTTCTTGAGTTAATTGGTTACTAACTTGTTGAAAACCGATAATTAAATTATTCATACACTCATCCAATGATTTTGGACAAGAGCTTAGTTTAATTGGTTCCACAATAGGCTTTCCACCTTGCAAGGCTGTGAAGACAAAGTTACTTCTACCTGCATCGAGAATCATAACTATACGTTTGTCGTTGGTGTAGAACATAATTTTATATTAGTTTATTATCATAATAAATAATCATACAAATATAGTCATTATTTCGCTAATTGTTATTATATTTGTATAGTTTTTATTCTACAAAATTATGTTCAAACATATTGTCTTATTATTAGTTTTTTTTCTGTTGTGTTGTGCCACTATGGCCCAAACTGTCAAGATGAGCAACAGAATAGTGTTGGCCTATGTTAGTTCTGGTAGTGATCGACTTGTGGATGCTGATTTGGTAACACACATAAATTATGCCTTCGGCACAGTGGGCGAAGAGTTTAACAGTGTAAATGTACAACATCCCGAGAGGCTCCGTGCCATAGTGGCTCTGAAAAAGCAAAATCCAAACCTTAAAGTTATGCTTTCAATAGGTGGTTGGGGCAGTGGTGGTTTTAGTGAGATGGCCCGCGAGGAGTCGTTGCGTGGTGGATTCGTGGCTCATTGTGGAGAGATTGTTAAGGACTTTGCGATAGATGGTATCGACATTGATTGGGAGTACCCATCCTGTAAATGGTCTGGTATCAAGGCATGTGAAGATGATATTGATAATTTTACGTTACTTATGCGTGAATTGCGACAAATGTTAGGGCATAAGAAACTTTTGACTTTTGCCACGAGTGCCAGCGGACGTTTTATTGATTTCGAGGCGGTGATGCCTTATTGCGATTTTGTGAATATCATGGCCTATGATATGGGACGACCACCACACCATAACGCAGCTCTGTTCCCATCTGACAAAAGTCGTATGAGTGTGCAGCAGGCCATTGATGCCCACTTAGCCAAGGGAATAAGTTCCGATAAACTAGTTTTGGGGATGCCTCTCTATGGTCATGGAAATAAAAATGAGGGGGTTTCAGATTATGTCGATAATAGTCAGATGTATAAGTTTAAGGACCATATCCATTTATGGGACTCGGTGGCCTGCGTACCATATGTGGTCAATGAACAGGGTGCTATGATAGTGAGCTATGATTCGGCTAAGTCGCTGGAACTTAAATGTGCCTATGCCCTTGATAGGGGGCTTCGTGGGGTGATGTATTGGGAATATTCATGTGATAACGAGCAACTAGAGTTGGTCAAAGCCACTTACAATGCCGTTTTTAAGAAAAATTAATTATGCATAAACGTTGGATTACAGGTGCATTATGTTGTGGAACATTAGTATCCTGGGCTCAAGAGAAACCCAATATCATAATTATCAATGCCGATGATTTGGGCTACGGTGATGTGAGTTGTAATAACCCATCATGTCGTGTAAATACGCATAATATAGACCATCTTGCGGCTCAAGGTCTCCGTTTTGAGAATATGCACGCCACTTCGGCCACCTCTACCCCATCGCGCTTTAGCCTTCTTACGGGCACCTATGCATGGCGAGTACCTGGTACTGGTGTGGCTAGGGGTGATGCGGCTATGATTATTACTCCACAAATGAATACAATTCCCAAAATGTTAAAGAGTGCAGGATACGTTACGGCAGCCGTTGGTAAATGGCATCTTGGTTTGGGAGATGAATCTGGAAAACAGGATTGGAACGGTACCATCACTCCTGGCCTTTGTGATATTGGTTTCGACTACTCCTATATTATGGCGGCCACAGCCGATAGAGTCCCATGCGTTTATATCGAAAATGGACGAGTGGTGGGACTTGATCCAAAGGACCCCATTCAGGTGAGCTATACTACCAATTTCGAGGGGCAACCTACTGGGGCCTTGAATCCAGAGCTACTTACCAAACAGAGACCAAGTCACGGACACGATGGCACCATTGTCAATGGCATTAGCCGTATAGGGTTTATGAGTGGAGGCCATAGTGCACGTTGGAGTGATGAGACTATAGCAGATTCCATCACATCCAAGGCGTTGAATTTTATTAGGCTAAATCAACAGACCCCCTTCTTTTTGTATCTTGCCACCAACGACATTCATGTACCGCGTTACCCTCATTCGCGTTTTATAGGCCAAAGTGGAATGGGGGTGCGAGGTGATGCTATTTTAGAGTTTGATTGGACTGTGGGACAAGTAGTTGGTCTGCTAGACTCTTTAAACTTGACCGACAATACGCTGATTATTATCACCAGCGACAATGGCCCTGTGGTGGACGATGGCTACAAAGACCACTCCCTGGAGTTGCTCGGAGAACACCGTCCTTCAGGTGGATTACGCGGTGGTAAATATGGAATTTACGAGGGCGGGACACGTGTGTTGGGTGTGGTGAGCTGGAGAGGTCATATTACTGCTGCTAAAGTAAGTAGAGCCCCTATCTCACATGTCGATTTTTACAGGTCGCTCTCCTCCATTGTGGGGCAGGACCTACAACCACAAGAGGCTGCAGACAGTCAAGATATTAGTGCGGCCCTGATGGGAAAAACTTCTTTGGGGCGTAGCGAAATAGTGGAACATGCATATACCTATTCTATTACGGTTGGTCCTTGGAAATATATTATGCCATCCAGGGGTATGAAAGTGGCTTGGCAAACAGGTAATCCAACGGGGAATAGTCCTGAGCCACAACTTTTTAACCTAAAGAACGACCCAGCGGAAAAGGTAAATAGAGCCAATGAGTTGCCTAGAAAGGTTGCCTTCTTGGCCCACAAGTTGGAGGTAATAATAAATAAAAAGGATTGATAATTTTTTAGATTATCAATCCTTTCATAAAACGTGCCCAGAACAAGACTCGAACTTGCACACCGTAATCGGAACTACCCCCTCAAAGTAGCGTGTCTACCAATTTCACCATCTGGGCATATCAACGTTAATGCGGCACAAAAGTAGGCAAAAAATTGATAACTGCAAATTTTTCAGATAATTTTTCGTACATTTGTGGCATTAAATATAAATGATTATGATAAAAATCACATTACCAGATGGCTCCATTCGTGAGGTAGCCGCAGGTTCAACAGCGTTGCAAATTGCTCAATCCATCAGTCCTCGCTTTGCCTCAGAGGTTCTTTCATCCACGGTTAATGGGGAGCTTTGGGATATACAAAAACCTATCAATGAAGACTCTTCTCTCAAGCTTCACAAGTGGGATGACGATAAAGGCAAGTTAGCCTTTTGGCACTCCAGTTCGCACCTTATGGCTGCCGCTTTGGAACAACTTTATCCAGGCATTAAGTTTGGGATTGGTCCTGCCATCGAGAGTGGATTTTATTATGATGTTGACTCCCCTATCCCTATAACCGAAGGTGATTTGGCTAAGATAGAGCAAAAAATGGTGGAGCTGGCTCGTCAAGGGCAAACCTTTGTGCGCGAGGATATCTCTAAGGATGAGGCTATGCGTCGTTACACCGAAAAAGGTGACCAATATAAATGTGAACTTATTGAGGGACTTGAGGATGGTACAATCACATTCTACACCAATGGTGGCTACACAGACCTTTGTCGTGGACCACATATTGCCACCACCAGTATTATTAAGGCCGTTAAGTTGACCTCTGTTGCTGGAGCTTATTGGCGTGGGGACGAGAAACGTAAGATGTTAACTCGTATTTATGGTATAACTTTCCCCAAGAAGTCCTTGTTGGATGAGTACTTAGTGCTTTTGGAGGAGGCCAAGAAACGGGATCACCGCAAATTGGGTAAAGAGATGGAGTTGTTCTATTTCTCGCCTAAGGTTGGTCAGGGGTTGCCAATGTGGCTTCCCAAGGGGGCTGCCCTGCGCGAAAGGCTCGAAAATTTCTTGCGTAATGTTCAAAAACAGTATGGTTATGAGCAGGTTATTACGCCACATATCGGTATGAAAGAGCTCTACGTAACTAGTGGTCATTATGCCAAATATGGTAAAGACTCTTTTCAGCCTATCCATACCCCAAATGAAGATGAGGAGTTCCTGTTAAAGCCAATGAACTGCCCTCACCACTGCGAGATTTACAAGTTCAAACCTCGTTCCTATAAAGATTTGCCAGTTCGTTTGGCTGAGTTTGGAACAGTGTATCGTTACGAAATGAGTGGCGAGTTGCACGGTTTGACGCGCGTACGCGGATTTACTCAAGATGATGCTCACCTCTTTTGTCGCCCAGACCAACTCAAAGATGAGTTCAAAAAGGTCATAGATATTGTACTATATATATTTAAGACCTTAAAGTTCGATAATTTTACGGCTCAGATATCTCTGCGCGACCCTAACAATCGCGAAAAGTATATCGGTACGGACGAGAATTGGGAAAAAGCCGAAACGGCCATTATCGAAGCTGCTGCCGAAAAGGGGCTCAATACGGTTGTTGAGACTGGTGAAGCCGCCTTTTATGGCCCTAAGCTGGATTTTATGGTACGTGATGCTATTGGCCGTAAGTGGCAATTGGGCACCATTCAAGTGGACTACAATCTACCAGAAAGGTTCGATTTGACCTACAAAGGTTCTGATGACAAGGACCATCGCCCAGTGATGATTCATCGTGCACCATTTGGCTCAATGGAACGTTTTGTGGCTGTTTTGTTGGAACATACGGCAGGTAAATTCCCTCTTTGGCTAACTCCACAGCAGGCAGTGGTGATGCCTATTTCAGAAAAGTTCAACGAATATGCACAAAAAGTTGCAAAATTGCTAAATAATTGCGATATTCGCACCCTCGTAGACGATAGAAATGAGAAGATAGGGCGTAAAGTTCGCGACAACGAGCTGGCAAAAGTCCCTCTTCTGGTGATTGTCGGTGAGAAAGAAGAGGCTGAAAACACAATCTCGGTTCGTGTTCAAGGTCAGGGGGATAAGGGCTCGATGAGCCTACAAGATTTTACGGCAATGGTTGCCCAAAAAGTCAAAGAAGAGATAAGTAAAATTGGTAGTAATAACTAAAAAGTTAAAGTCATAGCAACACCTAATAAACCCAAGCCATATCGTGGTCGTGTAGTCAAAGAGGCTGCACACAAGATAAACAATTTAATAACCGCCGCCCAAGTAAGGCTTGTGGGCGAAAATATAGAGCCTGGCGTTTACTCTATAGCAGCTGCTCTGGGTTTTGCTCATGAGCAGGGGTTAGATTTGGTCGAAATTTCGCCCAATGCCGAGCCTCCTGTATGCCGCGTGATAGATTATCAAAAGTTTCTCTATCAGCAGAAGAAGAAAGCTAAGGAGATTAAAGCTAATGCTCAGAAAATTGTAGTTAAGGAGATTCGTTTTGGTCCGCAGACCGATGAGCACGATTACAATTTTAAGCTCAAACATGCTGAGAATTTCATAAAAGAGGGCTCGAAGGTTAAAGCGTTTGTCTTTTTCCGTGGGCGACAGATTGTATTTAAGGAGCAAGGTGAGATATTATTGTTGAAATTCGCCACGGCACTCGAAGATATTGCCAAGGTGGAGTCAATGCCCAAACTTGAGGGTAAAAAGATGATAATGATATTGGCTGCTAAGCCCAAGAAGTAAGTAAAAACATATTTTAACCAATTAATAAAACAGAAGATGCCAAAGATGAAGACCATATCGGCAGCCAAGAAGCGTTTTACGCTGACGGGTACCGGTAAAGTAAAGCGCAAACACGCCTTCAAGAGCCACATCCTCACTAAGAAGACAATCAAACAAAAACGTAATCTTACCCATACTGGTTTGATGAGTGCTGTTGATACTCCTGCCGTGAAGTTGATGCTTGTGAAGTAAGCGGAACAATGCGTCCGCTCGGACGAGAAGTCCTGAGTAAAAAATTATTTTTAATCCAAGAGTGCATCAGTAGTTAAGTATTGCCGACAAGAAACGGGAGTCACTGAGTATCTCGAAAAACAAAAAAATTATGCCAAGAAGCGTAAACGCGGTAGCCTCACGTGCTCGCCGCAAAAAAGTAATGAAGCTAGCCAAGGGTAACTTTGGTAGCCGCAGCAACGTATGGACCGTTGCCAAAAACACAGTAGAAAAAGGTCTTTGCTATGCTTACCGTGACCGCAAAAACAAGAAACGTAGTTTCCGTAGCTTGTGGATTATACGTATTAACGCTGCCGCCAGATTGCACGGAATGACTTACTCAGTATTTATGGGTAAATTAGCTGCTAAAGGTATTGCCTTGAATCGTAAGGTTTTGGCTGATTTAGCAATGAATCATCCAGTAGCATTCGAGCAGATTGTAAAAACTGTAAAATAGTCTTCTCTTTAGACATTGATTCAATACAAGGGGCCTTTTGCGCCCCTTTTTTTATCCCAATGCGCCATTTGCTAATTCTCATATCTTTTTTCGCCTCTTCCACTCTGGTAGCTCAGCAGCGGGAGCCTATGAATATTGATACAGTGGTAGTTAGAAGTGGTCAAACGAGGAGTATGGATAGTCAAATAACCATTGATAGTAACCTTATTCAGGCATCTAATGGCGGAGCTGTGGGGGATTTACTACTTAGAAGTTCAAATTTGGCCATCAAAAATTATGGGCGAGGAAATTTACAGACAGCCTCGCTACGTGGGACAGCCCCAACACATACAACTGTATACTGGAATGGACTTAGGGTTGCATCTCCAATGGTGGGTATGATGGATTTCTCTTTGGTGCCAACTTTTATGGTTGACAGGGTTGCGCTTCAAGCGGGCGCATCATCGCTCTCTGGTGGTGAAGGTGCATTGGGAGGTAATGTACTTCTGAATAATCGTGCAGATTGGAGTATTGATAAGTTTGCGGCCAAGGTATCGTTGGGCTATGGTAGCTTTTCGAGTTACGATGGGTATATAAACATCCGTTGTGGAACGAAAAAATTTCAGAGTTCAACTCGTTTTTTCTATGGTTACTCCAAAAATGACTTTCACTTTGTTAATCTAGATATCATCGACCCAAAAAATCCAGGATGGCACCCTACGCAGGCCAACAATAATGCCGATTATCAAAATATGGGCTTTATGCAGGAGTTTTATATGCGTCTTGAGGGAAATCAAACTCTGTCAGCTGTAGTATGGGGACTCGCTAACAAAAGAAAGTTACCACAGTTAACCACCTATGAGGGGCCCGATAATAGCAACCTTACCCAGAGCAGAGATGAAAGTCTGCGCGTGGTGATAAACTACAAAAAATATAATTTGCATAATGAGTTAAGTGCCTCCATTGGTGCAGATTTACAGAGTAATTATTTCAATCAAGAGAACCGTGTGGCCAATGGTTTTCAGCGTGTGATTTTTACTGAAGGTTTTAGTCGCTCGGTAATGGGGAACTTTCAAGCCAAAATAGTGCTCTCTGATAAACAGAACTTGACCACTACCACCTCGGCTAATCTCGATTATGTAAATACAGTGGAACGTATTCGTGGTGCTGGTTATGAACAAAGTCGTCTTGAAGTTTCTGAAAAAGTCAGCTTGGAATCGCAGTGGACTTCACGATTTTCTACTGCTATCCTTGTGCGATTTGGGTTTGTGGGGGCCAAATTTTATGCCTCACCTATGGTCGAGGCTCAATATATGGTGGCCGATGGACTCTCGCTTTGCGCACGCCTAAACCACAATACTCACTACCCTACGCTTTCTGATATGTATTACGTGCCTGGAGGTAATGCCGATTTAAAGGCTGAAAAGGGGTGGACAGCTGAACTGGGACTCGGCTACATATGGCGAAGCGGAAGGGCCGATGTCAATGTGTATGCTTCGTGGATAAAAGACTGGATAATTTGGCTGCCATCGCACCAACAATATTGGACCCCACAAAATATGGATAATGTAAATGGTCAGGGGCTGGAACTTACCGTTGGTAATGAGTGGCAAATTGGGACTTATTGGCGCATAAATTTGCAGGCCAATATGGCCATGAATCGAACCGTAGATAATTCTGAGCCAATGAATGATTCAGATTTCTCAAGGGGTAAACAATTGGTTTATGTACCTTTAATCAACGGAGGGGCACTGCTAAAGTGTAGTTTTAAGGGGCTTTGGCTCTCTTATCAACTTTATGGGCAAAGCCGAATGTACAGCTCAGTGGCTGCCAATCCACAAGATAGAGATATGATTCAGGGCTACCTGCTACACAATATTACCCTGGGTTACAATTATAGGTGGTTGGGGGTGGAGGGTGTCTGCGAAAATATTTATAACGCGCAAATTTATACAGTTTTACGTCGCCCGTTAGCTCCGCGTACTTTTTCCATTCGCGTGAGCTTGAAGTTTTAATTTATCGCGCACAATTTGCGCAATTGGACGGCCTTCAATTTTACTTTCGAGCCACGAAATAATATCTAGGTAGAAAAATGGACGACGCTCGTAAGGGTGGTCGGCCAAAGGTTTCAATTCGGTGTATAATTTTATTAATTCCCCCTTAAAATCAGAGGCATATGTGCGTGGTAACCGTCTTAAAAAGGCAATTATAGCCCGCTGTACGGCGTGCATGTCGTTCATCTTGACCACGAAAGAGTAGACCGAGCGTACCTGTGCATCCAGGGAGTAATCATCACCCGACTCATAGGAGGCAATCAGATTAAGTATGCGTGCAAAACATTGTAAATCGCGGCGGAACATAGGGTTACGCGATGAGATGACTTTTTGAAGATAGGTAATACAATTGGCGTAATCATCGTTCCCGAAATAGAGGCATGCCACCTTGTAGTTGAGCTGCATACGGTAATGTTCATCCAAAAAATCGCCCGAACGTGTGATGAAATCATCAACCACCATGGCCAAAGATATCCCCTGGGCAAAACTACCTTCAAGGAAGTGTAAATTGATTTTCCCGTAGAGTATGCTCAATTCAAGCATGATTTTAGCATTGATATTGTGCTCATTGTATAATTGCCTAATCTGTTCTGTGGTGTGAATATAGTGGCGTAACTGTTCCACTTGTCGTGTCATAAACAGCACATCTAACAGACGTGAACAGCCACGAATATAGTGGTCGTAATACATTATTTTAAAATCGTCACGCTCGTCGAAGAGCGACACCCACGAACGAGCCCAACGGTAGCAATGCAAAAAATCGTGTTGAATATAACTATACCACATACGCGATTGATAGAGGTATAATTTCTCGTGAAAGTCCATGCTAGTGGCATCAAAACTGCGTATACGTTCTCGGAAATATGTTATAATGAGCACCTCGTCTTTTTCACTACGCATATAGCCCAATTTGAGATTCAAATTATAGAGCTGAATAGAGAGGTTTGAAAGACGATTTACATTTGCAATTTTAGTTAGCAGTAGTTCCGACTCATGTGAAAGCTCCTGTGCACGGTCGGAGGTTGAACGGGTCATGTGTATGGTCTCAACACGTTTTTCAAACTCCACAATTTCGAGTGTCAGAGTGTAGTTCTGAATTATAATAGATTGTGATTTAGCCTTTTCAAGCATCTTTAGGCACTGCGCGTAGAGACTTTTATCATAAAGTATACGGGCGAAAGATATCATTTCGCGTACTCCAATGGCCACATTATGCGAGGAGCCCAACAGGGAGAGGCTTACCAAAATTTGGCGATAAAGGTGCGCTTTCATATTAGGCAACTGGTCAGCCTTGATGGTTGGGCATCGTTTAAGAATACGCTCCTCATCCCACTCTCCCGCACTTTCGAGCACATCAAAGAGGGCCACAAATTTGGCATCAGCGGCTCGGCCTGCTCTGTTGGCATAAAGTTTAAAATTACGCTTTTGTGACTTGGTTAAACTCTTTATCAGGGAAATTAACATGCTCTTGTTTTTGCATTATGGAAGCGCAATTTACAAAATTTGTTTCAAAAAAAAAATTTCTACACTAAAGAGTCAAATAGATGAATTCTATGAAATGAAAATTATTTGTGATAGTAAGGATTTTTACCTATTTTTGCGTGATAATTAGTACTAGAAACAATGGTAGACAATTCGCGTTATGCCCAAAGGGGTGTCTCCTCGGGTAAAGAGGACGTTCACAAAGCTATTCAAAATATTGACAAAGGGCTCTTTCCTAAGGCTTTTTGTAAAGTGATACCAGATTATCTGACTGGGGCTGCCGACCAATGTTTGGTAATGCACGCTGACGGGGCTGGCACAAAATCCTCTTTGGCTTATATGTATTGGCGTGAAACAGGCGATATTTCAGTGTGGAAAGGCATAGCCGTTGATGCCATTGTGATGAATACTGACGATTTATTGTGTGTTGGAGCAACGGGGGCCATTACACTCAGTTCGACCATTGGTCGTAATAAACGGATTATCCCCGGTGAGGTCATCTCTACTATAATTAATGGTACCGAGGAGTTTCTTCAATCTATGCGTGACAGCGGTGTCGAGATTCACTCCACAGGTGGTGAGACGGCCGATGTGGGTGATTTGGTTCGTACTATTATTGTGGATAGTACTGTGACTACTCGTCTAAAACGTAGCGATGTGATTACGTGTGAAAATATCACTCCTGGTAAAGTGGTCATTGGGTTGGCCTCTTTTGGTAGGGCCAAATATGAAACTCATTGGAACTCGGGTATGGGTAGCAATGGGCTTACTTCGGCGCGTCATGATGTTTTTAATAATTCTTTGGCCACTAAATATCCAGAAAGTTTTGATAATCAAACTCCTGAGAATTTGGTCTACACGGGTCACTATAACTTAACCGATAGGGTTGAGGGGTCGGATTTAACTGTGGGCCAAATGGTGCTTTCGCCAACGCGTACCTATGCTCCAGTGTTGATGGCTATTTTAAAATATTGTAGACCAGCCATTTGTGGTATTGTTCACTGTTCTGGTGGAGGGCAGACCAAGGTCTTGCACTATATGAGTGACGTGCACATTATTAAAGATAATTTGTTTGATGTGCCTTTATTATTTAACATCATACAACAAGAGTCGTCTACTCCTTGGCAAGAGATGTATAGAGTTTTTAATATGGGACACCGTATGGAACTTTATGTAGATGCTTATGCCGTGGATGAGATATTGGCCATTAGCGAAAGTTATGGAATCCAGGCTCGTGTTATTGGTCATGTCGAAAAGAGCGATACTGGTAAAAAAGTAACCATAAAAAATCAATTTGGAGAATTTATTTATACACGATAATGAATGTAATTAACATTAAAAAAGGGCTTGATATTCGCCTTGTCGGTACGGCAGATAAGGTGCTCATTCAAGCTCCTGCGGCTCAGAGCTATGCTCTGTGTCCCGATAACTACCTTGGGCTCACGCCAAAAATGCTCGTGGCCGCAGGGGCTCCAGTTAAGGTGGGTACACCTCTGTTTTTTGACAAGGCCCACCCCGAGGTGCTTTTTACTTCCCCCGTTAGCGGCATAGTGGCTGAGGTGGTACGCGGTGAAAAGCGTAAAATTTTAGCCATAGTGGTAACTCCTGATGGAGCTATGGAGAGCGAAAGTTTTCAATGTGCCACCATGGACAAAATCACCGAGGCCCAAGTGCGAGAGCTCTTGCTCAGCTCTGGTATGTGGCCTATGATTATCCAACGACCATTTGGAGTTATTGCCGATGCAAGTGCCACTCCACGCGATATTTATATATCGGGTGTGGATAGTGCCCCGCTGGGTGTGGATTGTAACTTTATGTTGGAAAATGAGGCCGAGAATCTTAATGCTGGTATTGCGTTACTTAGCAAGCTCACAGTTGGTAAGGTTCATCTGACAATTGATGCCACCGTTAGTTCAGGCACGCTGTCTCAGATACAGGGGGCTTGCCTACACTATGTTAAGGGTAAACATCCCAAAGGTAATGTTGGTGTTCAAATCGCCAAGATCAACCCCATTGGTAAAGGCGAATTGGTGTGGACGGTCAACATTCAACACGTGGCAATGATGGGTCGTTTGGCACTCACAGGCAAGGCTAACTTTGAAAAGACGGTGGCCTTGGCTGGAGCTCAGGTCGAAAAACCACTTTACTTAAAAGTAATTACAGGGGCGGCTATTAGTTCACTCATCAATGGCAAATTAAAACCTGGGGCAGCACGCCTGATTAATGGTGATCCACTCAGTGGTAAGGCTGTGTCAGCGGATGGCTATTTGGGATTTTATAATAATACATTGTCGGCCATTGCCGAGGGAGATTATCACGAATTTGCTGGTTGGGCTATGCCTCGTTTTGGTAAGTTTTCACTTTCAAGAAGCTACTTTAGTTGGCTAATGCCTCATAAAAAGTATGAATTGGATACCAATCTTAATGGAGGTGTGCGTGCCTTTGTAATGAACGGTATTTACGAAAAAGTTCAGCCCATTGACATTTACTCGGTTTACCTTATGAAGGCCATCATGGCTGGTGACATTGATAAGATGGAGCAACTTGGTATTTATGAGGTTATTGAGGAAGATGTGGCGCTTTGCGAATTTATCTGCCCAAGTAAAATTGAATGGCAGGCTGAGCTTAGAAGTGGTATTAATAAGATGATTAAAGAGTTATAAGATATGAAATTTTTACGTAACTATCTTGATAAGATAAAGCCGAATTTCGAGAAAGATGGCCGTTATGCCAAACTGCACTCCACATTCGATGCCTTTGAAAGTTTCCTTTTTGTGCCTAACACCGTTACGCATCAAGGGGCTCACATCCGTGATGCCATTGACCTTAAGCGTACTATGACTGTGGTAATTGTAGCTCTGCTACCTGCGCTACTCTTTGGTATGTTTAATGTTGGTTTTCAACACGCCCGTGCGTTGGGAATTGAGCAAACTGTGCTCCAAAATTTTTGGTTTGGCTTCATTGAAGTCCTGCCTATTATTATAGTCTCTTATGTGGTTGGCCTGGGTGCCGAGTTTATTGCGGCTCAGATTCGTGGACATGAGGTTAATGAGGGCTATTTGGTGAGTGGGATGTTGATTCCGCTAATTATGCCAGTTGACTGTCCACTTTGGATTGTGGCTCTGGCCGTAATTTTTGCAGTGGTTATTGGTAAAGAGGTGTTTGGTGGTACGGGGATGAATGTTTTCAACCCTGCTCTACTAGCTCGTGCCTTTGTATTCTTTGCCTATCCCACCAGTATTTCGGGTAATCAGATATGGATTTCGGGGCTCAAAGACGGTTCAACTGCAGCAATTGACGGTTTTTCGGGTGCTACTCCATTGGCTTTGGCTCCTGAAGCTGTGCAGACTGGAACTTCTATTGATTGGGGGTCAATGCCTGTGATGGATTGGTTCTACGGATTTATTCCAGGTTCAATAGGCGAGACCTCTACCTTGGCAATTTTGATAGGTGCCGCCATCCTACTTTTTGCTGGAGTGGCTTCGTTTAGAATTATGTTTGCCACTTTTGCAGGAGGCTTGTTTATGGGTTTGCTCTTTAATTTGATAGGTGGCAATACATATATGGATATGCCAGCTTACTACCACTTAATTATCGGGGGCTTTGCCTTTGGCGCAGTCTTTATGGCTACCGACCCGGTCACTGGTGCGCAGACTAACACGGGTAAGTGGATTTATGGTTTTCTGATTGGTGCGCTGGCCGTGCTGCTCAGGGTGATTAATCCTGGTTACCCCGAAGGAATGATGCTCGCCATATTATTTATGAATGCTATGGTGCCACTCATTGACCACTATGTAGTCGCAGCCAACATTCGCCGCCGTATGGCACGTACTGTTACCACTAATAAATAAAGTCCAGCGATGAATAAAAATAGTAATACTTATACAATACTCTACGCCACTGTGATGGTGGTGTTGGTAGCTGCAATACTATCGTTTGCGGCAATAGTCCTTAAGCCTGCTCAACAGGCCAACGTTCGTATCGAAAAGATGGAGGCCATTTTGGGCTCGATTGGGCAAGGTCAGGATGCTGCTAAGGCATCTAACAAGTCGAAATATATTGAGGAGCAATATAAAAAATATATTACCTCCGAGTTTATGGTTTCGCCCGATGGTGAAAAGGTGGATGGTGATGCCTTTTCAGCACTCAGTAAATTGCCAGAAGTTTTTGCCCAAAAGAAGGCTTTCCCTGTCTTTGAAGCTAAACTGGATGATGGGAAAATGCTTTATGTGATACCTATGTCGGGTAAAGGTCTTTGGGGACCTGTTTGGGGGTATATGGCACTGAATGCAGATTGCAACACTATTTTCGGTGCTAAGTTCGACCACAAGGGTGAGACTCCAGGTTTGGGGGCCGAGATTGCAACACCAATATTTTCTAATCAATTTGTGGGCAAAAACATCTTCCAGGAGGATAAGTTTATGTCTGTGGATTTGACTAAGGGAGTTGGTAGTAGTGATGGCAACCCATATGCAGTTGATGCCATCTCTGGTGGTACATTGACCTCTAACGGCGTCAAGGCTATGATAAACACCTGCTTGGGATCCTATGTTCCCTTCTTTGATAAAGTTCGCGCTGCTCAAGTTCAACCTGAGCAGGCCATGGTGGCAGATAGTACAGTTGTTAATTCATAATTTTAACTCTTAATTCTTAGAAAAGAAAAGATATGAGACTTTTATCCAAAAAAAATCTGGAAACCCTCACGGCACCATTTGGTGCTAACAATCCTGTTATTGTACAGGTGTTGGGTATCTGCTCGGCGTTGGCCGTAACGGCCAAGCTCAAGCCTGCGCTGGTTATGGCTATCTCGGTGATTGTGGTTACCGCGTTTTCAAACCTTATTATTTCGTTGTTGCGAAAGACTATTCCCTCACGTATCCGTATTATCGTACAGCTGGTGATTGTGGCAGCTCTGGTAATTCTTGTTGACCAGATACTTAAAGCCTATGTATACGATGTGAGTAAGCAACTATCGGTGTTTGTGGGGCTAATTATAACCAACTGTATCATTATGGGGAGGCTTGAAGCCTTTGCTTTAGGTAACAAACCTTGGCCTTCATTCTTAGATGGAATGGGTAACGGTATCGGTTATGGTATCATATTGGTCATTGTGGGCTTTATTCGTGAGCTCTTGGGTTCTGGTACTCTTTGGGGTTACCATGTGGTGCCACAGTGGTGCTACGATAATGGGTATTCAAACAATGGTCTGATTATCCTCCCTCCAATGGCCCTTATTATCGTGGGTATGATTATATGGGTTCATCGCAGTCGTAACAAAGCTCTTCAAGAAAAATAATAGAGAAAAACAATGGAAAATTATCTAAGTATATTTGTAAAGTCGATTTTTATCGACAATATGGTCTTCGCTTTCTTCTTCGGCATGTGTTCGTTTATTGCCGTGAGCAAGACTGTGAAGACAGCTATGGGGCTGGGGTTGGCTGTAATCTTTGTGATGGTGGTTACTGTGCCGCTGAACTACCTTTTGAATGTATATGTGTTGGAGCCTGGGGCTCTGAGTTGGCTTAATTCAGATTATGGCGTAGGTGGAGTAAGCGAAATAGACTTGAGCTTTTTGAGCTTTATTGTCTTTATTGCCGTGATTGCCTCGATTGTGCAATTGGTGGAGATGGTGGTCGAAAAATTTGCACCAGCTCTCTATAGTTCTCTAGGCATATTTTTGCCGTTGATTGCAGTTAATTGCGCTATTATGGGTGGTTCACTCTTTATGCAAGAGAGGGCCTACGCTAACGTAGGTGAAGCCTCTATCTTTGCACTCGGTTCGGGTATAGGTTGGTGGTTGGCCATTATTGCTATGGCTGCCATACGCGAGAAAATTACCTACTCCAATGTTCCTGCTCCTCTTAAGGGTATCGGCATCACTTTTATAGTTACAGGGTTGATGGGTATGGCATTTATGTTATTTATGGGCATTCAATTATAGAATTATGAGTTATCTACCAATTATTGCGGCAATTGTTGCCTTTCTTGCAGTAACGCTTCTGTTAGTGGCGTTGCTACTCTATGCAAAAACTAAACTTATGCCCTCGGGTACGGTTGAGTTAGATATTAACAATGGCGAACGTTCTCTGACCGTTGCTCCAGGCTCTTCTTTGCTTTCGACATTGGGCGAAAATGAGATTTTCTTGCCTTCGGCTTGTGGTGGTGGTGGTTCGTGTGGGATGTGTCGTCTCCAGGTAACGGAGGGAGGTGGCGAGATTCTGCCTACCGAGACTAACTTTTTTACCCGTCGTGAACAGGCCGAAAAATGGCGTTTGGGATGTCAGGTTAAGGTCAAAGAAAATATGAAGTTGCATATCGAACCTGCTGTGTTGGGCGTTAAGAAGATGGAGTGCGAGGTTGTGAGTAACAATAACGTGGCTACTTTCATAAAAGAGTTTGTGGTGAAGCTACCTGCTGGTGAAAACCTAAATTTTCGTGCTGGTGGTTATATCCAAATTGACGTACCAAAATATGAGGTTGACTTTGCCTCAGATATAGATATTCAACCTGAATATCGTGGTGACTGGGACAAGATGAATTTGTGGTCGCTGAAGATGAAAAACACAGAGGAGACTTTCCGTGCCTACTCTATGGCCAACCACCCTGCTGAAGGTAATATCGTTATGCTGAATATTCGTATCGCCACTCCACCTTGGGACCGTGCTGCGGGTAAGTTTATGAACGTGCCATCGGGTGTTTGCTCCTCTTATATCTTCTCGCGTAAGCCAGGTGACAAGGTCACCATTTCGGGCCCTTACGGTGAGTTCTTTATGCGTGATACTAAGAACGAAAAGATGTTTATTGGTGGTGGTGCTGGTATGGCTCCAATGCGTTCGCATATTTTTGACTTATTCTTGACTAAAAAGTGGGATGGGCCAGCGACTTTCTGGTATGGTGCTCGTTCACTGCGCGAGATGTTCTATGTCGAAGATTTCGACTCCATTGAGGCGAAGTTCCCTAACTTTAAGTATACGGTGGCTTTATCAGATGCTCAGAAAGAGGATAATTGGACTGGTAAAACAGGCTTTATCCACCAGGTTATTTTTGATGAATATCTCAAAAATCATTCAGCTCCTGAGGATATTGAGTACTATTTGTGTGGACCTCCGATGATGATTTCGGCGGTCGTTAAGATGCTTGACAATCTTGGTGTACCTCCAGAAAATATTATGTACGATAATTTTGGTTCCTAAATAATGAAAGCCTGCCTAATTCCGATTTTGGCAGGCTTTTTGCTAAAAAATTAATTATTATGAATACAACTGAACCTACCCCTGACTTGATTAAACGGTTGAAAAGCAACCATGGTCCTTCGTTTTCTAGGCGCGACAGAACGGCTGTTATCCGCGAACAATATATCGGATATGAAAGTAGACGGGACGAGAAATCAGCCAACACAAAACTCACTGCCGAGCAACGTGTCATAATGAAAGAGCAGATTCGTCGAGATATTGTGCGCCAACAACAGCGTGCTATGATAGCCACCACAATATACTTTTTGTTGGCAATAGTGATTATTGTATTTGGCGTTTTTTATATCGTAAAATAGAGGTGCTGGAGTCCGTTTAAGCCATCAATAACCAACTTCGGGTCGCACTAAATGTGGCACGAGATAGGGTTTTGTATTATATAAATTTGCTTAATTCATCAATGGTTGCTCTCCATGGATTATTCTCTGAGGTTAGGGACTCAAAATCAACCTGTGTCCCATTTATCTGTTTAGCCCAAAAAGGATATATGATATACCAATCATCTGTTAATCTCGTGCGTGGAGACTCTGATTGGCTTACCATAACTACCGAGAGTGCATCTCCAGCTCGGAGTCCCACTATACGTATCGGAACGCTAGGGGCGGCTATATGTGCCACATCGAGTATGTTGTATGATGGGCATCGAGGCACTAAAATTACACCATAAGGAAGGTCAGTCGACATGACCACTCGAATTATATGTTGAGCGCATGCTTTGGCTGACATAATGAAACGGCTCATCTGAGGGTGTGTTATGGGTACATAGCCTCTTTCAAGAGCTTGTTCACGCAAAAAGGTAAATATCGATGATTTTGAGGAAATTATATTACCAAAGCGAATTACGTAACTCTTTAGTGAGCTATCACGTGCCGCATCCACTACAAGCGATTCAGCCAAAGCTTTTGAGTGGCCATAGACCCCAATGGCCTGAGGTGCCATGTCGGTGGAGATATAGATGAATTTTTCTACTCCGCACATTTTAGCCGCACATAAAGCTGTGCGTGTGCCTTGGATATTGGTGTGCATGCACTGCTCGATATTGGCTTCACAGTAGGCTATGTCTTTCATAGCTGCACAGTGTATAACAGTGTCGAAACCGCTCATAGCATGTGAAATGTCATCGTAACAGGTCACATCACCCTCAAAAAATTGTACGTTAGGATACCTATGGCGAAGTAGCTTTTGCTTATTAGCATTACGCGACAAGACTCCAATGGTGTCTGCGTGCAAAATTTCTAAAAGCATAACGCCTAAACGTCCCGAACCACCAGTGATTAAAACTTTTGACATTATTGTTTGTCTTTAAGTATATCTTTGAGAAAAATACCCGTGGCACTACGTTTTACACTGGCTACTTTTTCTGGTGTGCCATGAGCTATAAGTTCTCCACCTTGAGCACCCCCCTGTTCTCCTATGTCGATAAGGTAGTCGGCCACCTTGATAACATCTAAGTTGTGTTCTATCACAATAACCGTATTACCTCTATCGACCAACTTTTGCAGAACATCAAGTAGCACGCGAATATCTTCGAAATGGAGTCCAGTTGTAGGTTCATCAAAGATATATAGGGTCTGGCCTGTGTCTCGTTTGGCAAGCTCCGAAGAGAGTTTAATGCGCTGACTCTCGCCACCACTAAGCGTTGTACATGGTTGCCCAAGGCGTAAGTAACCGAGCCCCACTTGCTGTATGGCATGTAGCTTGGCATATATGGCTGGATGATTTTCAAAGAACTCCACCGATTGATTAATGGTCATGTTGAGTACATCATCAATGTTTTTGCCACGGTAGCGTACTTGTAATGTGTCCGAATTATATCGGTGCCCATCGCAAGCCTTACATTTGACATAAACATCGGGCAAAAAATTCATCTCAATTGTCTGAACACCAGCTCCGCGGCACTCCTCGCATCGTCCACCCTTAACGTTGAAGCTAAAACGGCCAGCCTTATAACCCCGGATTTGAGCATCAGGAGTGTATTCGAACAGTGAACGAATATCGGCCATCACATTGCTGTATGTGGCGGGGTTGCTACGTGGAGTGCGCCCGATAGGCGATTGGTCAACCACCACCATTTTGTCGATAAGTTCTAACCCATCAATTGATTTATATAGTAGCGGCTGGTCAAAAGATTTGTATAAATAGCGCGAGAGTATTGGCTTGAGTGTACCGTTTATGAGCGATGATTTACCGCTACCACTTACACCCGTGACGCAGATAAATGTACCGAGGGGAAGTTTGACTGATATTCCTTTTAGATTATTACCCGCTGCCCCTTTGAGTGTCAAGAATTGACCATTGCCCTTACGACGTGAAGTAGGAATTTCTATTTTACGTCGACCTGTCAGGTAATCAGTGGTTATGGTCTCCACCTTCATAACCTCGTCTAAAGTTCCAGCAGCCGATATTTCACCACCGCGTCTGCCAGCCAATGGCCCCACATCTACCACGTAGTCGCCCGAGCGAATCATCTGTTCGTCGTGTTCCACCACAATGACAGTGTTACCTGCATCGCGCAGAGCGCGCAAAGAGTTTATTAACTTTACATTATCCCTCTGGTGAAGGCCTATACTGGGCTCATCTAAAATATAGAGCACATTAACTAATTTAGAGCCTATCTGAGTGGCCAAGCGGATACGCTGACTCTCGCCACCGCTCAGTGTGCGTGAACTACGTGACAGAGAGAGATAACCCAATCCTACATCTACTAAAAAACTGAGCCTTTCGCGAATCTCTTTCATAGGTTCCATGGCAATGGCGGCTTGGTTACGTTCCATGCGGCTCTCCACCTCTTTGCTCCACTGCCAAAGTTCGTCAATACTCATAGCCGATAGCTCGGCTATATTCTTACCATCTATTTTAAAACTTAGTGACTCCTGCTTTAGTCGGCTACCGCCGCATAGTGAGCATGGACGTTTTTCGATAAACTGTTCCTTCCACTTTACTCCCCGTTCACCCTCCTCCATCTGTTGTTCGATATAGGCCACTACCCCTTCCCATTGTGTCATATAGCTATTTTGGGCCCCACTTTGAGCCGTGATTCTTAGCGGCTCTGACTCGCCATTGATTATGGATGTTAGCGCATCTTCGTCTAGCTCCTCAATGGGGGTCTCTATGGTGTGGCCATAATGTTGCATCAGGGCATCCAATTTTGAAAAGACTAAATTTGAGCGATATTTACCCAACGGTTCAATGGCTCCACGTTTGATACTAAGCTTTGGGTTTGGAATTATTTTGGCTATGTCAACAGCACTTTCTTGCCCCAGACCGTTGCAACGCGGACATGCTCCAGCAGGCGAATTAAACGAAAAAGTATGAGGCGCAGGCTCACTGTAAGCCATGCCAGTGGTGGGGCACATCAAATTACGTGAGAAATAGTGTAAATCGCCACTGTCCATGTCAATTACCATCATTGTGGAACGTCCTTGCCGCATGGCCTCACGCATACTGGTTTCAATCCGTTCGCGCGAGTCATCATTGGCCATCACTCTATCCACCACCAGTTCTACATTGTGCACCTTATATCGGTCTATCTGCATACCTGCATATATATCTTCAATTACACCATCAATACGAGCCTTAAGAAAACCTTTGCCTGCCATCTGAGTGAAAAGTTCGCGGTAATGGCCTTTACGTCCACGTACAATAGGAGCTAAAATAGCTATCTTATGTCCTTCAAAACGGTCTAAAATAAGTTCCACTATCTGAGTGTCGCTATATTTTATCATCTTTTCTCCCGTGGCCATGGAGTAGGCCGTCCCAGCTCTGGCAAATAACAACCGCAGAAAGTCATTTATTTCAGTTACCGTGCCTACGGTAGAGCGAGGATTGCGATTGGTGGTCTTCTGTTCGATGGAGATAACGGGCGAAAGACCTGTTATCTTATCTACATCTGGCCGCTCTAAGGTTCCGAAAAATTGTCTGGAATAGGCACTCAAAGTCTCTAAATAGCGTCTCTGGCCTTCAGCGTAGATGGTGTCAAAGGCCAATGATGACTTTCCAGAACCTGAAAGCCCTGTAATAACAGTTAATTTTCCACGTGGAATTTCAACCGATATGTTTTTAAGGTTGTGAACCCTTGCCCCTTCTACTTTTATCATAAACTTATTGCTTAGTACCCCAAATGGCGAAAACCGCCCGTTGGAATTTTGACAGTGTACGTTTTTGCTGTGCTATTGTCGTAATCATAACTGCGAATCCAAGGGTTTAGTATTCGTAAAACCTTGTAATTTGTGCCGTATTTGGCTGCAAAGTCCGACCACTCTATCTCTTTGTCACTAACCTCCACAGTACGAAAATTAATAAATGGAGGGAAATAGTCCCTCTTACGAAGCACAAAACCATATTTTGCAGGATTTTGTAAAAGTAACTTAAAACTCAATATACGAGGTATATATCGCATAGTCTCGTCAGGTAAAAACATATCCCAGTAGTTGCCCACACCTTGAGTTTCGGCTCGACGGTCTACTCCAGCTTGCCCCACATTATAGGATGCAGCCGCCATGGTCCAGCTCCCAAAACGTCTATAGGCTGATTTTAGGTAACGGCATGCTGCTTCGGTTGCCAGCTCTACGTTATAACGTAAATCTACATTAGCTCCTGTCTCTAAGCCATAAGTTTTGGCAGCCGATGAAATAAATTGCCAGAGGCCAGCTGCTCCAGCTCCCGAACGAGCATTTACATCTAAGCCACTTTCGGCCAGACAGAGGTATTTAAAATCATCGGGCACACCATTATTTTTAAGTATAGGCTCTATGATGGGAAAATAGCGAGTTGTCATCCTTAGGGTTAACATCGTGCGGGTGTGCATACACATTGTGGTAAGTACTTCTTTTTGAATAGCCTCTGACACTTCAGCATACTCCAATGGGACCTTTTCGTCAGCAAAATCTAATGTGTTGGGCAAGTCTATAATTACAGTTGAGCGCAAAATATCATCACTGACTGATTCTGGTGGCATAGCACACGAAAAGCAGACATTAAGTAAAGCAAAAACAATAATCAAAAATTTCATCTATCTTAAAGTTAAATTAAATATATTTTCTAAAGTGTGTTGAAGACTAATGATTTTGAATATATCAAGAATCGTAAAAAATATCATCACCACCAAGCTCCAACGGATTAAACCTAATGGTATTTTTGAGGCAAAATAAGTGGCTACCCCCGCCCCCACTAAATTACCTGCGGCATGGATTAACCCATAGACAAAATCGACCTGACCGCGGGCAATAAAAACAACCAGCGAAAAAGGAATGTAACTAAGTACTATAAATCCCTTTAAAGCATTGGCTTGCATTAGATTATAACCCATTCCTACAATAGTGGCTGTAAGTATCAAATAGCCGATGCCGATGTGGAAAAAGCCGCCGTATAGTCCTATTAAAAGGAACCAAAAGTAGTCCGCCAAACGCACCTTACGGTTTCCAAGCGATTCGTTACGCATAAAACGTTGTGGATTAAAGAGTAATACACAAAGCAGAATAATGAGAATAGTACATAGTAGGTATTGAAAAATAGTTGGGTTTACGTGCGTGGCATAGAGTGAACCAAAAACTGCACCACAAATAGTTGGAATCGCCAAACGGAAGCCCGCACTTAAATCCAGATACCCTTGCCGTGCAAAGCCTATCGACATTACAAGGGTCTGCGCCAAAACAGGTATACGGTTGGTGCCGTTAGCCACATTGATAGGTAGCCCCAAAGCCGTAAACAGGGCCATGGTTATGGCCGCAGCAGCACCAGCAAAAGTATTTATCACCCCCACCAATAAGCCTGAACAGACCAAAAGTATGACAATGGTCGTATCCACTAATCTTATTGTTCTATTGTGAATTTATCGGCATCCATCGATGCTGGAAAACCTGCACGGAATTGCTCCAGTTCTTGGAGAGAGAGCTCCACTGAGACCACCTGCTCAGTAGAAGGGGTTGCCTCCACCAAAGGTTGCCCCAAAAAATTAACCACCACACTGTCGCCAGAATATAGGTTCTTAGGGTCATTCCCGACTCTATTGACCCCCATTAGATAACATTGATTCTCAATGGCTCTTGCCCTAAGTAGCGTGGTCCAGGCATAACTTCTGACCTCGGGCCACGAGGCTATATAAATTAGCAGGTCGTAATCACCCTTTTGGCGGCTCCACACGGGGAATCGTAAATCATAGCAAACCATGGGGCAAATTCTAAAATCTTTATAATGAATCACCAGACGGTTCTGACCAGCGGCGTAAAACTCCTGTTCATTGGCCATACGAAATAGGTGGCGCTTGTCGTAAACCAAACGGGTTCCATCGGGAGCGATAAAAAACAGACGGTTGTAGAAATGGGACTCATTGGGAGCTGTACTATGCGCATCTTCGATGGCTGCACTGAAGATAAGCGCCTTACCACTTTCGATGGCCAACTCTGTCATTCGAGTTACAACCTCACCTGCCATCTTTTGTGCTATCCTTTGTGGGTTCATCGAAAAACCCGTGGCAAACATTTCGGGAAATACTAGCAACTCAGCATCGGTACTAAGCACTATCTGTCTTGCTTTTATTAAATTTGCAGATGGATTTTCCCAAAGAGAATCCATCTGGATGGCGGCAACTTTCATCTTTATTTCATTTATTTGTGTACAAAAGTACAAAAAATTATTAACTTTGTGCTCTATGATTAATCCAGCCCTGCTCAATAAGCTAACAATTGCTCGTGCCACCGATAACGGAGTTTATCTGGAGGACGAGGACCATAATGAAGTGCTTTTGCCTAACCGTTATGTCCCTGAGAACTACTCTCTTGGCGACACCATTGAGGTATTTATCTATTTCGATTCCGAAGATAGAATGGTGGCTACAACTGACATCCCAAAAATTATGTTGGGGCAGGTTAATTCACTTAAGGTGGTGGATACCACACGTATAGGTGCTTTTCTGGATTGGGGCCTACCTAAAGACCTATTTGTGCCTTTTAAGAATCAATTAAATGAGATGCAACGTGGTGAATATTATCCAGTTACCATCTATATCGACCAAGTTACGGGGCGTATTGTAGCCACTTCTAAACTTGGGAGAATTGTTAATAATGATGAAATTTCTGTCGTTGCACGCCAGAAGGTCTCCATTATTGTGGCGCAACGTCGTGAACGGGGCTTTAGGGTCATCATCGACCAGCACCATTGGGGAATGTTGTACGATAACCAAATATTTCGTGAGATACATATCGGAGAGTTGTTAACGGCCTGGGTTTTGAAAATTGCTGAGGATGGGCGTATTGATGTCTGCTTGCAGCAACAGGGCTATGATGCGGTGTGCGTGGCGGTGGATGCTCTTGTACAACTAATGCAAGAAAACGGAGGAGCGTTGCCTTTGGGTGACAAGAGTGACCCTGCTAAAATACAGTTGATTACAGGGATGAGTAAAAAGGTTTTTAAACGTGCCGCTGGTGTGTTATTAAGAGAGGGTAAGGCTGAAATTAATGGTAATGAAACGAAACTAAAAAAATCATAAATATAAAAATGAAATTAGATGTAGTTCTTGGCCTGCAATGGGGCGACGAAGGTAAAGGTAAAGTTGTTGATGTACTCACGCCAAATTATGGTGTCATTGCACGTTTTCAGGGTGGACCTAATGCTGGTCACTCGCTCCATTTCGATGGTAAAAGTTTTGTCCTGCACACCATTCCTAGTGGTGTCTTCCGTAATGGGACAATCAATATTATAGGTGGCGGTGTGGTTATCGACCCTGTTATTTTTGCTTCTGAGGTTGCCGAACTTGAGGCTGCTGGAGTTGATTGCACAAAATCAATTCAAATTGCCAAGAAGGCACACCTTATTCTTCCAACTCATCGTATTCTGGATGCCGCAAGTGAAGCTTCAAAGGGTAAGGCCAAAATAGGTTCTACACTAAAAGGTATAGGCCCAACTTATATGGATAAAACAGGGCGTAATGGCCTACGTGTGGGGGATATACTCTCTGCCGAGTTTAAGGAACGCTATTTACGCCTTAAGAATAAGCATGTTGAGATGCTTAAAAATTATGATTTTGAATATGATTTACAGGAGTATGAACTTAAGTGGTTTAAGGCTATTGAAACTCTTCGTAAATTTCAAATTATTGAGTGCGAGTACGCCATAAATAGCACATTGGACAGTGGTAAAGCTGTGTTGGCCGAAGGGGCGCAAGGCTCATTGCTTGATATTGATTTTGGAAACTACCCTTTTGTAACATCCTCTAATACCATTTGCGCTGGTGCATGTACTGGCTTGGGGATTGCTCCTGGTCGTATCGGCGAGGTCTATGGTATCTTCAAGGCATACTGTACCCGTGTAGGTAGTGGCCCTTTCCCAACTGAGCTTTTTAATGAAACAGGTGAAAAGTTATGTGCTCTTGGTCGAGAAGTAGGCGCAACCACAGGACGTCGCCGTCGTTGTGGCTGGTTGGACTTAGTTGCTTTGAAATATGCAGTTATGATTAACGGGGTGAGTAAGCTCATTATGATGAAATCGGATGTGATGAATGATTTTATCGAGATTAAGGCTGCTGTGTCGTACAAAGTGGATGGAAAGTTGACTAACGAATTCCCTTACGAAACACTCGAAGAGATAGAACCTATTTATAGGAGTTTTAAGGGGTGGAACTGTAATATAAATAATATTCGCACCTATGGAGAATTCCCTGCCGAACTAAAGGAGTATGTCGAATTTATTGAGCAGTACACTGGCGTACCAGTGTGGATAGTAAGTGTGGGACCTGACCGCGAAGAGACCATCCTGCGATGAAAGTAGCACTACTGGGATACGGAAAAATGGGGCACGAGATTGAAAAAATACTCATCTCCCGTGGGCACGAGATTGTGCTAGTAATAGATAAAGATAATGCTAATGATTTGACAGCCGTAAACCTTAAAAAGGCAGATGTGGCTATCGAATTTTCGACCCCTATAACGGCCTTTAATAATATTATAGCCTCTCTTGAGGCTGGCGTTAGAGTGGTTTGTGGCACCACGGCTTGGATAGAGAAATTACCAGAGGTGGTGGAGGTGTGTAAAAAGAATAATGGAGCTTTTTTTTATGCAAGTAATTATAGTGTGGGGGTAAATTTGTTTTTTAAAATCAATGCCTCTTTAGCCAAGCTTATGAACCGTTTTACGGAATATGATGTAACACTTAATGAGGTGCACCACACTCAGAAAAAAGATGCCCCCAGTGGTACAGCCATCACTTTAGCTGAGGGTATTTTATCGGGGTGTAAACGTAAAAAAGAGTGGTATCTTGGGGCTACAACTCAGGCCGACATTTTGGAAGTGACGGCTCAACGACGTAGTGTAGTGCCTGGAACTCATACAGTTGTGTGGGAGAGCGAGGTCGATTCTATAGTTATGGAACACACAGCCAAAAGTCGTGCAGGTTTTGCCGTTGGGGCTGTGTTGGCTGCCGAATTTTTAATTGGGCGTAAAGGCGTTTTTGGTATGGATGACTTGCTTTTTGAAAATTAGGATTTTTTTTATTACCTTCGTCAAAAGTTATGTTTAGGGCGAAGTTTTCATAATGAGAGACCGTTATTAAAAATAACGGTCTTTTCTGGCAAAAAATATAAGCAATGAAACGTTTTGTAATAGTGTTAATGGCAGTGGTTAGCTTGGCTCTGTCGGCCACCAAAGTTCAGGCTCAGGGGCTAATTGATTTAACCAAAGATACCTTCACCAGACTTGTGTGGGATTGTGACAATAGTCGCACTTGGAAATATTTAGGGGCTCAGCCGTGTGTAATCATCTTTTACGATAACTCGGTGGTGAGTCAAACAGTGGAGACTATGCTTGAGAAACTTTCTAAGGAGTATAGCCATAAGGCTTTATTTTATAAGGTTGATATAGCACGTCAGCGTGAGTTGTCTGTTTTTTTTAGTGCCGACAGTAAAGATGCCCCAACAGTGGTGTTTATACCCGAAATAGGTCCCAAGCTACTTATTACACGTGGTGCCTTGGATGAGGCTACGGCTAAGAAGAATATTGTCGAAGTGTTGAAATAATACTACTCCTTATCAGAGAGTAGTGCGGCAGCCTGAGCTCGTGCAGCATCAGTCACCTCGCTACCACTAAGCATGGATGCAATGTGCTCTAAACGCTCTTGCGGAGTGAGTTTTTTGATGTGGGTACCTTTATTTTTGTAGACAAAAAAGTGGTGGTTACCTTTGCTGGCTACCTGAGGCAGATGGGTGATGTTTATGACCTGCATAGTAGAGCTCATATTCCAGATAATACGCCCCATATAGTCGGCTACCGAGCCACTCACACCAGTGTCAATCTCGTCAAAGATAATGGTAGGTAGTTGCACGCTTTTTGATACCAACCCTTTGAGGGAGAGCATCAGACGCGAAATTTCACCTCCCGATGCAACCTGCTCAATATTTTGTGGAGCCATGCCCTCGTTGGCTGAAAACAGGAAACGAATTCCATTTTTGCCAGTTGGAGTTAGTCGTTCAGTATCACTGATTTCAATCCTAAAAACGGCATTCTTAATACCTAATTCTGCTAAAGTATTCTGTGTGTGGTGCTCAATTGTTGGTGCTGTTTCGCGACGGCGACAGTCAATGACAGCAGCTAATTTTGTAGCTGATGATTCTAGTTCGTTGATATGTGCCTTGAGTTTCTCTATATGTTCATCTGAGTCAGATAACTCGAGTAATTCGCTGTCAATCTGACGAGCAAAGTTTAATAATTCGGTGTCGTTTTTGAGGTTATGCTTACGACAAAGTGAATAGATTGTTCCTAAGCGTTCTTCTATCCATTGGGCTCTGGTTGGGTTGATAGCCACATTCTCCAGCAACGAGGCGGCCTCACAGGAGATATCTTTAAGCTCCAGATAACATGTGTTTAATCTTACACATAGCTCTTGCACTGGGGCTATATGTTCTTTAATATGTTGTAGCTGACCGATGGTAGTTTTGAGAGAAGAGAGTATGCCACTCTCGTCATTGTCAAGAGCTTGTGTGGCAAAATTTAGCCCCTGGGCAATCTCTTCTGCGTGTGTGAGCGCATGGAGTTCTGCCTCCATTGTTTCACTTTGGCCACTTTCGAGATTAGCCTCCAAAAGTTCATCTAATTGGTATTGAAGATAGTCTCGGCGTTTAGAAGTTTCGGCTGACCTCTCTTGCAAACGAGCCAACTCATTTTGACGATTTTTGAGTTCCTTGTATTGTTGTCGATAGAGTTCAACTTCGGTGAGACTTAAACTCACAGCATCCAAAATACGGGTCTGAAAATCAACGTGGGAAAGCAGTAGACTCTGATGTTGAGAATGTATATCTATTAGTTTGTCACTTAGCTCTTTAAGTAGACTTATATTAATTGGTTGTTCATCTATATAAGCTCGTGATTTACCACCATTAATCACTCGTCTTATGGTAATTTCAGTGGCAAAATCGAGGTCATTGGCCTCAAAAAATTCTTCCAGTCCATAGCCCTGTGTCGTAAATACACCCTCGACCAAACATGGTTTCGAGCTTTCGCCCACTACCCCGCTTTCGACTTTTGCCCCCGAAAGCAACCCCAAGGCGCCAAGCAAAATAGATTTGCCAGCTCCTGTTTCACCAGTAATAATGTTAAGCCCTTTATCAAACTCTATTTCAAGATTTTCGATAATAGCGTAATTGCGTATGGTTAACTGCTTTAGCATTTCTTAGATGCGATATAATCTACGATATCACGAGCCACTTCGCGCTTACTTTTAAGTTCAAAACACTGCTCGTGCAGAGTGTCTATAATGGTAATTTTGTTGGTGTCGCCCCCAAAGCCAGCCCCCTTATCTTCTAAAGAGTTGAGCACAATGGCATCAAGATTTTTACTTTTCAGTTTGATATGTGCCGCGCTAATACCATCCTGACTTTCGAGCGCAAAACCAATACAGAATTGGCTATTGCTTTTATTTTGGCACATCTTTTTGGCAATATCTACTGTTGGTTGGAGTTCTATATTCATGGCCGTATTCGAGTGTTTAATCTTATGCTCGGCCGTCTTAGCGGGTGTGTAGTCAGCAACTGCAGCGGCAAAAATAACAATATCATTATACACAAAATTTTTGGATACTGCCTCTAACATTGCATTGGCACTGAGGGCTTTAATTTGCTTAATGCCAACGTTCACTGTTTGAACAGTGTGGTTTGCCACCACCATGGTCACCTCAGCCCCACGAGATAGCAACTCTTCGGCCAAGGCAAAGCCCATCTTACCACTAGAAAAATTGCTTATAAAACGCACTGGGTCAATCATTTCAATAGTTCCTCCAGCTGTAATGAGTACCTTATGTCCGCTCATATCACCCTCAGTAAAAAGAGACTTCAGAATCTCTTCGGGCTCGGCCATACGTCCACGACCAATAAGACCACTGGCCAAAAAGCCCTCATCTGGTTCAATAATACGAACCCCTGTTGCACGTAATTTTGACAGATTTTCTTGAGTGGTTTTGTGGGCGTACATCTCCAAATCCATGGCTGGAACCACCCACACTGGACACCGTGCCGAGAGGTAGGTGCAGAGCAATAAATTATCAGCAATACCAGCGGCCATTTTGGCCAGCGTATTGGCTGTAGCTGGGGCAATAAGCATCACATCGGCCCACTCTCCAAGGGATATATGAGAATTCCATGCCCCATTTTCGGGGTCAAAGTTTTCAACCACAATAGGGTTACCACTCAATGTGGCTAAGGTTAATGGAGTGATAAAATCTTTAGCCGAACGAGTCATTATAACTCTTACTTGATGGCCAGATTTGACCAAAAGGCGTACTAATAAGGCTGCCTTATAGGCAGCTATACCTCCAGTAACAGCCAGCAGCACCTTCATAATTCAACTATTTCTGAGCTGCAGGTTCGTTGGTATGTTTGGCTACAAGTTCGCCAGCCAAGAACTCCTCGGTGGCTACTATGGTAGCTTTAGGAAGGCGTTCGTACATACGCGAGAGTTCAATTTGTTCGCGATTTTCAAAAGTCTCTTCAAGATTATCTGATAATCCAGCAAATTCTTGCAACTTGCCAGCAAGTTCCGTCTTCAATTCAGAAGAAATTTGGTTGGCACGACGCGATATAATCGTTACGCTCTCGTAAATATTACCTGTTGGTTGGTCAATTTGACGAAGTGTACGGGTAATGGTATTGGTTGGGATGTTCTTTTTTGTTTCCATTATAGTATGTTTTTATCTTTTTCTCAAAACGTGTTACTGCACAGATTTCTCTGATTTAGAAATTTTTGTGCGCTTTGGAGTAGCTATTTTTTTCTTCTCCTGTTTGGCTTTTTTTTGAGCATTTGGGGCCTCGGTTAGTTTTGTCTTTTTAGAAATTTTAACCTCGTCCGCGGTCTTATCTGTCCGCTCTTTTTTAAGTTTATCCTCAACTTTGGCTGCTTTTTTAGCTTTATGAGCCTCGGCCTTTTTAGCCACAATGGCTACCTTTTCGCTCTTTATTTTTGCATTCAAGACATCGCGGTCTTTTTTAGTTGTCACCGAGAAGAGAGCCTCACGTGCCTGGGCTATATTATCGCGGTGGGCGTTAATGGATGTCATATTTTCCTGAGCTGCCATCGAACGGACACCGTATTTGTCGGTAAACTCTTTTGCCTGTGCATACATTTTGTCCAAATCCTTACGGAATTGTTTGTTGTCAGGATATTGCGTGATGAAGTTGTAGTAGGCATCAATGGTTTTTAGATAGCGGTCTAACTGGCGAGCCAAAATACTATTTTGGGCATAATCGAACCATGATTTACAGATAAGGTAGGTCATCTCCTCTCGATAGGGAATTTCGGGATTGGTTTTTATGGCCGAAAGGAGTGAAGTTATGGCACCGTTATAGCGTCCCCATTTATGGTACATGGCTGCGTTAATGTAGGTTTTATAGTATAATTTTTCGGTCAGTTCACCTATCAAACCGTGGATATAGTCCACCTGTATGCTATTGGGGTAACGATTGAGGTATTCATTAAAGGCTATAATGGCCTTATGTGTATCGGCTTGGTCGTTTTCTGGCAAGCCAGAAAGCTTATAAAAACTCATAGCATAGAGGAACTCAGCCTCTTCGGTAAAACCAGAGCGGGTAAAACGGTCGCGGTAGGCGTTCATTGCCTCGCCAGCCATGGCGTAATCGCGCATATTATAATATGCCTTACCCATAAAAAATAGGACTGTATCCTCACGAACTGTGCCCACAATATTGGGCATTATATTGTCGCATAAAGCCGCTGATTTATTGTATTTTTTGGCATGATATAGACGCATTGCTTCGTCATATTTTGCATTCACATCATCGCTCTTGAGCAAGGCGTTAAATTTGCTACAAGACCCCAGTAACGTGGTGCCACAAATCATTAGAATAAGCAGTAAATGCTTTGAGTTTATCATAAAAAATAGATATGTGATATATGTTTCTAAACGACAAAGATAGATAATTTATTCTGATTTCTAATTTTTTTGAGTTAACTTTGCGCCAAGTTTAACCATATAAATTTTGTAAAAGTGGATATTTTTGCTAGAATTAAGGAAACCGGTGGCGGCCCAATTGGTCAATACATCAATTACAGCCACGGCTATTTTTCATTTCCAAAGTTAGAGGGACCTGTAGGACCTCGTATGTATTTCCGCGGGAAAATGATGCTTAACTGGAGTTTAAACAACTATTTGGGCCTGGCTTCGCATCCTGAGGTCTTGGAGGCTGATGCCATTGGTGCTCGTGACTTTGGTATGGCCGCCCCAATGGGGGCACGTATGATGAGTGGACAGACCAAGTATCACGAAGAGCTGGAACGTAAATTGGCTGCCTTTGTGGGCAAGCCAGATGCTTTTTTATTGAACTTCGGTTACCAAGGTATGGTATCTATCATTGATTCATTGGCCACAGCCAAAGATGTTATTGTTTATGATAGCGAGGCTCATGCCTGTATTATTGATGGTCTGATGATTCACAAGGGCAAGGGTGGTAAGCGCTTTGTCTACCCCCACAACAATATGGCCAACTTGCGTTTGCAGCTTGAACGCGCAACCAAATGGGCACAAGGTACAGGTGGTGGTATTTTGGTTATCACCGAGGGCGTGTTTGGCATGAAGGGTGACTTGGGTAAGTTGGACGAAATTGTGGCCATGAAAAATGATTTTAACTTTCGTCTGTTGGTTGATGACGCTCACGGTTTTGGTACAATGGGTAAGCATGGAGCTGGTACAATAGAACATTTTGGAGTTCAAGATGGTGTAGACGTGCACTTTTCTACATTTGCTAAATCTATGGCAGGTATCGGTGCTTTTGTTGCCGCTGATAAAGATATTGTAAACTATTTCCGTTATAACCTACGTTCGCAACTTTATGCCAAGGCACTTCCAATGCCAATGGTAATAGGGGCAATGAAACGTCTAGAACTTATCAAAGCACACCCTGAATACAAAGAAAAACTGTGGACCATAGTCAATGCTTTACAAAAAGGGTTCCGTGATAGTGGATTTGACATAGGCGTTACCCTATCTCCTGTAACTCCTGTTTATATGAAGGGTGGGGTCAATGAAGCCACTAATTTGGTTGCCGATTTACGTGAAAATCACAATTTGTTTTGTTCGGTGGTAGTTTATCCCGTAATTCCTAAGGGCGAAATTATTTTGCGTATCATTCCTACGGCTGCACACACCTTAGAAGATGTTGAATTTACCTTAGAGGCTTTCCGCGCCTGTCGCACTAAATTGTTGGCTGGTGATTACCAAAAGGAGATGCCTTCAATGGCGGAATAGAGTCAAATTTGATATTGGTAAATGGCAGGATTCTTTTCGGAGTCCTGCCATTTTTGTTATACTACGTATATGGCTTTCTCTTGATGTGGCACTACACGTCCAACCACACGGCTGGATGGATATTTCTCATGCAGTAGTTCTAAAAGTTGTGGAGCCTTTGACTCTTGGACACTCATCAACAATCCTCCCGAGGTCTGCGCATCGCACAGAGCCATTTTGCCACTAAGTGGAAGCCAGCTGGCAAAATCCACTTCTGAGACCACAAATTCTAAGTTTTTAAAGGCACTACTTGGCACACATCCATCTTCCAACAAGTCGGCTACATTGGGTAGTAGGGGTACATTGGTCGAATCTATCTCCATTGAGACTCCACTTGCCAAGGCCATAGAACGCAAATGGCCAAGCAATCCAAAACCTGTAATATCGGTGGCTCCACGTACTATAAACTGTTGCATCAACTCAGCCCCACGGTCATTGAGCAACTTCATGGCCTCAATGGCCTCTCGGTAGCTCTGTTCAGGGGCTATCCCCATTCGTTGTGCAGCCACTAAAACGCCAGAGCCTAGGGCTTTTGTCAAGATTAAAACATCACCTGCCTTGGCCCCGCTGTTGCTTATCACATGATCGGGATGCACTATGCCCACCACAGCAAGACCGTATTTCACACCACTGTCGTCAATGGTGTGGCCTCCCATGGTGAATGCTCCAGCCTGGCTAACTTTATCCTGTCCGCCTAGTATAATTTCACGTAAGGCACTCAGGGGCATGGTTTGCGAGGGAAACATATTTAGATTTAATACCAACAGAGGTTTGCCCCCCATGGCGTATACATCGCTCAACGAATTGGTGGCGGCAATTTGCCCAAATTCAAAGGGGTCAGAACAGATGGGCGGAAAAAAATCGGTAGTGACAATTAGAGCCTGTTCCCCGTTTAGACGATATACTCCTGCATCGTCATGGGTCGAGGTATCTACCAATATATTATTACTTTTTAAAAGCGGAATATTCCCAAGTAGGCTTTCAAGCTGAGCGGCTGGAATTTTAGCCGAACACCCCCCGTACTGAACCGATTGTAGTAAATCAACTTTTTCTATCATAATTCATGAATTTCAAATTTTAGGCCACTCTTCACTAGAAGCTCTTTAAACTGTGTAACTTGATTTGTCTCCACTGATATGGCCATGCCACACTCCGAGGAGTATATCTCGGGTATAGGTATTATACTTGCGGCTAACTTCTCAGCTGTGGCCATCTTTTCGGCACGCATCACAGCACGTACGTTCTGAAAAATAATTACATACATATCTCTTGGATTGCCTGTGTAAAGTAGTTAAAATCATCAATTGTTTGTCCCCGACCTATCGACACTCGTACCCCTCCGTCAGGGTAAGAGCCAAGGTGACGATGGGCCACTGGAGCACAATTGAGTCCAGAACGTACCTCAATACCATAAATTGACCATAACTGCTGAGCTATTTGGGATGGCTTAAGATGGTTGTGAGTTAGGCTAAAGAGTTCGCCTTGAGTGTTCCTGTTAGTACTTGAGAGCAGTTTAATGCCATCTATTTTACCTACGGTATTCATAAAAGCCATAAACTCTTGATGGCTATGTCCTATTGGTAATGGATTCTCTAAAGCGGCATTAAGTCCCACAATACCAACTATATTAGGTGTGCCAGCCTCCAGACGGTCGGGTAAAAAATCTGGCATCAATAACGCATCGGAGCGACTGCCCGTACCTCCATGAATAAATGTTTGAATCCCAGTGGCTTCGCGCATCCATAGTCCACCTGTGCCAGTGGGACCTCCTAAAGCTTTGTGTCCAGTAAAGAAAGCATAATCTACGCTCCATTCATCTATATTAATATTTTGGCAACCAAATGATTGGCTTAAATCAACGCTAATTTTTACGCCACAACTATGGGCCCATTCAGCAATTTTATCAAGAGGTTGCACTACCCCATTTACATTGCTTTGATGGTTGACCACAATGAGCGCAACATTTTTTGAATCCGTATTAGATAGCCTCTCTATGTCGATAAAGCCACTGCTATCGGATGGTAAAAATTCGATACTAACTCCTTGATTATCTGCTAAATATTGCAAAGGTCGCATGACGGCATTGTGCTCCAAAGGTGAACATAGAATTTTGCAATTAGAAAGTTGTAACCCCTTAAAAAGCACATTAGCCCCAGTGGTGGCATTGGCCGTAAAAATCAGATTGTCACCACTGTTCAGGCCCATCAAGTTTGCTAAACGATCTCGGCACTGTTCCACTTGAACCGATGCTTCCACTGCTCTGGCATAATGAGCACGACCATAGGTCCCACCACAGTGGGTTAAAAAATCACTCATTGCCGCGGCTACCTTGGGAGATTTTGGGAATGAGGTGCTCGCATTATCAAAGTAGAGATTCATGGTCTAAATAGGATGAAATATGGCACAGAGGCGTAAATTATATAGAAGACATCTCGTTCATTATTTTACGCTATCAAGGATAAATTACATGGTCAGCTTTGCTGAGAATATCATTTATTTTGAACATATTGGTAATAGAACCTACCCCAATTTGCTCCTTAATTCCGTAAAAATCCACGCAGGTGCCACAAACTAAAATTTGGACTCCACGATTCCTTAGAAGAGTTAAAGATGCCGCAGTATCACTTTGTCCAATAGTCAGTTTTACTCCAGAATTGTAGAGTACTATCCACGTTGGTAGCAAATCCAAATCACCTAAGGAGTTCACGCACGAACGCATCAATAAGGCGCCCAATGCGTCATCACCACTACCCATGAATTCCGACCGTATAACAAGGGCGTAGCCGCTCTGTGTGACGGATTTTTGTGGAGAGGGACACTCCACACTTACTTGTTCTAAAGGTAGGGTTCCCGAGGTTGTAAAGTAAAAATGCCAGAGTCCATTAGTTATGTTTTTTTGAAAAATAAGCCCTAATTCATGTAAGTAAGTCTCAAGGTTTTGGGCTGAAATTGAGTTGTCAGAAATCACCTCGATTGGCTCCTTGGCCGAGGCCTGTTTTATTGCACGTTTTGTCATTACCAGTGGCGCTGGACATGGTTGCCCACTTGTATCTACTATCATACTTTGTTAATTAATTGTTCAATAGCACTATCTATATTGTCATTATCAACCTCTTGTCTAAAATCAGGTGTGATACAGCTGTTCATGTAGGCCTTATCATAATACTTCAGAGCTATGGTGGCCGCGGTGCGGATATGTCCATGCATAATAGCGTCTAGGGCTAAATTATATTGTTCGGTTCCAATTCGCTTTTTAATTTTTGAAAATGCTTCAATCAACAAATCGGCCGAAAAATGGCCGTATTCAATACACAAACGGTCCAATCGTTGCTCTACATTCATATATACCTCTATATATTGTCCTTTGTACATCAAATCGAATAAAAATTTAGGCAAAAATAGGTGGCCAATCAACATACTTTCACCCTCGCACCAGACAACTTGTAAAGGATCTAACTTACAAAATTCATGGTGTAGCAGGTTGAAAAAATGTTCGGTAGTTGGCTGTTGATTTTGCCCAAAACCACCAAAAACAGACCCTTTATGACAGGCTATGGCCTCTAAATCAATAACTTGTTCTCCGCGCGAAGCCAAAGCGTGCAAAATAGATGTCTTGGCCGAACCTGTTGAACCGCCTAAAAGATTAATTCGCCATGGATGATTAGTTATAAGTTCTTCAAAATGTGTACGATAAGCTTTGTATCCACCTATCAGTACAGAGACTTTTATCCCTGCCATATCCAGTAGCCAGGCCATACTTTCACTACGCATCCCTCCGCGGGCGCAGTATAAAAAAAGGTGTTTAGAGCCATAGGAGCGCCCTTGTTGTACAAAATAAGAGAGAGTCCCACCCACAAAATTAAGTCCCTGTTCAATGGCTTTTTCGCGTCCCTGCTGCTTATAAGTTGTCCCCACTATTGCACGTTGCATATCATCAAAAAGCGGCAGATTTACAGCTCCAACTATGTGACCTAAAGCATATTCAGATGGTGACCGCACGTCCACTATCGTGCCCGAGCAGAGGGTGGCGGCAATAAAATCAGTGGCGTTTAATTTTTGTACCATCTAACAAAGATAGACAAAATAATGAAATAAAAATGCCTAATGGCAGATAAAAAGCCCTTTTATATTGATATTAAAAAAAACTATAAGTACCTTTGCCCAACGTTTATGAGTCAAAAAATAGGCTCCAACTAAAGATAAAACAATGTTTGCACTTAGAAGTAATACATCCACACAGGGGCCTAAAATGGCTGGAGCACGTGCATTGTGGCGTGCCAATGGCATGAAAGAAGAACATTTTGGACGGCCTGTAATTGCTGTGGTCAATTCCTTTACACAGTTCGTACCAGGGCATACCCACCTACATGAGATAGGGCAAAAGGTGAAAAAATGGATTGAAAATGAGGGCTGTTTTGCAGCCGAGATGAATACTATCGCCATTGATGATGGTATTGCAATGGGGCACGATGGAATGTTGTACTCTTTGCCTAGTCGTGATTTGATTGCTGATTCGGTTGAATATATGGTTCAGGCCCACAAGGTTGATGCCATGATTTGCATTAGCAATTGCGACAAAATCACCCCTGGTATGTTGATGGCATCTATGAGACTCAACATCCCAACTGTGTTTGTCAGCGGGGGCCCCATGGAAGCGGGTCATATTGACGGGAAGGATTATGACTTGGTTGACGTAATGGTTATGGGCGCCGATTCAAAAATTGCCCCAAGCATGATGGATAGAGTAGAAAGGGGGGCTTGTCCTACGTGTGGCTCTTGTTCAGGTATGTTTACGGCCAACTCGATGAACTGTTTAACTGAAGCCTTAGGGTTATCCTTGGCAGGTAACGGTACGATTGTGGCAACGCATAAAAATCGTAAACGACTTTTCAAAGAGGCAGCTAAACTGATAGTACATAATGCACTGGACTATTACGAAAATGAGAATACGACCGTTTTGCCACGCTCGATAGCAACGCGTACAGCATTCATGAACGCTATGACTATGGATGTGGCAATGGGTGGTTCATCTAATACGGTGCTACATTTGTTGGCCATCGCCTCGGAGGCTGGAGTTGAGTTTTCGATGAGTGATATAGATTCCCTTTCGCGCCGTACACCTGTGCTATGTAAGGTTGCCCCTAGCTCCCCTTACCATGTGCAGGATGTTAATCGTGCAGGTGGAGTGTTGGCCATTATGGACCAGCTCCAAAAAGGGGGACTTATAGATAGCACTACCAATAGAGTAGATGGAATGTCTTTGGCTGAGGCTATTGAATTCTATCGTGAAGACAATAATCGTTACCTATCAGCTCCAGCTGGAAAATTCTCTATCAAGATGGGTTCGCAGGAGAGCTACTACAAGTCGGCTGACACTAACCGTGAGTCTGGTTGTATTCGAGATGTGGAACACGCCTATTCCCAAGATGGCGGTTTGGCAGTTTTGTACGGTAATTTAGCCACCGATGGTTCAATACTTAAAACGGCTGGTGTTGACCCTTCCTGCCTCCATTTTGAAGGTAGTGCCTGTGTGTTTGACTCTCAGGAGGCAGCTTGCACTGGTATTTTGGATGGTACGGTTCAGTCTGGTGACGTGGTGGTTATTCGGTACGAAGGTCCTAAGGGTGGTCCTGGAATGCAGGAGATGCTCTACCCTACTTCATACCTAAAGACTGTGGGGTTGGACAAAAAATGCGCTTTGATTACCGATGGCCGCTTTTCGGGTGGTACCTCTGGGCTTTCAATAGGCCATATTTCGCCTGAGGCAGCCTCGGGTGGATTGATAGCGGTGGTGCAAAATGGGGATAAGATAGTGATTGATGTGATGTCACGCTCCATTGAATTACAAATCCCAGAAAACGAATTACAACAGCGCATGATGAGTGGTGCTGCAGATGGTTTTGCACCAAAGAATCGCCCACGCGAGATAAGTCGAAGCCTGAGAGCCTATGCCTCCATGGTTAGTTCGGCCGACAAAGGGGCCATACGAATAATATAAATAGTAAGGCTTGAATGCCTATCACTCACTATAATTAAACAATATGCAAAAGAAGAACATTACAGGCTCAGATATGTTGCTTTCGGCCCTTGAGGCCGAAAGTGTTGATACTATTTTTGGTTATCCTGGTGGTGCTATTATGCCAGTGTACGACGAGCTGATGAACCACACGCAAACCCTGCATCATATCTTGACTCGCCACGAGCAAGGTGCTGTACACGCTGCAGCAGGCTACTCTCGTGCCAACGGACAGGTTGGGGTTTGTTTAGCTACTTCGGGCCCTGGGGCTACTAATCTTATTACTGGTATTGCCGATGCTATGATTGACTCCACGCCAATAGTCTGTATTGCAGCGCAAGTTAATGCACCACTGTTGGGCTCAGATGCTTTTCAAGAGGCTGATATGATTAATATGACAGCCCCAGTGACCAAGTGGAACTTTCAAATTACCTCGCACACTGAAATAGCTTCTACCGTGGCTAAGGCCTTTTATATTGCCAGTACAGGTCGTCCTGGGCCAGTGTTTATCGAACTTACGCGTAATGCCCAGGTTGGTTGTGGCGATTTTGATTATAAAAAATGTACAGCCATACGTGGTTATCATGCCACCTACGAGTTGTTGGATGAACAGATAGCTCAGGCTGCCGAATTACTCAACAAAGCACAAAAGCCTCTCATTATTTTCGGGAATGGTGTCAAAGTGTCTTCGGCTGAAACTATTTTAGCCTCTTTGGCCGCAAAAAGTGGTATCCCCATGGCCTCCACTTTGATGGGACTGTCGGCTATTCCATCAGACAACCCATTATACGTTGGAATGTTGGGAATGCATGGCAATGCAGCAGGTAATACTATGACTCAGCTTGCGGATGTAATTTTAGCCGTGGGTATGCGTTTTTCGGATAGGGTTACTGGTCGGTTGGAATCTTACGCACCCAACGCCAAGTTTATACATATTGATATTGACCCTGTTGAGATAGGTAAAATTATTACCCCTATTGTGGCTATATGTGCCGATGCTAAAACAGCTCTTGAAGCCATTTATCAACGGATAGAACAAAGAGACCATAAAGAGTGGTTAAAGGTTTCAACTGAGGCTTATAATCAAGAGTGGGAAGCGGTTATTAAAGATAACCTACACCCTCAGAGACAGGAGCTAACCATGGGTGAAGTTGTAGCCGAGGTGGCCAACCAGGGTCATGGCGAGGCTATAATTGTAACCGATGTAGGACAACAACAGATGGTCGCTGCACGTTACTCTAAATATATTAACAGCCGTTCGCTCATCACTAGTGGCGGTTTGGGAACTATGGGTTATGGATTGCCAGCGGCCATTGGGGCTAAGGTTGCCATGCCTCAGCGGCAAGTTGTAGCCTTTTTGGGGGATGGTGGTTTCCAGATGACAATGCAGGAGTTAGGCACAATACTCCACTGGGATATAGCTGTTAAGGTGGTGATTCTGAACAATAGCTTTTTGGGTATGGTTCGCCAGTGGCAAGAGCTTTTCTGGAACAAACGTTATGCCTCGACAGAAATGGTCAATCCCGATTTTGTGGCCATAGCATCGGCTTACGACATCCCTGCCCGCAGGGTATGCACACGCGAGGAGCTACCTTCAGCCATTGAGCAGATGATGGCCAGCCCAAAGGCCTATTTGTTGGAAGTGGTTGTGGCCAAAGAGGATAACGTCTTCCCGATGGTGCCAGCAGGTTCGTCAATCTCGGATTTAATTTTTAAGTAAAAACTAAGCGACAATGGAGCAAGAAGAATTTAGAATAACAGTATATACCGAAAATACGGTTGGTGTTCTTAATCGTATAACCAATATTTTCACCCGCCGCAAGATTAATATTGAGAGCCTTAAGGTGGCCGAGACTCACCACAAAGGTATCTCAAGATTTACAATCATCGCCAATTCAGACTACCCAACTATGACCAAAGTTAAGACTAACATAGAACGTATTGTCGAGGTGCTTAAGGCCGATTTTAAAGGCTCGCATAGCGATGTGGACAAGGAACTCAAAGGACTTATTTAATATAAAACAGTTAAAAAAATGGCAAAAATTAATTTTGGCGGCGTGGAAGAAAGCGTCGTTACGCGCAGTGAATTTCCACTGGCAAAGGCTCAACAGGTACTCAAAAATGAGGTGGTGGCTGTAATCGGTTATGGAGTACAAGGCCCAGGTCAATCTATGAATCTCAGAGATAATGGTATTAATGTGATTGTGGGTCAACGTAAAAACTCAAAAACATGGGATAAAGCAGTGGCTGATGGTTGGGTTCCTGGGGTAACTCTTTTCGATATTGAAGAGGCCTGCTCTAAGGCTACAATTATTCAGTATCTACTTTCGGATGCTGGTCAGATTACATTGTGGCCAACTGTCAAAAAACACCTTACTGCTGGCAAAGCTCTCTATTTTTCACACGGTTTTGGTATTACCTATAAAGAAAAAACTGGTATTGTTCCTCCTAAGGATGTTGACGTAATCTTGATTGCCCCCAAGGGGTCAGGGACTTCTCTTCGCCGTATGTTTGTAGCAGGTCGCGGGTTGAATAGTTCATATGCTGTATTCCAAGATGCAACAGGCAAAGCTTGGGATAGGGTTATTGCGCTGGGTATTGCTGTTGGTTCGGGTTACCTCTTTGAAACAGATTTCAAGAGAGAGGTCTATTCTGACCTAACTGGAGAACGTGGTACTTTGATGGGTGCCATCCAGGGTATCTTCGCAGCTCAATATCAAGTGCTTCGTG
>JAVVSB010000010.1:0-46151 GCA_036654415.1 Mucinivorans sp. | reverse complement strand
AAATCAAACGGTTATGGCGGTTTCACGCACCGTTTTGACCATTAAGCCGGCTATTTTCATCGATGATTTGCCGAGATAGTAGTGGACTACAGCTCAAAAATCAGCGGGAAAAGAGTACAAAAAGGGTGGTAATAAAATACTGGAAAGAAATTAAAACAGCTTCTAAATCTTAGCGGTAGGCGTAACCACCACGTAGCTCTTCAAAAAGCTCAGGATGAGACTTAAGCTGAAGGGTATCAGCAAGAATATCATAACTGTCAGCACTCTCCAACTCATAACCATCAGCAATAGAAAAGTCAGAGAGAGCCTCGATGCCCAACCAGTGAGCCACAGCCCTCACACTCATCTGAGTAGCACGAGCCTTACCACGCGCTGAGTAGCCCGCAATATGGGGAGTGGAGATGGTGGCACGCTCTAAAAGAGGAATGTTGATATACGGTTCATTACACCACACATCAATGGCCATAAGGCTAATGGGGCTACACAACAGAGCTGGCTCCGAGACCACCTCGCCACGCGAACTATTCAGAAAAACAGCACCCGAGGCCATCTGGGCAAAAAAGTGTTCCGATGCTAAAGCACGAGTCGAGAGGGTTAGCGGTGTGTGGAGAGTTACCACGTCAGAGTGGCGCAACAGGTAATCCAACTCCACAAAACCAGACTCACCACTGTCTGCACGTGGAGGGTCGTTCAGCAGAAGAGAAAAACCGCGTTGCTGAGCCATAGCCATAACCTGCCGCCCCACATTGCCAACCCCAACAATACCCAAGGTTCCACCCTTGATGCCCAGACTCCTTAGGGCAGCAAAGACCCACTGTGCCACAGCACGGGCATTACACCCTGCGGCTGATTGAACAACAATACCGTGGTCATGACAATAATCCAGGTCGATGTGGTCGGTGCCAATGGTTGCCGTGGCAATAAAACCCACCGAAGAACCACGAAGCAACTCGCCATTACACTGAGTTCGGGTGCGAACCACCAACACGCGGGCCGCATGAGCCTGCTCGTGAGTGATGTGGTCGGAGTAGATGACTCTACACCAAGGCTCAAATACACCAGCAATAAATGGTATTTTGGAATCTATGACGACTATCTCTTTCATTATCAGAGTAAATTTACGTGTTGTGCTTTAAAATAATTTTATTAACTTTGCGGCGCAATGTACAAAAAATTGTGGTTATGTTAAAAAAAATAGTATCTATTTGTCTTGTGGTCGTGGTGTCAAGCATAGTGGCGAGAGCTCAGTTTAACCCATCTTCTTCGGCTGCAATATTAGAGTCAAAAACCGATACTATAGCCGTAACACCCAACAAAGAGATGAGCGTGGTGCTGCACAACGAGGCTTATGACCGCTATCTGAAGAAAATACAGAGTAAACAGCGTAACACCATAATTTTTAAGAATACTGGTTTAGCCTTTACCCAAACAGCATATAGCAACTGGGCTCCAGGGGGAACCAACTCATTCTCAATCCGTGCCACAACATATTTCGAGCACCAGTATGTGGCCCCGATATTCAATATAAAGACTATTTTCGATGCCGCATATGGCATGCAGTCGGCCAATAACAAGATTCAGAAAAACGAAGACTGGTGGCGCGTAATAGTCACCCCTTCATGGCGCATAGCCCCAAAGTGGAGTTTGACAGCCTCAAGTGAGTTAAGAACCCAATTTTCACACACCTTTCAAGCTCTAACCGACACCACCTCACGACTGACCTCCACAGCCTTCGCCCCTGCCACGCTCACAGCTTCGGTGGGTCTATCCTATGCTCCACCCAAGGGTAAACTCAATATCTACTTGGCCCCAATAACAGGAAGCATGGTTATGGTACTCAACGATGAATTGGCCCAGGTCCCTGGATTTGCTGGGATGAAAGAGGTAGGACGCAAGTTTCAACCCTCGTTCGGAGCCCTGCTACGCATAACCTATGGCGAAACATTCGCCAAGAAAAAAATCACCTACAACACAAAATTTGAATCCTTTTGGAACTATAATAGTACCCCAACGGTGTGGTGGGAAAATAAGTTAAACTTTAAATTCACCAACCTGCTATGGCTTAACTTCTATGTCCTGGCCGTCTACAACGACCAGATGGCCACGCCATACAATCCAAAAATTGAGAACACAAATTTCTTTAATATACTGCAAATCAACGAAAGTATAGGCTTCGGACTGATGTTTAACTTCGCCTCACAAAAGCCACCTACGCCAGCTGACAACCCATACACCAAGCCAACGCCAAAGAAACGCAAAAAATAGGAATGGATGTATTAATATTAGGTGAATAACATTACTCTAATTTAAATATCAATTATTCATCATCAGTGAATCTATTTTGCATGATAACTTTTTGGCTCCAAGCTCTGTTAGGTGGTCGGCATCAAAGAAGTCATCATCTATATATGAACTATCTGTGAAGAAGTCTAAGTATGAGACACTTTTATGTCCTTTTAAAACACGCTCAATATTATCATGCATTTGGGATAATTGTCCTGCGTTAATATGATGTGAGTACGATTTTCTGACAGGAGTTGTTACCAATATTAATTGCGTCCCCATCTTATCAGTTAATGATGCTATATTATCTAAAAACACTGTATTCTCGGCCATTATTTCGCCACTAAGGTCTTCGGATAAATGAGCTTTTGCTCTACTTACACCATTATCCCATCCTTTAACTGCTTTGTTTTTAAGTAGTACATCTTACTCATTCCTGTTGCTGAAACCTGTTCAAGGTCTTCTCCTTTGATATAATATGCTCTTAATTTTCCGACAGCCACACTCCAGTTTGCAATTTTGAATTATCTGACAGTCATCGTGTTTTTGTTCAATGTATCCATCAATATTTTAGAGACTATTTTTGCACCACGATGATTCAAATGCACAACGTCTCCATAGGTAGAGTCTGGTAATTGAATGTTGACGAAATCAAGAAGTTGGATATCAGAATAGAGCGTTTTACGAATAGAGTCTCCAAATTGCAAATCACCGTATTTACTGGCTTGATAAATCGGAAATTGAATGAATAAAAACTTGACATTATAATTTTTACAGAGTTGAATCATCTTTGATAAATATATTTTTTGATATTTAGCATTAAACTTAGAGTTTACTTGTGTTTTAGGTTCCTTAGCTCGTCGTTCAATGTCTAGTTGAAGTTTATCTCTCTCTAAATACAAATATCCACCCAGTTGGTCCAGATAAGGTTGGCGTTTAGCAACACTTTGTAGGTATGGCATAGATGAGAGGTTTGTGTATAAAACTTTATTGTCTAGAAATAGTTTTATATCTTCTATATCCATCAATGGATAAAATAGTTTCATTTTATTGCTGGCAACGTCGCCCTCAAAATCTCCTCCATCAACTCCATTAGCAAATACAAATGGTGCAAAAGTAAACATCACAGTGTCAATTTGTGGGTTGTCGCGTAGAATAAATCTCAGTTTAAGATAACTTTGCATCGTATGCTCTCCCGATTTACAATAGTTTGCAATACGTGTTGCTATATTGGGAACTACGGCACATTCTCCCATAGAGTGACCCAGCAGAAGGATATTTCGAGAGCTATCAATTGAAAAAGATTGGTTGCGAATACATAAGCGAACAGCAAAAGCTGCTGAAAGATATATGGCAACAAAGACAGCTGACAAAACGAGTGTAAGTTTGATAAATTTTCTCATTTTTATTTAAAATTGGAAATATATAAAAGCACCTTGTTGACCAGCAAATTCAAGAATTAACCAGACTATAAGTATATAAATAAACCATCTTAAGGCAATATTTTTCGGCATTTTAGATAAGGCATGTTGATTACGCCGGCCAACCCACTCTACTACTACCAGCATAACAATAAAAAGCAGGGCTTTTTTACCCATAAGAACAGGCATGGTGAAAAACGATGCTGAAAACATATGAGATAAATAGTCATAGGCCTGCGTGATGTTGTCAGAGCGGAATATAATCCACCCAATGACCACTAAGAAGAATGTCACCCCCATATTAAGCAACTCTCCAACGGTTGGATACCATCTGCTTTGAGCGACAGTATCAGTGAATTTACGATTCTTTTTAAGAAGTAATAACGGGAGAAAAAGCACGGCATGAAACGCACCCCAGGCGATAAAAGTCCAATTGGCTCCATGCCAAAAACCACTAACTAAAAAAATGACAAACGTGTTGCGGATGGCTATTTTAGTACCTCGACGAGAACCTCCAAGGGGTATATAAATATAATCACGGAACCAAGTATTAAGCGAAATATGCCATCTACGCCAAAATTCAGCAATATCTCGAGAAAAGTATGGAAAATTAAAGTTACGCATCAAATCGATACCAAACAACCTAGCGGTACCAATGGCGATATCAGAATACCCTGAAAAGTCACCATAAATTTGGAAAGCAAACAGTACACCTCCCAGCAACAGTGTAGAACCGTTTAAATCACTGTAGTTATTGAAAATCTCGTTTACCGCTGTGGCAGCATTATCTGCAACTACAATTTTCTTGAACAAGCCCCACAATATTTGCCGCATACCGTCGACAGCCTTAGCGTAATCAAAGGTGCGACTTTTATAAAATTGGGGTAATAAATTTGTAGCCCGTTCGATGGGTCCTGCCACTAATTGTGGAAAAAAACTTACATAGGCAAAAAAGCTAACCACATCGTGCGTGGGTTCTATTTTTTTCTTGTAGACATCTATTGTGTAACTAAGGGCTTGAAAGGTGTAAAATGATATCCCAACTGGAAGTAGGATATCCAAGGTAACCCAATCTAATTCAGCACCAAAAAGACGAAAAAGCTGGGCTAAATTCTCAGAAAAGAAGTTAAAATACTTAAATAAACAGAGGATTGCTAAATTTAGAACGATATTAGCAGTTGCAATCCATTTGGCATAGTTCCTGCAATGCAGGGGGGGGGTAACTTCCTTATTATCAGACTTTTGTATCAGAACGCCACTCAGATAGCTACACAAAGTGGTAAAAGCTATTAGTAATAAAAACCTCCAATCCCACCATCCATAAAACAGATAGCTGACGGCTACAATAAAGAGATTTTGCAGCTTGAGGTGCTTTTGTAAAGCGAACCAATAGATAAGAAATACTACGGGTAAGAATACAGCAAATTCAAAGGAGTTGAATAACATAGTTCAATATTTTTGCTGCAAAGGTAATAAAAACTTGCGAAGTTGTTCAATGTCATTAATCTATCTCAACCACGGTGATGCCAGCACCGCCAAACTCTTCGTGCTCGTCGCGCAAACTTTTGACAAATGGAAGAGTGGCCAAATATTGGCGCACATCCTGCTTGAGGGCTCCAGTACCCTTGCCGTGTAAAATCTTAACGCTGTGAAAACCAAGCATCACTGCCTCGTCGATAAAGCTCTGAACCACGGGTATGGCATCAGCCACCCGAGAGCCTCGAATATCCAACTGTTCGTAGAAATTTACCTTCTTTTCCAAAGTATTATACGACTGAACTGAGGCCAGCGGAACCTCTTTCTTGACCTGCTCTGGAGCCACTATATCCAACCGTTTGCCATCCAGTGGGGTAATGATATTGCCAAAGGCAACCGTACATTTATTGCCACTTATCGAGAGTATCCGCCCCACGGTCTGCTGCCCTCTCATACGAACATTGGCCCCCACGCTAAGGGCTATTTGAGCTTTGGGCTGCGCCACAGGAGCAGCCTCTGCTCGACTAGCAGCGCGCTGAGCGGTACGCTCAATGCGACGCTGCTCTTTTTGTCGAAGCAGCTCTATCTTGCGGTCAATTTCGTCCTGGGCAGTGGGCACAGACGAGGCAAGCTCTTGGCGAAAGGTATTAAACTCTGCACGCACCTCCTTGGTACTTTGGGCTGAAGCAGCAGCCTCGCGAACCTCGCGTATGGTACGCTCAATCTGTCGGTTAGCCTCAGCCACCAACTCCCGAGCCTCGGCCTTAGCTGCGGCAATAAGCTCACGGCGTTTGGCCTGGATTTCGCTCAACTCAGCCTCGTATTGAGTGGCCGTCTGAAAGGCACTCTTTTCGGTTTGACGAATACGCTCACGCTTATTTTCCCAATAACGTTTGTCACGCGCAGCCTCGCGAAGTTGTTTTTCGAGATTGACCTGTTCGGTACCTATCTTCTCGTTAGCACGACTGATGATGGACTCAGGCAACCCTATTTTACGCGCAATTTCAAAGGCAAAGGAGCTACCAGCCCTACCCTGCTCCAAACGAAAGAGCGGACGAATATGCTGAACATCAAAGGTCATAGCTCCATTTTCGATGCCCGTAGCCGAGGTGGCAAAATACTTTAGATTGGCATAGTGAGTAGTTATGACCCCAAAGGCACCACGAAGCAGCAACTGTTCCAAAATAGCCTCCGAAATAGCCCCACCAGTGTGGGGCTCGGTGCCACTACCAAACTCGTCAATGAGAAAGAGACTCCGTTCGGTGGCACCACCAAGCAGTGTCTTCATGTTGCTCAGGTGAGAGGAGTAGGTCGAAAGGTCGTCCTCAAGGGATTGTTGGTCACCAATGTCGATAAAAAGAGAGTCAAAAATCCCCATCTGCGAATTGTCCAATAATGGCACTGGAAAGCCACATTGAAGCATGTATTGCATTAGGCCTACAGTTTTGAGGCAGACCGATTTCCCTCCCGCATTAGGGCCCGAAATCAAAAGAATCCTCTTCTGGGAATCCAACTCTAAAGAGAGCGGGACAATACTCTTACCCTCTTTTTTGAGGGCCGCCTCCAGCTGTGGATGGCGAGCCGAGCGCAACAGAATTTGCTGAGAATCCTCTATAATGGGCATGGTGGCGTTGATGGTTATGCCATAAAGAGCTTTGGCCATTAAAAAATCGAAGGTAGCAATAACCACGCCTGCCTGTAAAAGTTGGTCGATATAGGGGCGTAGGGATTCAGTAAAGAGGGTGAGAATCTTGATAATTTCACGTTTTTCGGCAGCCTCGGCCTCACGTATTTCGTTATTGAGCTCCACCACCTCGATGGGCTCGATATAGGCCGTGCGTCCAGTAGCCGACTCACTGTGAACCATGCCTCGCACCTTGCGTTTGGCCCCTGCAACTACGGGAATCAGAGCCCGCCCCTCGCGGATGGTGATGGAGCTGTCGGCCTCGGCATAACCCTCGGCCTGAGCCGAATGCAGTATCTGCTGAAGTCGCTTAGAAATCTGCGAACTCTTGAGGTGAATCTCGGCCCGAATATCGCGCAAGGCTGGCGAAGCGGTATCCTTGATACGACCGAATTTATCGATAATGGACTCTATTTGGCCTAATAAAAAACTAAAATCAGCGACAGGAGCAATAAGCTCCAACAAAAGCGGATAGGGGTTGTTGGCTTTGGAAGCAAAAAAACGCCTCAGCGCTGCTAGCAGCTCCAAAGCCTTGCGCAGCTCGACCAACTCCTCTGCACTTAAATAGTTACCTAAGACCCGCGCCTTGAGCAAAAAATGGTTGATGTCGGTGTAACCCTCGCGCGGAAAATCCCCCTCAAGCATAACCACAGCACGCATCTGATGACACCTACTCTGCTCAGCAACCACAGAGTGGTAGTCGGTCATAAAACTGGCCTGCTCCACCATCTGGGCGGCACAAGCTGTATTGCAGAGCGAACTCACGCCCTGAGCCACGCGCTCAAAACCAACGCGCAGAGGAAAATCGTTTGGATAAATCATTTACGGGTGCAAAGTTAAAAAAATTATAACTACTTTTGCACTATATAATTTTACGAGACATTATGCAAAAGAAAATTGAAGATTTACTTGACCGTGTCGAGCAGTTTCGTGCCGATTCATTAACAAAAATTGAGGAGTTTCGCATCGCTATGATGGGTAAAAAAGGGGAGATTACTACCCTTTTTGAAGAATTCAAAGCTCTACCAGCTGAGGATAAAAAGACTTTAGGTCAGGTAGTTAACCGCCTAAAAAACGCCGCTATCGAGCGTATTAATATACTTAAGGAGCAGGCCGAACAGATGGCATCGGAGCAGACTTGCTCGGCCACAGATTTCGACTTTTCACGCCCAGCTACCCCCGAAAAAGTGGGGACGCGCCACCCCATAACCCTCGTCAGAGAGAGGGTGCTTGATATTTTTGGCCGCATCGGTTTTACAACAGCTGACGGCCCTGAAATTGAGGATGACTGGCATGTGTTCACGGCTCTAAATTTCCCGCCAGAACACCCAGCACGCGACATGCAGGATACTTTCTTCTTGGACAAAGAGATACTTTTGCGTACCCACACCAGTTCAATTCAGGTACGTGTAATGAAGAGCCAAAAACCACCCATTCGCGTGGTTTGCCCAGGCAGGGTCTTCCGCAACGAGGCTATCTCGTACCGTGCTCACTGTATTTTCCACCAAATTGAGGGGTTATATATTGATGAAAATGTGAGCTTTGCCGACCTTAAACAGACTATACAATATTTTGCACAAGAGCTTTTTGGCGAAAAAAGTCAGATTCGTATGCGTCCTTCATACTTTCCCTTCACCGAGCCTTCGACCGAGGTCGATGTCTCGTGCAACCTATGCGGGGGCAAGGGATGCAATGTGTGTAAACACACTGGCTGGTTGGAGATTATGGGAGCTGGAATGGTAGACCCCAATGTACTGGAAGAGTGCGGCATAGACAGTAAAAAATATAGTGGTTTTGCCTTCGGCATGGGGGTTGAACGTATGGCAATGTTGCTCTATGGGGTGCGCGATTTGAGGCTCTACTTCGAGAACGACATAAGGTTCCTGGAACAATTTAAACCAATCATCTAAACCAAACGGAGTGTGAATCGCACTCCGTTTTTATACAAAAAAATCATGCGTAAATTTATCGTTATCCTCTGTTGCCTTATGCTCGGCTTAGGGACAAGCTACGGAGCCAAACCAATTATCTATCAAGGAACTCGCTTTGGAATTGTGCCAAACACAGGTGACAATATGTCACCTCTGATGCAGGAAGCTCTAAAGTTTATCAAGAGCCAAACACCCAAAGGTCGTAGCTCAGTGTTGGCCCTAAAAAAAGGACGTTACGACTTCATGGCTCAAGGTGCTGCCATACGCGAATATTATATATCCAACCACGACCAGACCAACCCCAAAACGGTAGGCATCGCCATTGAGGATATGGTCGATTTCACCTTGGATGGTGGGGGAAGTGACCTCTATTTCAACGGCCGTATGTTGCCCATTGCTCTACTCCGCTCGACCAATTGCACCATAAAAAACCTCTCTGTAGACAATCCGAATCCGCAAATTATGCAGATTCAAATCGAGAGCAACGACACGGTAAAAGGGATAATCACCTATCGAATAGCTCCATGGGTTAAGTACCGCATAGAAAAGGGCACTGTGGTAGCCTATGGCGAAAATTGGGCCCACACTCAAGGCTCTGGTATCGCCTTTGAGCTCAACACAAAACATATGGTCTACCGCACAAGCGATATAGGGGTGGCCACCTCGGGGGTGCAGGAGATTGAACCTAGACTAATGAAGGTGGCCTGGAAGAACGACAAATTGATTCCAGGAACGGTTGTGGCATGCCGTACATGGATGCGCCCAACACCAGGGGTGTTTATGAGCCACGACAAAGACACACATCTTGAAAATATCCAAGTTCACTATGCCGAAGGGATGGGGCTACTTGCCCAGATGAGCGAGAATATATGGCTCAACGGCTTCTCGGTTGCACTACGTGACAAAAACGACCCCCGCTACTTTACAACACAGGCCGATGCCACCCACTTTTCGGGCTGCAAGGGTATGCTAAGCTCGGTGGGTGGGCTATACGAAAATATGATGGATGATGCCATCAATGTGCACGGAACCTACCTCAAGGTGATAGAGCGACTCTCGCCAACCAAGGTGATAGCACGCTATATGCATGACCAAGCCTGGGGTTTTGAGTGGGGGCGCGTAGGTGACAGCGTGCAGATTGTACGCTCAGAAACTATGGAACTACTGGATGGAATAAACACCATCACAGCCATCAAACCGCATGACAAAGATAAAATAGAGGGCGCACGCGAGTATGAAATTGAATTCGCACAACCATTGGAGCCCTGCGTCGGCCCAGAGCAAGGGTTCGGTATCGAAAATCTAGAGTGGACACCCGAAGTAATTTTTGCAGACAACACTATTAGAAATAACAGAGCTCGTGGAACGCTCTTCAGTACGCCAAGAAAAACAGTTATCCAGGGGAACCTTTTTGACCACACCTCTGGCACAGCCATTTTACTCTGTGGCGACTGCAACGGATGGTATGAGACAGGTGCCTGCCGTGATGTGGTGATTCGTAAAAATAAATTTGTCAATGCACTAACTAATATGTTCCAATTCACCAATGCCATTATCTCCATCTACCCTGAAATACCAAATTTAAAGGGGCAGACAAAATATTTCCACGGCGGGAATGGTGGTGGAGTTGTGATTGAGGATAATGTTTTTGAGACTTTCGATAGCCCTATTCTTTATGCCAAGAGCATTGACGGCCTAACTTTTAGAAATAATAAGATTACACAGAGCAAAGAGTATGCCCCTTTCCACTGGAATAACCACCGCTTCTTGTTGGAACGTACGAAAAATGTGACCATCGAAAATAACGATTTTGAGGGTGGATACGATGACACGAAAGACATACTAAGCAAATAGACAGACGAAATAATGGTAGAAAAATTACGGAAAACGCTGAGCGAAAGTGCCGCCGCACGTTGGACAGTGCTGGTTATGGTCTCGCTGACTATGATGTGCGGCTACTTTCTGACCGACGTGATGGCACCTCTGGAAAATGAGTTGTACCAAATCGGATGGAGTGGCTCAGACTATGGGATTTTTAATAGTGCCTATGGATGGCTCAACTTCACATTCTGTATGCTCATCTTCTCGGGTATCGTGCTCGACAAGCTGGGCCCCCGCCGCACAGGTGTACTGGCCGTGGGGGTTATGGTGGTGGGGTTGCTTATCAAATACTACGCCCTAGAATTTATGACACCAACGGTCATGGACCCAGCAACGGGCAACCTAGACCCCACAGAGGTCACCTTTTGGTTTTTCGGCATGCGCACCTTCAACACTCAGGTGCTGGTGGCCTCAGCGGGCTACGCCATCTTTGCAGTGGGATACGAAACAATCGGGATAACGGCTACAAAAATCATCGTGCGGTGGTTTAAAAGTAGCGGCTCGATGGCTCTGGCTTTGGGTATGAATGTGGCCTTTGCACGTCTGGGCACAGCCATGGCAATGTTGCTGCCAATGCCTATCTTCAACTATTTCAACCAACAAATCTCAGCCCCATTATTGGTGGGTATCGTGGTACTATTGGGTGGCTTTCTCTGCTTTATAGTGTTCACATTTATGGACCGTAAACTGGATGCCGAACGGGCCCAAGAGGGGCTATCGGCGGAAGAGAAGTTTAAAATGGCCGATATATTGCAGATTATCAAGGTACGCGGCTTTTGGTATATAGCCTTTATGTGCCTACTCTTCTACTCGGCAGTTTTCCCATTCCTGAAGTTCGCCACACTGTTTATTAGTAGTAAGTTCAATGTAGATTTCGACATTGCGGGCTCTATTCCATCATTGTTGCCCTTTGGGACCATCCTACTCACGCCACTCTTTGGTAATATTTATGACAAAAAGGGGCACGGAGCCACAATCATGATTATAGGCTCGGCCATGCTGGTGGGGATATATGCTCTATTTGCCATTCCTGGTCTGGACTATTGGCCCTTTGCGGCTGGTTTGGTGGTGCTGCTTGGGGTGGCCTTCTCGCTGGTCCCCTCTGCAATGTGGCCCTCGGTGGCTAAGATTATACCAGAAAATAGATTGGGTACAGCCTTTGCGCTGATATTTTGGATGCAGAATTTGGGGCTGGCTGGGATGCCCGCTTTGGTGGCCTACGTACGCGAACATTTTGGCCTTATCTCCATGGCCACGCTCACCGAAGATGCAGTCTATGACTACACCGTACCTATGCTGATGTTTATGTTCCTAGGTATATGTGCCGTTGGTATGGGGTTATTGCTCAAACGCGAAGACCGCATAAAAGGTTACGGACTGGAGAACCCAAGTACAAAATAAGCAGAACCTTAAAAAACTAGCAGAGGCCTATTTCGTAATTCACCGAAATAGGCCTCTGCTAGTTTTCTGTACAATACATTCAAGGAACAACACTGTCGTTTAAAGACTCTAAGAAGCTGTTTTAATTTCTTTACTACATTTTATTACCACCCTTTTATACTCTTTTTCCGCTGATGTTTGAAAGGAGTTACATAGTAAAACACAATATTTTACCCGCACAAAAAGTCAGGCAATATGTTGTTCTTAGTAGCCCAAAATACGCATCATAGAGCGATAGGACTGCTCCTTGGCAAAGAGACGAGTGGTGTATTCGCCAGTCTCTTTATCGATGTCTATGATGATATGTTTTGGGGCAGGAATCAGGCAGTGTTGGATGCCTCCGTAACCTCCGAGCGACTCTTGGTAGGCCCCAGTGTGGAAAAAACCTATATACTGAGGCTCGCCACCGTTGAGCTTGGGCAGGTAGATGGCGTTTTGGTGAGCCTCGGCGTTGTAGAAATCCTCACTGTCGCAGGTGAGTCCCCCCAGAAAGACACGCTGATACTCCTTGTCCCAATTGTTGATGGCCAACATAATATACCGCTGATTGATGCCCCAAGTATCGGGAAGAGTAGTCATAAAAGAGGAGTCAATCATGTACCATATCTCACGGTCGTTCTGCTGACGTTGGTTGATGATGGAGTAAAGAGTGGCCCCAGCTTCACCAACGGTGAAGGAACCAAACTCGGTGAATATATTGGGCTCATCCACTTTGTTAAGGTTACAGTAGCTCTTAATCTGTGAAACAATCTCCTCGGTCATATACTCATAGTCGTAGTTGAAGGCCAGCGAGTTCTTGATTGGGAAGCCACCTCCGATGTTCAAACTATCAAGCGTTGGGCATATCTTTTTGAGCGCAACATAGATAGCCAAGCACTTATTGAGCTCACTCCAGTAGTAGGCTGTGTCGCGAATGCCAGTGTTGATAAAGAAGTGGAGCATCTTGAGCGAAAACTTCTCGTTAGAGGCTATCTTCTCTTGGTAATAGGTCAAGATTTCGGAGTAGCGGATACCTAGACGAGAGGTATAAAAATCAAATTTAGGCTCCTCTTCAGAGGCGATACGTATACCGATTTGACAAGGCGATTTGACCTGAGCATCCAGTAAATCGAGGTCGTCCTTACCATCGAGAATGGGAATAGTATTGTGGAAACCATCGGCAATCAATTGGGCTATATTGTTCACATACTGAGGCCTTTTATAACCATTACAGACAATATAAATATCCTTGTCGAGCAGGCCGCTCTCGTAGAGGGAGTTGATGATATGAATGTCGTAGGCCGAGGAGGTCTCGAGATTGATTTTGTTCTTAAGAGCCTCTTCCAACACAAAGCTAAAATGCGAACTTTTGGTGCAGTAGCAGTAGTTATATGAACCTCGATAATCGACCTTGGCCATGGCTACATTGAAGAGCTTTTTGGCACGTTGAATCTGCTGACTTATCTTAGGCAGATAGGTAATCTTGAGCGGCGTTCCATACTGTTTGATAATATCCATTAGGGGCACATCATGAAAATTGAGGTCCCCATCACTCACCATAAACTCATCCTGTGGGAACTCGAAGGTTTGCTCGATAAGGTCAATGTATTTATTTTTCATACTCTTTTTTGACTATTATTTTAAGAATTAACACTGTTGAATTATGGTATTATTTCAAATGCAAAGTAGTTGGATTGCCAATATTTAGTCAATGTAGCTGCATCGGATTTGAATGGACAAAGATTGTTATTTTTTTGCAAACCACAAAACATTATTACACCTAAAGAGAGCTATTAAAGGGAATTTTTTTATGAAAATTGTAAAAACTGATAAATTTTTATAACTTTGTCCTAAAGTGTAGTAACACTACAAAAATTCAATGAGATGGAAAACGAACTTTTAGTCAAATTAATAACCAAGCATACACGTCTTGTTCTACCCAATTTTGGGGCTTTTCTGCGAAAAGAGGGGGCTCCGTTGGAGGCCACCGTCTTTAGCCCATTTCTTAAACAAGATGACCAGGAGACTCTCTGCAAGGCAATAGCTCAGGAGATGGGGCTCGAAAAAGAGGATGCACAGAACATCCTTCAGGGGTATATCGAACATATCGAATCGGTGCTTGAGACCAAAGGCAAATACTATATCGAGCAGTTGGGGCTGCTGGGCATGAACGACAACGGAGCCATATCGATGGTGACCGAAATCCCAAAAGTGGTCGTTGCTGAGGCCCCTGTGCCCACGCCTGCACCAGCCATACCACATGTAACGCAATCAATGGAAGCCAACCGCTTTGAGCCTCCATACACTCGCCCAGCCTCGCGAACTGTGGTCACACCTGCCCGCGCTGTGGTACCTCCCATTACGGCTCCACGGCAATTTACTACTCCACAACAACAACGGCCTGCCACTCAACGCGCAGGATATGGTGAACCCAACCGCCCCACTGGGCCAGCCCCAATTAATGGAGGTGGACATACACACCAAAATGGAGCCCCACAAGTGGCAATGGGACAACCACGCCCTGCTGGACAACGCCCCACACAACAGCCTCAGCGCCCAATGCAGGGGACAGGTGGACCATCGCAACGACCTATGCCTCCTCAACAAGGGGTAAGACCCTCAGCACCTGGAGCTGCCCAACGCGGACCACAACGACGCACGGCTCCACGGCAAAAAGCATCAGGGTGGTCAAAAAATGACATTATACTTATTGTAGCCATCGCGGCTGCACTTATTGTCATTGGGCTAATGATTTATGGTCAAATGGTGACCAATCCAACCATTGAGCTGACCCCCGAACATATCGAAAATATGGCACCATCGACCACCACAACCCCTGAGGTGGCCACCCCACCAAGTAAATAGATTTATAAGCTGTTTTAATTTGTTTTCAAAATTTTATTACTACTATTTTTGAGGCTATTTTCATCGATGATTTACCGAGATAGTAGTGGACTACAACTCAAAAATCAGCGAAAAAAGAGTACAAAAAGGGTGGATATAAAATGCTGGAAAGAGATTAAAAGAGCTTCTAGGCCCCGAGAGATGACATGGTTATTTCGCGGGGCTTATTTTATAGATATATTTATTGAAAAGTTGTACCTTTGTTCCCAAGAATGAGGTATAAACTTTCACAAATTGCCACCATTGTTGGCGGCTCGCTTCGGGGCAAGGACTCCGAGGTAACTTCCGTGGCCACCGACAGTCGTTCGATGGTAAGTCCCGAGGCTTTTTTTGTTGCCATGCGGGGTATAAATCACGATGGGCATAACTATATAGAGACCATGATTCAGCGCGGGGTATGCGGTTTTTTGGTCGAGACCATGCCACAGGGCATAAGCACTCAAAATAGTGGTTTTGTGGTGGTTAATAATTCACTAGAGGCACTACAGCGTCTGGCCGCCTACCACCGCGCACAATACCATGGCCCAGTGGTTGCCATTACGGGCAGCAACGGCAAAACCATTGTCAAGGAGTGGATTGCGCAACTATGGCTAGCCGAAAACGGCAAGCTACTGCGCAGCCCTGGCAGCTACAACTCACAACTGGGGGTAGCTCTGTCTCTGCTTCTTATCGAAGGTGACGAATCTTTGGTGGTCATCGAGGCTGGCATATCGGCTCCAGGACAGATGGAGCGACTCCATAAAATGGTGGCCCCCACAATTGGCATCTTTACGAATTTAGGGACAGCACATGGCGAAAACTTCGAGAATCAGGAACAAAAACGGAGCGAAAAGGAGCTCCTTTTTAAGGGGTGCTCAACGGTGATACGCAACCAAAGCGAAGGGTCGGTAGAGCAACAAAACCTAGGCTCAGTACTGGCTCTGTATGACCTTTTAAGTCTAAGCCACTCCCCAGTGGAGATACTGCAACCTGTGGCCATGAGGTTGGAGGTGGAGCAGGGTTTCCTAGGGAGTACCATTGTCAACGACAGCTATAATTGTGATATAACCTCGCTGGTACATGCCATAGAATATGCAGCCTCGCTGCCTGCAAAACGCAGAGTGGTAGTGTTATCCGATATTTTTAATTTTACAGACTACTCTTTGCTCACGGATATTATAAACCGTAGCGGTATAGACATTTTTATAGGTGTGGGGGATTCTCTATCCTCTAATGCCAATGGTTTTACAGTAACCTCTAAATTCTACCACACAACTGAGCAACTGCTCTCGGAGCTCGACTTACAAGACTTTGCCAACGCGGTAGTTTTGGTCAAGGGGGCACGCAATTTTGGGTTTGAGAGTGTAAGTGCCGCCCTGGAGAGCCGCACCCACACCACCGTGCTTGAGGTGTCGCTTGCGGCTTTGAGCGAAAATCTAAATTACTACCGTTCGTTACTACCCACTACATGCTCGTTGGTGGCTATGATTAAGGCACAAGCCTATGGCGCAGGTGGTGTGCAGGTGGCAAGGCTTATGGAACGCCAGGGGGTGGAACTACTGGCGGTGGCCTATGCCGACGAGGGGGTGGAACTCCGCGCGGCAGGCATCGGAAGCCGTATTGTGGTGCTCAACGCCGCCTCGGGGAGCTATGCGCAAATGGTGGAGCACAATTTGGAACCGGAAATTTACTCTAAACTCTCGCTAGAGGATTATATACGCACAGTACGTGCCTGTGGCCTTAAGGGGCTACCCATACACCTCAAGATTGATTCGGGAATGCACCGTCTAGGCTTTATGGAGCCTCAGATAGATGACCTTATAAAAGTATTGCGCTCCACTGATGTAGTCAGCGTGAGCACCATATTTTCGCACTTGGCCGCTTCGGAAGATGGGGCTGAGGATGACTTTACCAGTTCACAGATAGCACTATTTGACCGACTAAGCCTTCGTATAATGAAGGCTCTACCCAACACAAAAATACGCCGTCATATATGCAACAGCGCAGCCATCGAACGTTTTCCTCAAGCACACTACGACATGGTGCGCCTTGGCATAGGGCTCTATGGTTTTGGGAGCGATAAGGTTCAAATTGTGAGCCGATTAACCACTCGTATTGTGCAAATTAAAGAGATTACACCTCCTGAAACAGTGGGCTACAATCGACGTGGTCAGCTAAATGGGACCACGCGCATTGGCATTTTGGCCTTAGGTTATGCCGATGGATTGTCACGAGCTTTGGGGTGCGGTGTAGGTAAATTCTTGGTTGGCGATAAGTTGTGCCCCACAATCGGGAATATATGTATGGACACCACCATTGTAGACCTCAGTTCATGCCACGAAGTAACTGTAGGCCAGAGTGTAGTCATTTTTGGAGAGAACCCAACAGCCGAACAACTGGCCAAGGCCTCGGGCACCATCTGCTACGAGATACTAACCTCGGTCTCCTCACGTATCAAACGAATATATGTTAGCCAATAGCCCTCGATGAGTAAAATAAGACAACTGGCCTCACAAACGGCAATCTACGGCACGAGTACCATACTGGCCAAGTTCCTCAACTACCTGCTTACCCCATACTTTACCCGTATTATGGCCACGGGGGTCTATGGCGAGGTAACCCTGCTCTATGGGCTGATACCCTTTGCCAACGTACTTTTAACCATGGGTATGGCCACAGCATACTTTCGCTGGGCGGCCAAAGCCGAAACGTTGACAGAACAAAAACGGCTCTTTACCACACTTTGGGGAGCGGTCTCTATGTTGGCTCTACTGTTTTTTGCTTTGACGACCATATTTCAAGGGCCTATATCGGATGTGATGGGCTATAGTGACAGAACGTGGTACCTGGTGATGACGGCTGCCCTAATTGCCGTGGACAATATTGCCGCCATACCGTTGGCCGCCCTTCGTCAACAGGGCAAAGCCCTGTACTACACAGTGGTCAATATATCGGGAGTGTTGGTTAATATACTCTGCTGCTACCTATTTTACACCTTTATTGATGGGGCCACAGCGGTGGCAGGGTGGGTTATAGTGGCCAACCTGATTGCTAGTGGAGTCTCACTGTTAATGTTGATGCCCAACTCCATTAAGCTATTGTGTAGAGGCTTCTCGATGGATATTTTTATTAAGGTAGCCCGCTACTCTTTGCCGTTGATGGCAGCTGGGGTTATGGGGGTGGGAGGCGACTTCTTCGACAGACAGATGTTACGGTGGTTGCTACCCGAACAGATAGCCCTAAGCCAGCTGGGAATATATGGTGCTGTGGCCAAGATTGCAGCCCTGATGATTATCTTTAGGCAAATATACACCTTGGGGGCTGAACCCTTTTTTCTGCAAAATTTCAAAAAAGATGACTTCCTAAAGCTCAACGCTGCGGCTCTGAAATATTTCACCATCGCGGGGTTGTTCGTGGTTCTGGGCATATCGCTCTTTAACGAACTCTTTGCGCTGATTATCGACCGTTCATACCGCGTGGGTATGGGGGTGGTACCCATACTTTTGGTGGCCAATCTACTTATGGGCATACTGGTCAACCTGTCGTTTTGGTACAAGGTGGTGGACAAGACTCGCTACGCCATCTATGTGACCTGTACAGGGCTGCTAACCACGGTTCTGCTCTGCATATGGCTTATCCCCTCGATGGGCTACTACGGGGCGGCACTCTCGCACTTGGGGGCCGCCACTGTGATGGTCACCATGAGCTACTACTTCAACCAACGCCACTATAAAGTGCCCTACCAAGTGGGTTCAATATTAATTTATATGGCTCTGACGGCCGTACTCTATTTTGCAGGTACACTCTTGGCGCAAGCCATTGATGGGGTGATGCTGTATTGTTGTAATTTTTTACTACTTTTGATTTTTGTTTGTTTTGCCATGTGGCATGAAAAATTATGGAAAAGATTAAAGTTATAAATCGCTCATCGAACCAGCTTCCTGAGTACGAAACCCCTGGAGCTGTGGGCATGGATTTGCGCGCTGATATCACAGAACAAATTGTGCTACACCCGCTTGAACGCGCCCTTGTACCCACTGGACTCTTTGTGCAACTCCCTTTGGGTACAGAGTTACAAGTGAGGCCTCGCAGTGGTCTCGCAACCAAATTCGGCATCACGGTGCTCAACGCTCCTGGCACAATCGACCCCGACTATAGGGGCGAAATAAAGGTCATTATAGTGAACCTATCAAAGGACACTTATACTATTGAACCCGGAGAGCGGATAGCTCAGATGGTGTTGGCACATTATGAACGCGGACAATGGGAACAGGTTAATGAAATAGAGCCCAGTGAGCGCGGACAAGGTGGTTTTGGTTCAACAGGGAAATAGAGGATGACAAGAGTATCTTTTTTGGCCATATTAATTTGTGTCATAGCCCTTTCGGTTTTGGCACAGAGTCCCCCTGTCTCGAAAGCAACCACCACTCCCAAAAGTAGCGTAAAGAAGGCCACAGCCACATTGTCGGACAACGATGAAAAACCACAAAAGGCTGTGGTGGACTACGATGCCGACCATATAAACAAAGTTAAAGGCGACTCCACCATCCGCATGGTGGGTAATGTGCTTTTTCACCACAACGGAGCCATCATTCAGTGCGACTCAGCCTATCGCTATGACGAGCAACGTATGGACTGCTTTGGCAAGGTCATTATCAATAAAGATTCAGCGTATATCTATGGCGACAAGGTGAGCTATGATGGCAACACCAATACCGCACAAGTCTTTGCCCCCATTGTCAAGGTTTTGCGTGGCGATGTGACCCTCTACACCTACAATCTTACTTTCGACACCAAAAGCAGTATAGGCACATATTACGGTGGCGGTATTATGACACAAAAGGATAACTTTATGGAGTCACTGCGAGGACAATACAACGCCGACAGCAATATAGTAAAGCTACTCGAAAATGTGGAGATGCGCTCCGATAGCTACAAGATAGAGACCGACTCATTGCGCTACAACCTTGATGAGGATGTAGCAGAGTTCCTATCAAGGGCCTATATTTGGGACAAGGATAGTAACTTCCTGACAGCAAAACGAGGATTTTACTTCAACAAACGCAAGCTATATGAATTCGTGGACAAGGCCTATATCTTGACAAAAGCCCAAGAGATGTGGGGTGACACGGTGACCTATTATCAGCCTCTGCGTCAGGCAGTCATGGTGCGAAACGTTCAGCTTTTAGATACAGCCAATCGCTCTATTGCCCTTAGCGACTGGGGCTTCTATGACGACTCACTGGGGCGGGCCACATTAGCACGCAACCCTTCAGTGCGCTCTTATAACGAGAAAAAAGACGATACCACCTTTATGCGTGCCGATTCAATACTGATGTTCACCTTCGAGGCTGGACAATCAAAACTCAATGATTCCATTGTAGAGTCTGTACCAGAAGCCGATAAGGTGCCACAGGTGTATGCCAAAGATAGCACAACAAAAGATAGCACAAAAATGCACAAGCCCCAACAAACGGATAGTTTGTTGGTGGATGGTGCTGTCAACCACCGCACCGACAGTCTGCCCCTAGCCGACACCTTGGCCACTGATTCCACCATACAGTGGCAGGATAGTGTGGCTAGTGTGTTACCAATAGAGAAAAAGGTCCCTCCAAAAAAGGTTAAGAAACCAAAAAAGGAGAAATCAGTGGCAGCCACGCCAAAGACAAAGAAGAAGAGAGCAAAAGGAGTACTCAAAAAAGAGCAAATGGTGGCCGACTCGGCCCGCCTAATGGCAGAAGATAGTCTACGGACTTTAGACAGTTTAATGGTTGCCGATAGTCTGCTTGAGGATAGCGTGGTGAATGGGCCATCGCGCCGCGAGAAGTTTACAGCCGCGGACTCAACGGTCACAAAAGCCGACTCCACAAAACTTGACTCCACAGCCACACCACCCAAAGAGCGAGTCCTTCGCGCCTATCACAACGTGCGGATGTGGAGTATGCAGGCCCAAATGGTTTGTGACTCGACAGTGGGTTATTCGGTGGACTCCATGGCTACACTCTATGGAAGGCCCATACTATGGAACGAAATTAACCAGATAACGTCCGACCAGATGGATATATACTCAGCCGAGGAACAGATAGACTGGGCCGACTGCACTGGGTCTCCATTCATAACCCAACAAGTTAAACCTCTACACCTTGTGGCTCAGGACACCGCGCGTTTTAATCAGGCCGAAGGCAAACGCTTGGAGGTCTACTTTACGGGCAATGAGTTGGACTCAGCCGTGCTTACGGGCAATGTCATGAATTACTATTTCATGGATAATGAGGGATATACAGCGGCCTTTGCCACCATTGAGTGCCCATCAATGATAATATATTTTGAGAAGCGAGAACTGCGTGAGATTGTGTGGGAGGGGCAAAAGAAATTTGCCTTCTACCCACTTGACCAAATTCCAAAAGACAACACTCAAAGGCTCAAAGGCTTTTCGTGGAGCCCAGAGCTTAGACCGCTGAGCGCGTGGGAGATTAGCCCGCGCTCGCTCTACCCCTCGCAAAGGGCAGAGTACGAGAATAAAGCACGCCCCACATTTGAGATTGAAAAACGTATCAACGCCTACAAACAACAACTCATAAAAGAGAATCAATGGAGCGACAGAGTTGATATTCCAAGCGTTACGCCAGAATATTTCACCGAGCGAACATTAATGTTATAATAAAATATGGTTACAATAAAATTGAAACGAGGCAAGCAAGAGTCGCTGCTCAGAAATCACCCTTGGATATTCTCGGGAGCTATCCACTCTTCGTCGGCAGAGGTGCAGGAGGGTGAGATGGTGCAGGTGTACACCGCTGACGATAAGTTTATTGCGCAGGGACATTCGGCCATCGGTTCAATTGCGGTGCGGGTTCTGAGTTTCTCACCCGAACCCATTGACCAGACGTGGTGGAACGAGCGTGTGGCAGAGGCCTATGCTCTGCGTGTGGCGTTACATCTGTCGACTCAGACAAACTGCTACCGTCTGATTCACGGAGAGGGTGATTCGCTACCTGGATTGGTGGTTGACATATACGACACTGTGGCTGTGGTGCAGTGTCACACGGTGGGTATGTACCTGAGTATAGAGAGTATTGTAGAGACTCTGAAGATGGTCCTTGGAAGTAGTTTGACGGCCATATACCACAAGAGCAACGGCACGCTGCCACCCAAAAGTGAGATTCAAGCCACAGAGGGGTATATCTGGGGTAGCTACGATGAATCACGCGAGCAGTATGTAATGGAGAATGGGTTAAAGTTCCGCGCTAACTGGGAGGGGGGACAAAAGACAGGCTTCTTTCTTGACCAGCGTGACAACCGTGCCTTGGTGGGCCATTACGCTACTGGGCGACGTGTACTCAATACTTTTTGCTATACGGGTGGATTCTCGCTTTATGCCCTCGCTGGTGGGGCCACTATGTGCGACTCGGTTGATAGTTCGGCTAAAGCTATGGATTTGTGTACCAAGAATATAGAACTCAATTTTCCAGGCAATACAGCCCATGGAGAGTTTACAAGCGACACGCTAGAATTTATGCGCGATATGGGCGCTCAAAAATACGATTTGATAATTTTAGACCCGCCCGCTTATGCAAAACACCACAGCGCATTGCCTAATGCATTACAGGGGTATAAGAGACTTAACGCCAAGGCTTTTGAAAAAATAGCTCCTGGAGGCATACTTTTTACTTTCAGCTGTTCGCAAGCCGTTAGCCGTGACCAGTTTCGCACAGTGGTCTTTTCCGCTGCTGCCATAGCTGGAAGGAGGGTGCGTATCTTGCACCAGATGAGCCAGGGAGCAGACCACCCAATCAACATATTCCATCCTGAAGGTGAATACCTTAAAGGGTTAGTGCTTTTTGTGGAATAATAATTCACCTAACTAAGAAGCTATTTTAATCTCTTTCCAGCATTTTATTACCACCCTTTTTGTACTCTTTTTCGCTGATTTTTGAACTGTAGTCCAATACTATCTCGGCAAATCATCGATAAAAATAGCAGTAATAAAATTTTGAAAACAAATTAAAACAACTTCTAAGAAAAAACCATTGCAAAAACAAACCACTATTTTGTTTTTATGTACAAATATTTATAACTTTACGGCACTGAATATTAACCTAAAACTTAAGCCATTATGAGAACAGACGTTACAAATTTACCAGCAGAACTAGCCTACCAAACACCTACGGTAGAGGTGATTGAACTCAAGGCCGAGCATGGTATTGCCGCCTCAACAGGCACCACCGAACGGATGGAAGAGGAGTCTAATAATGTATGGTAGGAAAGAGTATGGTGATGAAAAAATCACTACTGTCGGCTGTGGTAATAGCCGTTATTTTTACGGGATGTAAAAAAGATAACGCACCCATTGAGCCACAACAGCTAACTACTATTTCAGCCTCGACCGAAGCTTCCTCATCGCGCACCGTGCTCAGTGGAGTGCAGTAAAGTGGAGCGACAAAGATGAGATTTTGGTAGCCCTACAAGGCTCTACAAAGACAGAAAAGTACACTTTGACGGCAGGGGGGGGCACCACTAATGGCACCTTTAGTACCGCCACGCCACTTGAGACGGGGGCAACATAAATAACCTAATCTTGACAAAGGCAACCACAAAACCACTAATAATCAACCGCTCGAAGGTAACCGTATTGGATGCTGTGGATATATCTCACCTCCCCAATGTTGCTTTTCGCACGGTGCTTCGCGATAAATATAGCATAAAACTGACCACAGATGGAACTGATGGTTGATATAAGTGATACAAACAACAAAGCTAAATTTGGCACATTAGCAGAAATATTAATAAAGAGTAGCTGAATTGCAACTCTTAAAGGGCTAGAGAATTTCGTGGCACTCACGAACCTAAATTGCTATGGCAATCAATTGAGCTATTTAAATATTACCACCACCAACATTACAGATATTCAACACAATTTATCTTGTGGTGCCCAAAGGGAGCAAGACAACACAGATAAGATATTGAACTAACATTGGAATCAGTACAGGAGGCCTTGGGGACCACTTTTAAACCTCACCACGGACAACAAAGACATAACATGGTGAAAAACCTCAACTGATGTGACCGCCACAAAAAAGGCCTTAGGGGCAAAACAGTTTGCCAGCCAAGGCCTCTTTTGTAATTGAACCGCTGAACAGATAAAATTAGACATATTGGAACAGATACTCAACATTGACAAACCATTCGGATGGAGCTCTACAGATGTAGTGCGCAAAATAAAACCTATGCTCGGGCGCGCTAAACTGCCTAAAAACACCAAGATAGGACACGCAGGAACACTAGACCCACTGGCCACAGGGGTGTTGATAATCTGCATAGGCAAGGCCACAAAACAGGTGGAACAGTTGCAGGCCCAAAGCAAAGAGTACGAATTCACCATAGAACTAGGAGCAACTACAGCCAGCTTCGACCTAGAACACCCAGTCGATGCTCGCTACCCATGGGAACATATTACCCGCGAAATGGCAGAGAACGCTGTAGCAGCCTTGGTGGGTGAACAACAGCAGGTGCCACCAGTATATTCGGCTAAACGTATCGATGGCAAACGCGCCTATGAATATGCACGAGGCGACCAACCAGTGGAGATGAGGGTGGCGCAAATAACAATATATGCGGCTGAAATTATGGATTTTACGCCCCCGTTCTTAAAGCTTCGAGTGGAGTGTTCAAAAGGGACATACGTGCGCAGTTTGGCACGCGACTTGGGTGTGGAGCTCGGTAGTGGGGGGTACCTAACAGAACTAAGGCGTACCCGCTCGGGAGAGTATCACGCCTCGGATGGGATGAGTATAGAGCAGGTTGAGAACTTTTTTGCTGCTCTTGAAACAATTACACCTCAAAATACGTAGTCATACTATATACCTAAACTTACACAAAATGAAACTTTCACAGTATAAGTATGATTTCGCGCCTGAGATGTTGGCCAAATACCCAACCGAAAACAGAGATGAGTCGCGCCTAATGGTCTACGACCGCAATACAGGACGGGTAGACCACAAAATTTTTAAAGATATTCTATCCCATTTTCGCGATGGTGATGTCATGATTCTCAATAACACCAAGGTCTTTCCAGCACGCCTCTACGGCAATAAAGAGAAGACAGGAGCGCAAATTGAAATTTTTCTACTGCGCGAACTCAACGCCGAACAACGTCTGTGGGATGTGTTGGTTGACCCTGCACGCAAAATTAGAATAGGTAACAAACTATATTTCGGCGAAGACGACTCCTTGGTGGCCGAGGTCATAGACAACACCACCAGCCGTGGCCGCACACTGCGTTTCCTCTTTGACGGTGACCACGAACAATTTAAGGCAGCCCTATACAAGATGGGAGAGACCCCGTTGCCACGCTGGATACGCGCTGAAGTGGAGCCAGAGGATGTAGAGCGTTATCAAACCGTGTACGCCTCGCAAGAGGGGGCAGTGGCTGCACCTACGGCAGGCATGCACTTCAGCAAACACCTACTTAAACGGATGGAAATTAAGGGAATACAAACTTCGGAAATTACCCTGCACGTGGGCTTGGGCAACTTCCGCTCGGTGGATGTGGAAGACTTGACAAAACATAAGATGGATTCCGAACAGGTGATAATAACCCAAGAGGCTGCCGACAAAGTGAATGCTGCCAAGGAGCGCAAACGCAAAGTCTGCTGCGTGGGCACAACCACCATGAGAGCCATCGAAAGCTCGGTCTCGACCGATGGGCTGTTGAAGCCTTTTGACGGTTGGACCAACAAATTCATCTTCCCTCCATACGAATTCTCGGTGGCAGACACTATGGTCACCAACTTCCACCTGCCATACTCCACTCAGTTGATGATGACATCGGCCTTTGCTGGTTTCGATGAGTTAATGAGACTCTATTCAATAGCAAAAAAAGAGGGTTATCGCTTTGGAACATACGGCGATGCAATGTTAATTTTATAACTTATTGACGAACATGAAGTCGTGTGGCCGCATTTTTGGTGTGTCTAACGGCATGCAAAAATGGGGATAAGCGATTTACCATTACCATGAAGGCCTCAGCCATTAATGAAGCCCGAAGCATCACCACACTTACCATAGTAGCCGCGCGGATGCAAACATCCGTGTTGACTGCCGTAAAATAAAATAACACTACACAAAAAGAACCTCTTGACTTTGGAATTACCCAGGGTCAAGAGGCTCTTTTTTGTAGCTACTTTATTAGTGGCTGTGGCCAGAAGGGATAGCCGAGCTCATGGAGGCCATATGGACAAAGTAGGCTCCACGGGTCACTAGATTATCCCCAGGTTGAAGACCGCTGAGAATCTCGACACGTTCTCCATCACTCTGCCCAAGCTCAACAAACCGCTTATAATAACCCTCATCGTCTACACGCACATAGGCCCAATGGCCACCCAACTCCTGAGTCAAAGCTGTGAGGGGGGCCGTTATCACACCTTGACGTGCAGTGGTGAGTATAAAGAGCTCGACAGGTTGGCCTGCAACTAATTCAGCGCGATTCGCAAGGCTAAAGCGCACAGGCACCGACCGTGAAGCGTCACCCACACCGTTACCACGACTAAGAAGTTTAGCGGTGTAGAGTGTGGGGCTAGAGGTGGTGGTGAAATTGGCCGTTGAAATTTGAGATAACTTGTCGAAATGGCGCGAACTGAGCGAGCCACGAACCACAAGTTCGCGCCCACTACTCAGACTCATCAAGCGAGCCCCTTGCTCCACATATTGCCCATTCTGGACATCAATAGAGCTCACATACCCGCTTTCTGGGGCTGTTACACTACGTCCTGAACCATTGGGGGTGAGCACCTTGACATTACTACGGGCCAAGGACAAGGCTGCACGCGCATTTTCGACCTCGGCCACCGTAGCCAGTTTATCGGATAGAAGTTTCTCTAAGCGGCTGTATTCGGCCTCGGCTCGGAGTAACTCTGCCTGCGCATCACCCAATCTCTTTGTCATATTACCATCGGTGAGTTCATCCGAGCTGATGGTCATTAATGTGGCACCTCGCCTAACAAAAGTGCCTATATTAAATGGATTACCACTAAAATGCACCACCCCAGCAGTGGCGGCCACCACTGTACTACGGTCGTCGGCCGAGGGTTCGATGACCCCTGCCACACGAATGGCTCCAGAAAAGGTGGTTTTTTTAACCGTCTCATACTCCAATCCTAATTTTTGGGCTTGAGCCTCGGGTAGGATAATCTCCTGCTCCAAGGCCTCTTTATGGGTGGCCACATCACCTCGGTCACGGTCATGGTCATGAGCCGCATGAGTATCGTTGCTCGGAGCGGAGCCACACGCAAATAACATGGAGACTAAAACTCCAAAAATAATATATATCTTCATCTTTCTATCTTATAAGTTTATAAACATTTGTTTCTGTGATATTCACAAAAAATAGGCCAAACTTATAAAACAGGAGGAGCACGCCGCGGCAGAAGTTGCCGCACAAGATTTTGTAGAAGAGGAATCGGTCCAAGAGAAGGTTCAAGACTATCCAGATAAAAAAATGGCGCCACGAATACTATCCACGCCAGAGGCCCGACCTCGAAAGAGGGAAAGGAGCTATCCTGAGAGAGAAATTCAAAAAAGAGAATTGAGCAACCAGGCGCGGCCAATTGTCCACGCTCTACTGAACAACGCAAAACACTATGCGACACATGATTATCACTACAAAATTGAGAGTGGTGATGGTGAGGCACAGCGGCATGGGCCATGATAATAATCACAGCAAATGCAGTAGCACAAAACGATATGGCTTTTCGGGATGTCAAACCTTTAGATTGGATGTTTTAAGTTTATTCACCATTTTTATAAATTCATATGGTTCATCGGTGCTGATAACCGTGCGTCCATGAGCAGTCTCAATAAGTACCAATCCATTCCAACGACGGGCATAGACTTTGTACAATTTCAACTGGCCCCACCCTATGTAATAGCCATAATAACCCAAAAAACCATATATACCCAATAAAGGGAAGAGCCCTCGGGTACTGCTTATTAGTGGGGTGATACTTTTGATATCCTTGTACTCTATCCTACGAAGCTCCAAAACACAATCTATCTCAATTGCATTGTGTTGAAGAGTTATAAAACGAGGCAACGAGAGGGCCAAAAAAGCCCAAACCAAGCAGCTAAGCATAGTAAGCCACGCTGGCAAAAAGGTGCCACCAGAGCGCCAAAACACCCACACCAAAAATAACACCACAACCACGCTCACCAACACAGTTATCCATCGGGCACGGCGGTCTAAGGTCTGGGTTAGTCGTTTCATCTATTTTAGTTGCGTTAGAGCCAAACGGCTGGAACCAAACCTCAGCAGCGATGGGGTGAGCCACTCTGAGCCCAAAACCTCACGCACGATATTGTAATAGAGCAACGCGTGGTCCATGGTATTGATGCCACCCGAACATTTTATTCCCACACGCTTACCAGTTTGTTCGTAAAACTCCTTGATGGCCACACACATCACAGCTACAGCCTCGGGCGAAGCTCCTGCAGAACTCTTACCCGTGGAACTCTTTATGAAGTCAGCCCCACCACACATGGCAACCCACGAGGCTTGAGCTATCTTTTCGTTAGAGAGAAGCGTACCACTCTCAATAATCACCTTGAGTAGAGCGTCCGAATCTATCTCCTCAACCATGGCCTCTATTTCAGAACGTGCCACATCATCCTGACCCTCGAGAATGGCCCCTATGTTGATGACCATATCCACCTCTTCGGCCCCGTTCTCCACAGCCATAGCTGTCTCCAGAAGTTTAACCTCCATATAGGTCTGTCCCGAAGGGAAAGCCCCGCAGACAGCCGCCAAGGCAATGGGGCTATCGCCCAAAGCCACCCCAACACTCTCAACAAGCGAAGGATAGACACAGATGGCCGCTGGCAAGACTTTGAGTTTTATGGCCTCAGCAGTAAAGACAGCCACCGAAGCTGGCGTATCGCGCTCGCTAAGGGTTGTGTGGTCGGTGCAACTAAGGCATAGGGCCGAGGCTTGCTGCCTATCGGTGGTCAAAAGTGCTTTGCGGGCACTATCCACAATTTGGGTATAATCTTTCATAACGAAAGCAAAGGTAAGAATTTTCGTTTTATTTTTACGACATTATAAAAAAAACAGTGGCATACCTCCAAAAAGAGATACACCACTGCTACTGATGTAAGTGTATTATAATTTTTTGGCACCATCACCACTCACCACTCCTGGGCCAATGTAGCGAAAAGAGCTAGCACCATTGGTAAAGACAGTAGCCTTGCCTGTAATGTTGGCTTTAATGGAGCTCATGCCAGAGGTTGTGGCATTAATATCAGGGCATTGAATGGCCAACATCTCGATACGAGAGGCAGCCCCAGAGGTGGCCACCATGGAGTCACAACTGCCAGAGAGTTCGAGCAACGAAGTTAAAGCTGTACTCACCCTAAGCACCTTGGTCCAGACCACCATCGAACTTTTGGAGGCTCCAGAAGTCTCGATACGCACGCTGTCGGAGGCCTCGATTTTGGTGTTAGACTCTATTTTGGCACCACCATCAACCGAAATAGAGGCACCCTGGCAGATGATATGGAGAGCATCCAAAAAGGCTGACCCCGAAAGTATTAGAGAAAAATTGCCCTGAGAGTGAATATCCCCGTGGGCGATAACCGAAGTAACACCCGCCATCTTCAAATAGTCTAACCTACTGACCACAATGGTGGCCACAGGCCGATTTTTGCCAGTGAAATATTTACCCAACTCGGAACCATAATCCAGCCGTAGGTAACCCTGTTCGGTGAGGTCGAGATTGAGTTTTTCCTTTAGGTCATCGCGAATTTCAATCTTCATGGAGCTCTCGGCCCCCTGCGAAAGTTTGACATCAAAAGCTCCATCCACTATAAGACCGTTGATTGACTTACCCTCAAAACGGGTGACAGTGGATTTCTGTTGAGCAGAAACATTGGATGCAGTTAAGCTACAAACCATCAGCAGGGTAATAAATAACTTTTTCATATGTTCAATATTTTTTAGATTAAATTTGTTAACTTTGTCCGACAAAGATATATAAAAATGCAGCAAAATAAAATTCGCGTTGGCCTGACCACTGGTGACCCCAACGGCATTGGATATGAGGTAATACTCAAAGTACTCGCCGACAGTAGAATCAGCGAACTATGCACCCCAATACTATACGGCAACAAAAGTTGTGTAGATTTTTACTCCAAAAATACACCATCCGAGTCGAGGGTCAACTTCCAAGCAATTAGTGCCGCGGAGCAGGCCTCACCAAAAAAGCCCAACCTAATTGAGCTGAGCCAGAGTTTTACTCCAGTGCCTGGCGAGGTGACAGAACTAGCTGGCAACATGGCTATTGCCTCACTAAAGGCCGCTGTGCGCGATATTAAGCAGGGCAAACTAGATGTGTTGGTAACCTGCCCCATTAACAAGAAAAACACCACAGGCGACGGCTTTGGCTTTGTGGGCCACACCGAGTTCTTGGCCGCTGAGTTCGGCGATGTCAACCCGCTGATGTTTATGATTTCCGACACCCTTAAAGTGGGGTTGGTAACAATGCATATTCCGCTAGAAAAGGTGACAGAGAATATCACAACCCAAAATGTATTGGACCATATACGCCTAATGAAGCTCTCCCTGGAGCGCGACTTCTCCATTGTAGCACCCAAGATTGCAGTACTGGGGCTTAACCCCCATGCTGGAGACGATGGCCTACTAGGCACTCAGGAGAAAGAGGTGATTATACCCGCCCTGCAATCTGCCGAGTACGAGGGAGTTGTAGTACGTGGCCCATTTGCCGCTGATGGCTATTTCGGCAGCGGAGCCTACACAAAATTCGATGCCACACTAGCCATGTACCACGACCAAGGGTTGGCCCCCTTCAAAGCCATAACCTTTGCCGATGGGGTAAACTTCACGGCTGGGCTTTCGATAGTACGCACCTCTCCAGCCCACGGTGTGGGTTACGACATTGCAGGACGAGGAGTGGCCGATGAAGCTCCGCTAAGGGCATCGATTTATGCCGCAATCGACATCTTCCGCTCGCGGTCAATTTTTGCCCAGATAAACGCCAACCCACTGCAACATGCAACTCGTGACAACAATCGTAACCAAAGAGATATTAACGTGGACGAACTGACCCCTTATAACAACGATTAATTTTGGCCATAGATAATATAAAAGAGCTGTCGCTAGCACTCCTGCCTGAGATGATACTTTGGCGAAGAGAGATACATCAAAACCCTGAGCTCTCATTCCAAGAGCAGAGTACTGGCACCTTTGTATGCTCTATTTTGCAGCAACATGGCATCACCTTCAGCCGCGTGGCCACCAACGGGGTATTGGCCATTATCAATGGCACAGAACCAGACCCCACACACCCAATGGTCTTGCGTGCCGACATGGACGCACTGCCAATTAACGAACTTAGCGGTGTGGAGTGGGCCTCGACCAATGGTCTTATGCACGCCTGCGGCCATGATATGCACACGGCTGGCCTGCTAGGGGCTTTGGTCCTACTCGAGCAGAACCGCCAAAGATGGCATGGAACCGTATGGGGACTATTCCAGCCTGCCGAAGAGATGCACCCTGGAGGGGCATCGGTGGTAATCGGTGAAGGTACATTCAAAGGGGTGGAACCACGCTTTTTCCTAGGGGCACACTGCTCTCCAGAGCTCGAGACAGGGGTCATAGGATTATGCCAAGGACAATTTATGGCCTCCACCGATGAGATACATATGACAATCCACGGCGCGGGGGGCCATGGAGCCATGCCACACCAACTTCAAGACACAGTCCTAGCTCAGGCTGCAGTGGTGATGGCTCTACAACAGGTGGTAAGCCGTCGCTGTAATGCCTTTATTCCAACGGTGCTATCCTTTGGTAAGGTGGTGGCCGCAGGGGCAACCAACATCATCCCTTCGGAGGTCTACATGGAGGGTACTTTCCGCACCATGGACGAGCAGTGGCGCGCTCAAGCGAAAGAGGTTATCACTCAGGTGGCCTGTTCCACAGCCTTGGCTTACGGTTGCACAGCCCAGGTTGATATTCGCGATGGCTACCCAAGTGTAATAAACGACCCAAGCCTAACACAACAAGCCATGGCCGTAGCCGAGAAGCTATTCGGCAAGACAGGGGTGCAGATAATTCCCAAACGTATGACGGCTGAAGATTTTGGATTCTATGCTGCACGATACAAAGCACTATTTTTCCGTCTTGGAACTGGTGGCGGAGCACCGCTGCATAATGCGGCTTTCTGCCCCAACGAGCAGGCATTGGCCTACGGAGCAGCCATGATGGCAGCCTTTGTGATGGCACAAGAGTAGAAAACTACAATAATATATAACATAAGCAAGGGCTGCCCTCTTTTGAGGAGCAGCCCTTGCTTATGTTTATTATATCTCTATTTTTGTTTGATGGCAGCGTGAGCTGCAGCTAACAGAGCGATAGGCACGCGGAATGGCGAGCAACTTACATAGTTGAGCCCTGCATAGTGGCAGAATTCAACCGAAGCAGGGTCACCACCGTGTTCACCACAAATACCACACTTAAGTTGTGGACGAATAGAGCGACCCTTGAAGACAGCCTCACGAACCAACTGACCAACACCATTAACATCAATGGTTTGGAATGGGTCGGCCTTGATAATGTTCTTGTCCAGATATACGGGAAGGAACTTACCGATGTCATCACGCGAGAAGCCCAAAGTCATCTGAGTTAGGTCATTGGTACCAAAGCTGAAGAACTCGGCAACCTCAGCAATAGCATTAGCTGTAACGGCAGCACGTGGAACCTCAATCATGGTACCCACCATATAATCTATCTTATCGTTACGCTCGGCAAACACCTCGGAAGCCACACGGTCGATAATATTCTTTTGGTAGCGTAACTCCTTATGGTTACCAACCAAAGGAACCATAATTTCAACATTCACAGCCATACCCTTAGCCTTAACATTCATTGCAGCTTCGATAATGGCACGCGCTTGCATCTCAGTGATTTCGGGATAGGTATTACCCAAGCGACAACCACGGTGGCCCAACATTGGGTTAACCTCGGAGAGAGCCTCAACCTTGGCCTTGATAGTGTCAAGGTCTTTACCCAATTCAGCAGCTAACTCACGTTGCTCTTTTTCGAAATGGGGAACAAACTCGTGCAAAGGTGGGTCTAACAGACGAACCGTAACCACGCACCCCTTCATGGCCTTGAAGATACCCTCGAAGTCCTCTCTTTGGATAGGCAGTAACTTGTCGAGTGCCTTGCGGCGCCCCTCTTCGTCATCAGCCAAAATCATTTCACGTACTATCTTAATACGGTCACCCTCGAAGAACATATGTTCGGTACGGCACAAACCTATACCCTCGGCCCCAAAACCAAAGGCCACGCCAGCATCGTGAGGCGTATCGGCATTGGCACGAACTTTCATGGTGGCATACTTCTTGGCCAAGTCCATCAGACGGCCAAAATCACCACTCATCTCGGCATCGGTGGTGGCAATTTTACCTGCGTAAACCTCGCCAGTTGAACCGTTAAGCGAAATCCAATCACCCTCTTTAAACACCTTACCACCAATGGTTAGAGTGCGAGCTTTGTAATCGGCCATGATACTACCAGCACCAGAGACACAACACTTACCCATGCCACGAGCAACAACAGCCGCATGAGAGGTCATCCCTCCACGAGCCGTAAGGATACCCTCGGCAGCATTCATCCCCTTAAGGTCCTCAGGCGAGGTCTCAATACGCACAAGAATCACCTTCTTACCCTGAGCGGCCCAATGGGCAGCGTCATCAGCAAAAAAGACTATCTGGCCCGAAGCTCCACCTGGCGAGGCTGGGAGCCCCTTGGTAAGCACCGCGGCCGCAGCCAAAGCCGATTTATCGAAGACTGGATGCAGCAATTCGTCCAACTTAGAAGGTTCAACACGCAACACGGCTGTCTTCTCGTCGATGAGCCCCTCGGCAAGCATCTCAACGGCCATGCGAACCATAGCCGCACCAGTACGCTTACCAGAGCGAGTCTGTAACATCCAAAGTTTACCATCCTGGATGGTGAACTCTATATCCTGCATATCTTTGAAATAGGTATCAAGATGTTTTTGAGTCTCAAATAAATCTTTGTAGACCTTAGGCATAACCTCCTCCAGTGAAGGATACTTAGACTTACGTTCTATCTCCGAAATACCCTGCATGAGAGCCCAACGATGCGACCCCTCAATTGTAATCTGCTGAGGTGTACGGATACCAGCTACAACGTCCTCACCCTGAGCATTGACTAAATACTCACCGTTAAATATGTTTTCACCAGTCGAAGCATCACGCGTAAAGGCCACACCCGTTGCCGAATTATCGCCCATATTGCCAAAGACCATGGCTTGAACACTGACGGCTGTACCCCACTCGGCAGGGTAACCATGCATCTTGCGGTAGAGCACCGCACGCTCGTTCATCCAGCTCTCGAAAACAGCACACACTGCACCCCAAAGTTGCTCCCAAGGGTCAGTTGGAAAATCCTTGCCTGTCTGTTTCTTGACTGCAGCCTTGAATTTTACGACCATCTCTTTGAGGTCTTCGGTTGTGAATTCGGTGTCCTGGACAATACCTTTTTGTTTTTTCATGTGGTCGATAATCTCCTCGAAAGGGTCCTCATCCTGTTTAGAAACAGGCTTCATACCCATAACCACATCACCATACATCTGCACAAAACGACGATAAGAATCCCAAGCAAAACGGGGGTTGCCACTATTTTTGGCCACACTCTCAACTGCTTGGTCATTGAGGCCAAGATTCAAAATGGTATCCATCATACCAGGCATAGAGACACGCGCACCAGAACGCACGGACATAAGCAGTGGATAGCTATTGTCAGCAAATTTGGTACCCATCTCTTGTTCCACCTGATGCATGGCAGCCTCAACATCGGCCTTGATAAGGTCGATGATGCCCTGCTGGCCGAACTTAAAAAATTCGGTGCACACCTCAGTGGTAATTGTAAAACCAGCAGGAACGGGAATGCCAATGAGGTTCATCTCAGCCAGATTAGCACCCTTTCCCCCAAGAAGCTCTTTCATTTTGCCATTACCCTCGGCCTTCTTGTTGCCAAAGGAGTAGACGCGCTTTGTTTGTGTCATTGTTTTTATAAAATTTTGTAATAAGTAAAATCTGCTTCGGTTCACAAATCTACCAATATATATGATAATTTCCAAATTATTTTTCACCTACTTTGTATATTTTCCAAAGCTGACAAAATTTAATGCCCGAAAAGGGAGAGTTAAAATTAATTACAGTAAAAAGTCGCTAAAAAATTTGCACGATAAAAAATTTTCACTACCTTTGCGCCACGGAATTGACCCATGGTGTAATGGTAACACTGCAGTTTTTGGTACTGCCTTTCCATGTTCGAATCATGGTGGGTCAACTTATGATTGTTTAGTATTGTCCTATGGTGTAACGGTAACACTGCAGTTTCTGGAGCTGCCTTTCTAGGTTCGAATCCTGGTAGGACAACATAGTGAAGGGGATAGGCCGAAAGGCTTCTCCCCTTTTTTCATCAAAAACAACTCTTCTCATGAAAATTCAACATTTTTTGGTGGTACTACTCTGTACTATGGCCTTCAGTACAGCCAAGGGAGAAGTGCTAAAATTCGGCACTGATAATAAATTCAAAATCGTACAATTTACAGATGTACACTACCAATTTGGCAACCCAAAATCAGCAGTAGCCATTGAGCTAATTACCGAAGTGTTGGAGAGAGAAAAACCCAATTTTGTGGTCTTTACTGGCGACGTGGTCTTTGCAAAACCGGCCATAGAGGGGTTAAAAGAGGTCTTTGCCCCACTTCTGGAGCGCAACATCCCCTTTACGATGGTCTTTGGCAACCACGACAACGAATTCGACGCCTCGCACGAGAAACTCTTCGCCTTTTTACAGACCATGCCACTGTGCCAGGTATGCTCTGATGGACCACTGTCGGGGTGGACCAACTATGCTCTGCCCATAAAGTCGGTGGACAAAAAGCGCGATGCGGCAGCACTCTACTGCTTAGATTCGCACAGCTACTCTAAAATTAAAGGCATTGAGGGCTACGATTACATAAAGCGCGACCAGATAAATTGGTACTGCCAACAGAGTCAGGCCTTCACCAAAAGCAACAACAACACTCCGCTACCATCTCTATCCTTTTTCCACATTCCACTTCCCGAGTACCAGATGGCCGTGAGTGACCAAAGTGTCACCATGCGTGGCATACGCCGCGAGATAGCATGCTCACCTAAACTAAACTCGGGGCTATTTGCCGCTTTTAAAGAGTGCGGTGACGTTATGGGTATCTTCGTAGGCCACGACCACGACAACGACTATGCAGTGGCTTGGCAGGGGATATTACTCTGCTACGGACGTTACACGGGTGGCGACACGGTGTACAACAACCTGGAGAATGGGGCGCGAGTAATTGAACTCACCCAGGACCAACGCGAATTTAAGAGTTGGATACGTCTAAAGGGCAATCGCATCGAACAGATGAGTTGCTTCCCCTCAGATTTTACAAAAAAATAGACTCTCTATCGACGGTAGTAGTTATCCAGGAAGCTATTCTCTTTCTTATACTTAAGCATATCAGAGAGCATGGCTGACTTAACGTTGATTTGGAAGCTCCAACTTTGACGGAACCCAACAGGAGTCCAGTTCAGGCTCATCTGCCAACAGTGCAAATCACGCGTTATCTGAATGGTACCTGGAGTGAGCTTTTTCATCTGGAAGTCATAACCAATACTACCCGAAACAGCCCACTTTTCGGTCAGGTTGACCGAGCCGTTGAAGTTGACCGACTGCTGCACCACAGGGGTGCCATTATAATTGGAATAGTTGAAGCTATAACTAAAACTTAGCGACCAAGGAATGGCAAAATCATAGTACTGGTTGGCCGCAATACGCGCCGCCTCGATGGATGTAGGTGCTATATTTTGGTCGTCGAACAGGCCATTGGCCGCTGCCGCTCGAGTGGCCATATCCCTGTCGTTGGTATTGTTCAGTGGGTTATTAATGGCTGGGCGGTTGTCGGCGCTCTTACGGCTGGCCTTGCTCTGGAGACTATAACCAAGTGAAAAACTCAGCGAGGTCATGCGTAAAAAACCACCATCCTGCACCAAAAAACGGTTAATCTTATGGCCATCGCGCAGAGCATAGGGGTCGAACTGAGCTGAAAAACTCAGCGGCAACTTATTGAAGAGGTTGGTCGAGACAGTCACCGCAAAGGGCGATAGGTTGAGCGAGTCGAGCAGGAAGTTATAACCGCTACTAATATTAAAACTCTCGAATATCTTAACCTTACGGTAACCTGTGGTATCTTTTTTGGATGGCACCTTGAGCTCAAGAGTATTACCCAAGGCAAAACTCAGCGAGGCAGTCTTACCACGTCCTGGCACACCATACATCTCCTGAGAGAAAGGCGAAAAGTCTCGAAACTGAGTACTGTCGGCATTGGTCTGTATACGAGCCCAATATCCATATTTTTCGGTCCCAAAATCGGGAGCAAAGTTGGCACTTAGAGAGGGGCTGAAGACGTGGCGCAAAAAGACTGGCTTCTTCTTGCCAAAGGTGTACATACCATAGAGCTTGGTATTGAAACTAAGCGATGCACTATAATTATAGACACGGTAGAAACCACGAGTGGTATCGGCAATCACCGACTCGCTCTTACTATCCCACCGCTGGTCGATGCGGCGGAAATACCACCGTTCGTTGTAGTTGACCGAAGGGCTAATATTGAGATATTGAAGCACATTAAAACTGGCCGAAACAGGAATGGTATGGTGAATACCCATACGCATCTGGTCGAACATCTCTTTTTTCATAAAATACTTCTCCTTAAGAGCACTTATCTCATTCTTGAAGTCGAAGTTGTAGGTGAACGAGATTTTCTCGTACCAACGCTCCTTACCCAGGCTCACCTTACGCTTGAAGGGGGCTATACGCGCAACATTGAACGAGATATTGGGCAGATTCATGGTTATGGTACTATCGCGCGTGTGTTGCGACATCGAACCGTTGATGGAGAGCGAAAAAGGTGTGCCTGCCCAATTTTTTTGGTAGGTAATGGACGAAGAGGTTTGTGAGCTCAAATAGTCGTTCATCGTCTGAGCATTATACTTATTATAGGTGGAACTTGAATAGTTGACACTGGCCGAAAATGTGGAGCTGGGACGGAACTTAGGGTCCTGAGAATGGGTCCAACGGATATTGATATTCTTAGCCTCTTGGTAATCGGGCGAATCCTTGTCGCCAATCTTGTCGCTGGCGTAGTCAAAACTAAAGTTACCACTAAAGGTGTAGCGCTTGGAGTAGTTCGAGGCCAAGCCCACCTGCCAACTACCCAAGGTGTACCAGCCAGCTAAAATACGCAAATCGACATAGTCGTTGATGGCAAAGTAGTAACCCCCGTTACGGATAAAAAAACCCTTAACCTGCTCCTCTCCAATTTCAGGAAAGATAAAACCAGAATTACGCTCTTGCTTCTGAGGGAAAAAGCCAAAAGGCACCCCCAAAAAATAGATAGGCACGTCCTCGACAACCATATAGGCGGGGCCAAAAACCGTATTCTTACCAGGCACAACGGTACCTTTGGTCATCTGAAGGTAGAAGTGAGGACACTCGGCATCGCAAACCGTATAACGACCATTGTGCATATGCACCACATTGTCTGGCATCTTTTTGACTGTGCCACCAAACAGGGTTCCCTCCCCCTCCTTAGTCTTAACACCGCGAATAAGGGCCTTACCAGAATCCATATTGTAGTTCATTGAGTCAACCTCATAGCTCTGCTGCCCCTGAGTAAAGACAGGACGGGTAGGCTTCTTGGCCACAGTGTCAACCACCACCCCCTCGGCATGAATCTGTTTGGTAGCCGTACTCAGGCGGATATAGTCGGCCTTGAGCCCCATATCCTGATATTTAATATCACCATCTTTGTGGATATAGATGGTCTTGTGTTTGATGTCGTAGCGCAGGGTGTCGGCATTAGTGCCCGTGATGGGGCTGTCCAGAAACGGTTTGGGGGCTATGGTGTCGGTGGCCACAGAGTCGGCCACAACAGTGGAGTCCACTACTCTTACCGAGTCAACTCCACTGGGCAGAATCAACCTGCCAAGCGAATCTAGTCTTACAGTGGCCACTGTATCTTGTAACACGGAGTCCACCTTAGGCAGAGTGTCGACCACGATATGACGAGGGCTGCGCCGCGGGCGCTTGCTATGCTCAGATGGCCCAACGGTGCTCTGCGCCACAGCTATAAAAGCCAGACATAGAAACACAACGAAAGTAGCTATATATTTAATTCTGCTCAAAAAGAGTATATTCCAAATGATTTTATTAATTTTGTCCTAAAGATGGACAACTGCTAACATTAACGAGCACAATCTGCAAAAGTATATATTTTTCTGCAAATGACACTCACATACCGACATATTACTACACTTTTACTACTTTTAGTGGTTCCCATGGTAATTTTGGGGGCCACCAAGGAACAGCAGAATACGGTGGTGATTGATGCTGGCCACGGAGGAAAAGACCCTGGAGCCACCTCTGGCAAGGTGTACGAAAAGAGTATAAACCTTGCCGTAGCCCTGGAGTTGGGACGATTATTGCACAAGGCAATGCCATCACTAAATGTAATTTACACCCGCTCGGACGACCGTTTTATTGAGCTATCGGAGCGCTCCAACATAGCCAACAGGGCCTCGGCCGACCTTTTTATTTCAATCCATACCAACGCCTCAGAGAGTTCAACTCCATACGGAACCGAAACCTACATCATGGGGCCGGGTAAAGGGCAGGACAACTTGAAGGTGGCCATGCGCGAGAACGGAGTGGTGAGCCTGGAGGCCGACTATACCGAACGCTACGAGGGGTACGAACCCAATTCAAGCGAAAGTCTGATAATATTTTCGCTCATGCAGTATGCCTATGCCGAGCGTAGCGGACAGTTGGCACAGACCATACAAAGGCTATACGCCAAGAGTGAACTCAAGGATAAAGGGGTTAAACAAGCTGGATTCCTAGTCCTTTGGCGAACGGCTATGCCCTCGGTGCTCACCGAGGTCGGTTTTATCTCCAACTCATCGGACCGTGCCTTTCTGACCTCAAAAAATGGAGTAACCACCATAGCAGAGTGTCTATGCGGCTCGGTGGTGGAGTTTTTTAAAGAACAAAAATTAGGCTATGTTGCCGAGCCCACAAAGGCCACCACTACACAAGTGGTACCAAGCCAGCAAAAAGAGGTGGTATATAAGGTTCAGGTGAAAAGTTCGAGAAGCCCTTTGTCGATAAATTCAGGAAACTTTGGCCGTTATGTAATGCAAGTGGAACAGCAAAAAATAGGAAATTTATATAAATTTTACATCGGAGAGGTTGTTTCTTACAAAGAAGCATTAAATTTGCAGGCTGAGTTGCGTAAAACTTTCAACGATTGTTTTGTGGTAGCCTTCGACCAAGGCACACAAATATCACTGGAAAAAGCACGAAACAGAACACGATAAATAATCAATTTTAATAAATAATAATGAAAAAAAAGATTTCACGTGAACTTAAGATAGGTCTCTTTGGAGTAGTAATGCTCCTGTTCTTATATCTGGGTATCAATTTTATTAAGAGCAACAGGATTTTTAGTTCCGACAAGACCTTTTATGCCGTCTTCAACTCGGCCGATGGACTAGAGGCCAGTGCCCCAGTGATGACAAAAGGGTTCCGTATCGGCACGGTTGAAAAGGTGGATTTGGACCTTAAAACCCAAAATATCATTGTAAAAATTTCTGTGCAACAAGAGTACCCTGTGCCCAGAGACTCCAAGGCCAAAATTGGTTCTACCAGCCTACTGGGGGGTAAAGATATTGAGCTGCAATTTGGCCAAAGCAACGAGAAATTTAAAAACAAAGATACTATTCCCACGATTTTTGAACCATCAATAATCCAGATGGCTGGAGCCGAGTATTCGTCACTAAAGGGTAAGTTATCATCCTTCTACAGACAGTTGGATGCCGCCTTAGAGGGCATCAATGGTGTGTTATCACAAAAAAACGTAAAGAACCTGGAGGCCACCATGGCCAACATAAATTCGCTGACCACCAACCTTGATATATTGGTTAAAAAAGAGAGTGCCAATATTTCGCACGTGGTGGGTAACCTTACCGAGTTATCAAAAAGCCTGCGCGAGACAGCACCAAAACTCAACAACACCATCGACAACATAAACAAAGCCACAGCCACATTGCCTCCAGTGATTGAGAATGCAGCAACGGCCATCGAAAGCCTCTCTCACACACTCCAAAAAATAGAGAGGGGCGAGGGTAATATAGGCAAGTTGGTCAATGACGAGGCTCTTTACCAAGCACTTGACTCGACAGTGGTTTCCTTGCAGGCCCTAATTACGGACATAAAACTCAACCCCAAACGCTATGTCAACATAACAGTTTTTGGACGGAAAAGCTACGTAGAAAAACAGGCCGACAAAGCAGCAAAAAAAGCAGAGAAGCAGGTCGCAAAACAAGAATAATACACAATTAAACCCCCACTATTGAACCATGAAACCTCTATTGATAATAATGTTACTGGTCATGGCTGGGAGTGCCACAGCGTCAACAAAAGCCCCGAAGCAGAAAGATTCAACCAAGGTGAGTTTCCGTTTTGGCGGACGCGCTGATGTGGTCTTTATGTACGATAGCTACAAATCCGTCGACCGTGGCAATGGGCTCCAATATAACTACCCACTGGCTCCAGAATATAATTCGGCGGGAGGGGATGTAAATTTTCAAAACCGACTACGCTTTAATATAGCCTCCTCGCGGATAAACTTCACCGTGGGGGTGCCCGAACTTTTGAACGCACGTGGCACTGCTTTTGTGGAGGCCGACTTTATGGGTAGTACCGAATCGGTGCTCTCGGTGCTGCGTCTGCGCCACGCTTACTTCCGCTTGGATTGGAAAAAACGCTATATGCTCTTGGGGCAGACCTCGCACCTAACCATGCCCGAGAGTATGTCACCCAACACGGTACTCTTTGGTTGCGGCACACCATTTAACCCCCTAAATCGTCCTGTGCAGGCACAATACGGACAGAAGATAGGACGTATGGTGAACTTTGATGTGGCTCTAGCCCTCTTTGGAGGGGCCCAAGGCGAACGGCAAAGTTACGCTATGTTGCCCGATATGCACGCCCGTTTTACATTTGGCGACCCCAACTCACTACTCTTTGGAGTTGTGGGTGGTGTGAAGTGGGTAAAACCACGCACCCTGACCGCCGACTCATCAATTGCAAAACAAAAGGTGGTGAGCTTCGATGCAGCTGTCTTTATGCGTTACAGCTTTGGTTCAGGGCACGCCCTGCGGCTTTTTGGCATATGGGGGCAGGACCTATCTCCGCTGGCCATTATGGGCGGCTACGCCCCCTTAGAGAGTCAGGTGACCACAACTGAAGATTATGGCTATGCCACCATCTCGGCCTACTCGCTTTGGTTAGATTATGAGACCAAAATATTTGAAGGCTTTCAGGCAGGCGTTTTTTGTGGTTTTCAAAAGAATCTAGGGGCCAAAGAGATGGTGGATATGAACCGCGCCACGGTGACTAGCCGTGGAATAGATATGGCCTACCGCATTGCGCCAAGGCTCTGGTACCACTATCGTGGACTCAGCTTTGGTTTGGAATACACCTACACAACGGCCGTATGGGCCGCCAACATGAATCGCTACTACCAAATGACTGAGGCCCACAGCCCAACTTTCGACAACCGTATAACGCTACTGGCAAGGTACAAATTCTAATGAGTACTTTTAAAGATTGACTTTCCTTAGTTGGACCTCTGTTTGACTCCAAGTAAATTTCAGTTGTGTGAAATAGCCAGCCGCGAAAAAACATATTCTTTACCATATTTATTAACGACCCTTATTTGCGGTATTTTACCCTACTTAAAACGTGAAGCACTTTATTTCCAGAATTGTTGATGCTCTCTACCTACCCATTTTCCGCTTTATTCCGCGGCAGACCTTTCGCTATGCTGTGGTGGGTGGGGCCAATGTGGCCTATGGCATTGTACAGTATTGGTTTATCTATAATTTTTTGTTGAACCAAGAAAATGTAGATTTCGGAATAGTGGTTATATCGGCCCCAATTATGAGCTTTTTGATAAATTTTGTTATCACCTTTTTTACTGGTTTTTGGCTCACACGAAATATCGCCTTCGACAAATCAACCGTTAGAGGACGAATTCAACTGGTGCGCTATGCTATGGTGGTGGCTCTGAATGTAGGTATCAACTACTTGGGTCTAAAATTACTGGTCGAGACTTGCGGCTTCTACCCCTCGATTGTAAACGCCTTTATGCAACTGCTAACTGTGTCGGTGAGCTACCTTTCAGGCCGATTCTACACCTTTAGATAGGGTAAAAGCACCCTACTTATCCTGGAAATATTGTATAAAGCTCAGGGCTCGCTGGGCTCCAATAAGTTCCGCCAACTCCTGCTGGGAAGCTTTTTTCATGCGTGCAATGGTGTGGTACTTTTTAAGCAATTTATCAATCGAGCTATCGCCCAATTTGGGAATATCCTCAAGCGAGGAGCGCAAAAAGGCCAACGACCGCTTTTGGCGGTGGAAGGTGATACCAAAGCGGTGAGCCTCGTCGCGTAGGTGCATCAGTGTACGCAGGGTCTCACCCCGCTTGTCGAGACATAAAGGCTCGGGGTGTCCCGCAAAAAAGAGCTCCTCCATACGTTTGGCAATGCCGATGACCTGGACCTTATCTTCGAACCCCAGTTCAGTCAAAGCCCCAACAGCAGAACCAAGCTGCCCCTTGCCGCCATCGATAAGCACTATCTGAGGCAATTCTCCACCCTCATCCAAGAGACGTCTATAACGCCGAAAAACAATCTCCTGCATCGAAGCAAAGTCGTCGGCTCCAACCACCGTTTTAATGTTGAAGTGGCGATACTCCTTTTTACTGGGACGGCCATCGCGAAACACCACGCACGAGGCCACGGGCGAACTACCTTGAATATTGGAGTTATCAAAACACTCAATATGGCGCGGCTCGACGTTCAGACCCAACTCCGTACGCATCTTGTTCATCAGGCGTGTAGTGTGCTGCTCGGGGTCACTCTTCTCCATATATTTTAGTTTTTCGAGCCGTGCCAGGCGACAGTTGCGCTCCGAAAGCTCCAACAGACGGAGTTTGTCGCCACGCTGTGGCACTGTAAGGCGAATGGAGAGCTGCTCGTCATCTTGGGTTGGCAAAAAAGGAACCACCACCTCACGCCCAGAGAGGCTCTCAATATTGCTCAGGGCAAAAGCCAAGAGCTCTTGTGGCGTTTCGTCGAGTAGGGCTCGCAACTCGAAGGTATAACTGCTGATGATTGCCCCCTGGCGCACACGCAAGTGGTTACAAAAATTAAGCCCCTGGTCACTAAGTATGTATACCGTATCAAGGCTGCCCAAGGTGGGGCTCACGATAACCGAACGGTGGGAGTAATCCTCCAGTAGGCGCAATTTATTTTTGACCTTTTCGGCCTGTTCAAATTTGAGCTGAGCGGAGAGTTTCACCATCTGAGCTCCAAAAAAATCGGTAGCCAAACTCAAGTCACCTTTCAGTATCTCGCGCGCAGCGACAATATAACGGCCATACTCCTGTTCGCTCTCTTTACCCACACACCCTCCGCGACACTGGCCAATATGATACTCCAGACAGAGACTATATTTACCACGGGCAATCTGCTGAGCCCCCAGGTTAAGATGGCATGAGCGAATGGGAAATAACCCCTTGATAAGCTCTAAAACCGTACGCTGGGTGGAAATACTGGAGTATGGACCATAATATTCGCCAACAGACTTGATAAAGCGACGCGTAGAAAAGATACGCGGAAAGGGTTCCTGAGAGATACATATCCATGGGTAACTCTTGGCATCCTTGAGCAGAATATTGTAGTGGGGTTGAAGCTCCTTGATAAGGTTATTCTCCAGTAGTAGAGCATCTTGCTCGGTAGAGACCACCGTATGGCGGATGTCAACCACCTGACGCACCAAAGCCTGAACCTTGGGTGGATGGTCTGCCGAAGGGGCAAAGTAGGAGCTCACCCGATGGCGCAGACTCTTGGCCTTGCCCACATAGATTATCGTGCCCGAACTATCTAAAAACTGGTAGACCCCAGGGGAGGTGGGCAGCAGAGAAACTTTTTCGCCTATTGTCATATTTTCGGTGGATTTTAGCTCAAAAGTAGTAATTTTGCAGACAATGGAAAATAAATATTACATAAAGTGTAACCATTGTGGTCGTCTGGTGCAACTCAAGAGCCAATATATGGTGCTCTGCCCCGAATGTCGCCACAAGATGGATAACTCCTACGAGGCCTACCGTACCAAGAATCCCAAGGCCTCATACCAGGAGTACCTCTCTGAGGTTTGCGTCAATTCACTGGCCATGGGAGGGCTAAGCGAACAACGCCGCATTACACGCCGAAGTGGACGCTCGCTCAATATCAAGCGATTGCTATTAGCCCTGACTTTGGCTGTAGTGGCCATGGGGTTGGTACTCAGCAGCATGTGGCTACTACGTGGGGTGGGCGACGCAGCCTCGATAAAGTCAATAATGGCTGACAACTGGCGACTAAACTACTACGAAGATATTCACGCCACACTTAAATTCCCCTTTATGTTGGAGAGTTCTGGCGATAGCCTAGCCACAGATAGCTCCATGAAGGTGGAGCGGATAAACTCGCGCCGATGGTCAAAAGAGTCGGTGGCCAGCATCACAGCACTCTGCATAGACTATGTTCCCGACTTTGGAGTCGACCGCACAAAAGGCACCGAACAGGTGTTGCAGTCTATTGTCTCTGGTAACGTTCTCCAGGGCTTTCAGTGCATACCAAGCGACTACAAAATAGGAACCACCGATGCCCGAATGTTCTCGGGAAGTTATTTAATCGAAACCCAGGCCTACGAATTCAGAGCTGTGATGGTGGTCTCGGGTGACCGTCTATGGTACTTTATGGTGGCCTACCTGCGTAGCGAACCAGAGGGGACACTGCTGGCCGAGAAATTTTTTAGAGGCATAGTACTATAAAAACAGGATACTAATTTACGATAAAAGGCTGTTTTAATTTGTTCTCAAAATTTGGCTTAATGGTCAAAATGGTGCGTGAAAAACAGCAACATTCGTTTAATGGTCA
>JAVVSB010000009.1:53540-53985 GCA_036654415.1 Mucinivorans sp. | reverse complement strand
AGTTTTTCCCAAGCAAAGAATTCCAGCTTACGTCCATCCACAATTTCGGTGTATGGTTCGCGACCAAAATGGCCATAGGCTGCCGTGGGCGAGAAGATAGGATTTTTAAGACCGAAACGTTCTACAATTTTTGCAGGACGCAAATCAAATAATTTACTGATTTTTTCGGCAATCTCTCCATCGCTTATCTTTACTTTAGCTTTGCCGAATGTGTTGATAAAGACACTTATTGGACGTGCCACGCCAATGGCGTAGGCAATTTGAATTTGCACCTGAGGTGCGATACCTGCCGCCACCATGTTTTTGGCAATGTGGCGTACAGCATAGGCTGCCGAACGGTCAACTTTAGAACTGTCTTTGCCCGAGAAAGCTCCACCACCATGTGCTCCACGCCCACCGTAGGTGTCAACAATAATTTTGCGACCCGTGAGGCCTGTGTCACCAG
>JAVVSB010000009.1:0-53530 GCA_036654415.1 Mucinivorans sp. | reverse complement strand
AATTTGCCTGTGGGATTTACGTGTAGGATATAATTGTCGTCAATCAAGTTAACCAACTTATCACCGTTTTCTGTCAAACGTTCTTTGACACGTGGCATAAGTATGGTCTTAACGTCAGTACGTATCTGCTCCAAACTGACCCAAGGGTCGTGCTGGGTCGAAACTACAATTGTGTGTACTCTTTTTGGAGCCCCGTCATCGGAGTGTTCAATGGTAACTTGACTTTTGGCATCGGGACGCAGATATGTCATCTGCTCGCCACGACGACGCATAGCTGAAAGTTCCTGAAGGATAATATGCGAGAGCATAATGGTGGCTGGCATATAACTGGCTGTCTCGTTGGTGGCAAAACCAAACATAATCCCTTGGTCTCCAGCTCCTTGTTCTTCGGCTTCTGAACGTTCTACACCCTGATTGATGTCGGGTGATTGTTCGTGCAGAGCTGAAAGTACGCCGCAGGAGTTACTCTCGAACATATATTCGGCCTTGGTATAACCAATGCGTTCGATTACCGAGCGAACAGTATTTTGAATGTCAACATAGGCATCACTTTTGACCTCACCACTCACTACCACCAAGCCTGTGGTACATAGAGTTTCAACGGCTACTTTAGAGTTAGGGTCTGAGGCTAAAAATTTATCGAGTATGGCATCTGAGATTTGGTCCGATACTTTGTCGGGATGGCCTTCCGATACAGATTCTGATGTGAATAGATAACTCATCGTCTTTTTGTGTTTTAAAATTGAAGTTACAAAGGTAAGAAGAAATAATGATAATGATAAAATTTTTCTTATTTACATAAATTTTATTAAATTTGTGATATAATAATTTTGATAAATATGAAAATAGCAGTTGTTGGCACTGGATACGTAGGCTTGGTAAGTGGTGCGTGTTTTGCCGAAATGGGTATCACGGTCGTTTGCGTGGACACTAACCGCCAAAAAATTGAAAATCTGCGAAATGGTATTATGCCCATTTATGAACCTGGGCTTGAGGCTCTTGTGGCCAAAAATGTGAGCGAAAAAAGGCTGAGTTTCTCGAGTTCTCTGCCTGAGGTATTACCCAATTGTGAAGTGATTTTCTCGGCCGTAGGCACACCTTCAGACGAGGATGGCTCGGCCGATTTAAAATATGTGCTTGAAGTGGCGCATTCAGTGGGGCGTTATGCCAAGAAATATTTTCTGTTAGTTACCAAGAGTACAGTGCCAGTTGGTACGGCTGCCAAGGTGCGCGATGTGGTACAGCAGGAGCTCGATATCCGTGGGGTGAATATACCTTTTGATGTGGCCAGTAATCCTGAATTTTTGAAAGAGGGTGCCGCCATTAAGGACTTTATGTCGCCAGATAGGGTAGTGGTGGGTGTGGAGTCGACACGTGCTCATGATATTTTGGAACGTCTATATAAACCATTTATGCTCAACAGTGACCGCTTTATATTTATGGACGTTGCCTCGGCTGAGCTTACCAAATACGCGGCCAACGCGATGTTGGCCACCCGCATCAGTTTTATGAACGAGATAGCCAATTTATGCGAACATGTGGGGGCCGATAGCGAACTGGTTAGACGTGGCATAGGTTCAGATGTACGTATCGGTAGTAAATTTCTCTATGCAGGCTCGGGCTATGGCGGCTCGTGTTTTCCAAAGGATGTACGCGCTTTGTGCCATACGGCTATAGATTTTGGGTGTAGAATGAATATAGTAGAGGCGGTGCAGGCAGTCAACGAGACCCAAAAGGGGGTTGTCTTTGATAAGTTAGTTGAGTCCTTGGGCGGTTCTGTGAAAGATAAAGTGGTGGCTATCTGGGGCTTGTCATTCAAACCAGATACTGATGATATGCGCGAGGCTCCAGCCTTGGTGGTCATTGACCGTTTACTAAAAGGTGGGGCTGAGGTGCGTGTTTACGACCCTGTGGCCATGCATGAGGCTGAGCGTTCTCTGGGTCGTAGCGTAGTCTATTGTGATGATAAAATTGAGGCTGCCACTGGTGCTGATGCTTTGGCTTTGATGACAGAGTGGCGGCAATTCCGTCTACCAAATTGGTGTCAAACTAGGGGAGTAATGAGGGGTAATGTGGTGGTTGATGGACGTAATATCTATAATCAACAAGAGCTTGAGAACGAAGGTTTTATCTATCGTCGTATCGGTAAGAAATTACACTAAAGTATAACTAATAGTGTGACGGTTGATATCACTACCCAGAGTATCACACCCATAACCACAGGTCGCAGGCCTACGCTGCGCAGGGCCTTGAGTGATAGCGCGCTACCTATTAAAAATAGTGTCAGACTCAAGGCACAGTGTGAGGCTTGTGATATGATTTGGTTCATTACAGTGGGTAGTGGTAGGTAGGTGTTGAGTATCATGGCTGCAATAAAAAGAAATATAAACCATGGTATTGAAATTTTGTGCCCACCAGCTCTGAAAAATAACATCGAGACCAAGGCCAGCGGAATTATCCATAGCGCACGCATAAGTTTGACGGTGGTAGCCACCATTAGAGCCTGCTCGCCATAGGCTGCACCCGCGCCAACTACTGAGCTAGTATCATGGATGGCAATGGCTGCCCATGTGCCGAACTGTATCTGCGAGAGTCCAAAGAGATGGCCCAATGGAGGAAAAATAAACAGTGCGATGGCGTTGAGTGTAAAAATAACAGAGAGCGAAACAGAGGTTTCATTTTCATTAGCCCCCACCACAGGAGCGATAGCTGCTATCGCACTACCTCCACAGATGGCAGTCCCCGAAGATATCATATGAGCCATGCGTGGTTCGATATGCAGATAACGGCCCAGAATATAGCCCACAATCATAACTCCAGTAACAGAGATGATTGTAAAGAGCATTCCCTCTCGTCCAGCCTCAAGCGATGAGTGAAGGTTCATGCCAAAGCCCAACCCAACGACCGAGGCTTGGAGCAAAAATTTAGAGATATTTTTGCCTATGGCCAGGTATGGAGAACCATAGAGTAGGGCATAGGCTATACCAGCAAAGAGAGCCACGGCTGGTGGCACAAAGAGTGAGAAGATTACAAGTAGAAAAAAGAGTAGCTTTTGCATAGGCTTTAATTTTTTAAGACGATGCAAAAGTAAAGCTAATATGGCACTTATGCCAATACTGTTTTTTTATCTACTATAACTTTTGGTTATACACTTCGGCAAAATGCTCGAATTTCTCGGCTACCACACCCAACTCCCCACTTACGCCCATCAGGGATACAAAGGCAAATTCACGTTCAAAATCAACGCCTTCAATCTTTACAACTTTCAGTAGCCCAGAGGCTATTTCTCGCTCGACGGCCACTACAGAGACAATGGCAAAGGAGCTGCTGTGACATAAAAATTGTTTTATACTTTCGGTGCTACCCATGTGCAATATAATGTTCATCGAGGATAGTTTTAGACCGTGTCCAGCCAGTGTACGCTCAATAACTTCCAATGTTCCTGAGCCAACTTCGCGTAGTACTAGTGGTAAAAGTGACAGTTGGGATAATGAAATTGTAGCTGGTATTGACGTTAAAGCAGCAGTAACCACCACTAAAGAATCGTTCATAAAGTGAGAGTAACGCAAGGCTGAACGGCGCGAGCGTCCCTCGATAAGCCCTATATCTATGCGATGTTCGCTCAATGCACGCTCGATTTGTCGCGTATTGCCGCCCATAAGCGACACTCTGATATCAGGAAAACGAACAATAAACTTAGCGATAATTGGGGCAATAACATACTGAGCTATGGTAGTGCTGGCTCCAATATGAAGTTCCCCTTTGAAATTTTGAGTTAATAGATTCATCTCTAATTGAAGGGTTCGATAACTTTCAATTATAGATAGGGCGTGTTTGAGAAAAATATCGCCAAAATGAGTAGTGCGTATTGAACCAGCGTTACGTTCAAAGAGCTGGATGTGATACATATTTTCCAGCTCCTGAATGTGTTTTGAAATAGCAGGTTGCGAAATGTTGAGTTCATTTGCAGCGGCTGTGAAACTTAGATTTTGAGCTACCGAAATAAAAACCCTAAGCCTAAAATCGTTCATTATAGGGCAACACTATTTGATTGAGCGGAACATTCTATCTAAACGCATACCAGTAAATATATTTTTACCTGGCGTAATTGACAGCCAAACAAAGCTGGCCTTGCCTTCAATATGGTCCTCAGGTACAAATCCCCAAAAACGGCTATCGAGCGAATTGTCACGGTTGTCTCCCATCATAAAATAGTAGTTCATGCGGAATGTGTAGCTTGTAGAAAGTTGTCCATTAATATATATAGCACCATCTTTGACCTCTAAGGCGTTGTTCTCGTAATTCTTAATTACTCGCACGTAAAGAGGTAGATTATCTATGGTAAGTTCCACAGTGGCACCTTTTTGGGGTATCCAAATTGGGCCGTAATTTTTGTGATTCCAAGGAAAAAGTACCGTATCGTGAGGGAATACAGCATCGGTGGCTAGTTGTGGCTCCATTTGTTCGAGAATTGCTGTGCGAGGCAAACTTTGGCGAATGTGATTAATATAGATAGTATCATTTCTCACCTGCAGCGTATCGCCAGCAATGCCTACACACCGTTTTATATAATTTTCACGTTTATCCACTGGACGATATACTACTTTGCTCTGGCGGTGGACATTGTCGTAGCCAAAGTTACGTGTTAGGTCGTAGTAGGTGGCATTTGGTTCAATAAGTGCCACGGTATCGCCCGCCGGGAAGTTAAAGACTACCACGTCGCCACGTTGCACAGCACTGTACCCCTTGAGTCGTTTGTAATCGAACTGAATCCAATCCACAAACGATGGAGTGTTTTCGGTTAGGGGCAACGTGTGTTGCACAAAAGGGAAAGCAATAGGGGTGTTGGGCATCTTGGGGCCATAAGCTAAACGGTCAACAAAAAGATAATCGCCAATGAGCAGAGTATTCTCCATCGAAGAGCTCGGGATGACATAAAGATTGAAAAAATAGAGTTTGAGCGGTACCACCACCACCACGGCAAAAAGCATTGCCTCGACCCACTCGGCCACTGTTTTTATGGAACGATGGTTAGCCTTAAAAGCACGGTAGCGATTCATAAAAGCTTTGTCCATCAAGTGACTTATGTAGTAGTCATATATTAGAGCCACCCCAAATACCCACCACAAATTGGCTGTCCACACCACAAACCACAATAGATAAATGGTGGTTACCAATGAAAACCTCACCCACTTATTACTCCAAATTTCTCGTAATTTATTCATCGTTTTTATCTTTTTCTAAGAGGTTGTTTTACAATTTAAAACAACTCTAAAGCTGAGTCTTATCGTCTTCTTTGTCTACCTTTGCCACCCCCTGCTTGAGGACGACGTCTCTCATAATGCGATGGAGCTTTTAGGCTAAGGTCGGCCTCGGGTAGTGCAGTGAAGGCGCGAGTGCGGAAATCTATCATGCCCATCATCTCGAAGTCGAGTTGTTTACGTTGCAGGTCGGCACGCTTGATTCGTATGCGTACTACATCTCCAAGGGTAAAGCGGCGGCCACTCTTCTGCCCCACAGCTGCATATGTTTCGCCATCGAAGCTATAGAAGTCATCGGCCATATCGCGTAATGCCACCATCCCTTCGATTTTAGTATCTTCCAACTCCACATAAATACCCCATTCTGTGACACCTGAAATTACGCCATCGAATTCAGACCCCACACGGTCTATCATATATTCTACCATTTTGTATTTAATTGAAGCACGTTCGGCCTCAGCCGCACGAATCTCCATGGCTGAACTATGCTCGCATAGTTGCTCGTACTCATCGCGTGGTGCGCTTTTGCCTCCGTCTAGGTATTGTTGCAACAGACGGTGTACCATCATATCAGGATAACGACGGATGGGTGATGTAAAATGGGTGTAGTAGTCGAAAGCAAGGCCGTAGTGGCCAATGTTTTCAGTTGTATAAGTTGCCTTAGCCATGGAACGGATGGCCAAGGTTGAGATAAGATTTTCCTCGGGCGTTCCCTTAACCTTTTGCAACACTTTGGTGAGTTCCTTAGCCACAGCCTTGCCTCGCTCGGCCTTAATGAAAAAGCCAAAGCGACTGATAAAGCCTTTGAATTTCTCGAATTTTTCTTCGTTTGGTGTGTCGTGCACACGATAGATAAATGTCTTGGCCTTTTGCCCTGCTTTTTTCTTACCAACAAATTCAGCCACCTTACGATTAGCCAGAAGCATAAACTCTTCGATGAGTTGATTGCTTTCCTTTTGCTCCTTGAAGTAAACGCCCGTAGGTTTACCTGTCTCGTCGAGTATAAATTTGGCCTCATCGCGCTCAAAACCGATTGAGCCGTGAGCGAAACGGTCAGCGCGTAATTGCTGAGCCAATTTATGAAGTGTTAGGGTAGCTTGTTCAATTTCGTCTGAGCCTTGGTCAGCCTCTATAATCTTTTGAGCATCTTCGTAAGCATAGCGGCGGTCGGAACATATAACAGTGCGTCCAAACCACTCATCAACCATCTTAGCTTGGTCATCAAGTTCAAAAATAGCTGAAAAACAGAGTTTCTCTTCGTTGGGGCGTAATGAACAGAGAAAATTGGATAGTTTCTCGGGTAACATAGGTATGGTACGGTCAACCAAGTAGACGCTTGTTGCTCGTTCTATGGCCTCTTTATCTATGGCATCGCCTGGTTGTACATAGTGTGTTACGTCTGCAATATGGACACCTACTTCCCAATTGCCATTGTCTAATTTACGTAGCGAAAGGGCATCATCAAAGTCTTTGGCATCGGCTGGGTCAATGGTAAATGTGGTCACACCTCGCATATCACGACGTCGTTTTATTTCGCTCTTCAGAATCTTGTCCTTGATTTTTGCGGCCTGCTCTTCAAGTTCCTCGGGGAAAGAGTAAGGTAGGTCATATTCGGCTAAAATGGCGTGCATCTCGGTGTTGTTGTCGCCAACATTACCAAGCACATCTATCACCTCACCTAGTGGATTTTTAGAAGTTTCTGGCCACTCAGTGACCTTAACAATTACCTTTTGACCATTCTGAGCTCCACCCGTGGCACGCATAGGAACGAATATATCACATGGTACACGACGCGAATCAACAATGACAAAAGCGAATTTTTCGCTCACCTCTATGCGACCTACAAAGGTCCGTTTTTTCTGTTCTAAAATCTGAAGGACTTCACCCTCTTTACGTCCATCGCGGCGACGGCCTATAATTGCCACCTCCACCTTGTCATCGTGCATGGCGTGGTGTAAGTTACGCTCCTCAACCACAATATCTTTATCAGCTGGGCCAGCCCCATCAACCACTATAAAGGCCATACCTGAGGATGTCATATCGACCCGCCCAGTTATTTTGGGCATCTGACGACGTGTAAGGCGGTATTTCCCCTTGTCGATAAGCTCTATGACCCCCTGTTGAACCATATCCTCAAGAATAGCTTCAATGGTTTGGCGATATGATTTTTCTCCCAACTCAACACGCATGGCAGCCTGTTTAAGGTTGTAATCCTGAGAAGGATTGGCCGAAAAGAGTTCGAAAAGCAGGTGACGGAGTTCAACTATATCAACCTCTAGAGTTATTTTTTTCTTTTTAAAAGGGTTCTTCATTTTGCTTTAATTGAAATTATTGGTCAAAGGTACGGAAATTTTTCTTATCTTTGCTCCATATATTATTAATTGTGGTTCAAGGGAATCCTGTTAAAATCAGGAACAGTACCCGCTGCTGTAACTCTTCCGTGCCAAATCCTTCGGAAATCAAGCCACTGACTCTTTGTTTATTGAGTTGGGAAGGCTTCCACAAAAAGGAGAAGAGAAGCCAGAAAACCTGCCACACAAACTTTACCTGATGAAGCTATTCTTCACAAAGGCCTCTTTCCGCGCGGTTTACGGAATGGTGCCAGCAGTAACATTATTGTTGCTTTCAACCATTGTGCTAAGTTGTTCAAAGAACACTGCCACTGACCAACCGCCTATTTTGGGCGATGTGTACGTGCTGTGCGAGGGTACTTATATGGCTTCCAATGGTTCGCTAACGCTCTACAATTCTAAAACAGGAGAGTCGAGGCCCAATTTTTTTAAGAATGCAAATTCTATACCATTAGGTGATTCGCCAACCTCTTTAACTCTTTATGATGGGCGTGGGTGGTTAGCCATCAGTGGCTCGGGTAAAGTCTTTGTTATTGACCCTCTCTCGGGGGTGCTAACAGATAAAATCACAGGGCTTAATTCACCACGTTATATCCATATTGTGCACAAAGAGAAGGGATATATTACCAATGTCATGAGTTCTGAAATTAACATTTTTAACCCTACGACTTTACAGTTAACCTCATCTATTACTTTGCCTGATGGTCTAACGGGTGAGATGATGGTTTGTTCTGGGGAGTATATCTATGTAAATTGCTGGAGCTATGGCAAGCGTATTGTCAAAATAGACACTCGTACTGACAAAATAGTTGCATCCACCGAGGTGGGTGTACAGCCCATGTGTCTTTATATGGATGCCTCTGGTTCCTTATGGACTATGACTGATGGTGGTTATGCCGGTAATCCAACGGGTTATGAGAATCCTCGAATTGTGCGGCTTGACCCCACTACTATGAACATTACACTATCACTAGAGGTTCCTCGTGGTACAGCTCTGATGCACAAGATGGTAATGAGTGGTGATAGGCGAACAATGTATTACATGAGTGGCGATATTTACCGCCTAGATTATAAGGCAATAAAGCTTCCTACTGAGCCTTTTATTCGGGCCGAGTCGCATTCATTCTACTCTATGGGTGTGCACCCTATTGACGGGGATTTATATTTAGCTGATGCCATTGACTTTAAGCAGAATGGTGTCGTTTACCGTTACTCTGCTTCATCGGGTGTTTTGCTCTCATCATTTAGCGTAGGTATTGCCCCAGGTGGGTTTGCGTTTCTGCTTTAAATCGGACTAAAAGATAGCAGAGCCTCTATCACATTACGTGGTAGAGGCTCTGCTATCTTTAGTCTATCTTTTAAACGAAAAGTCCTAATTCATCAACATTAAACTCCTTGATATAAGTTGAATAGGCCGCACATTTACTTTGTCCTTCTTTGATAAAGGCTACAGCTGAAACATGGTAAGCCTCGGCATCAGAGGCGGCCTGTTGAAGCATAAGATGGCCCATGGCAATGTATCCACCCATCTCAACCAGACGACGCGCGTGGAAATCGAGCAGAGTAGCGTTGGCTGATTCTTGCACAGTATGCGTCGAACTTTCAAAACATTTACGCATATCCACCAATACATCATATAGATGTTGTGTTTCTGCCGTAGGAGTGATGGCCTCGTACTCCATAATCTGAGCCAATAGTGACCCCTTGACCACACCAGCTAAAGCAGCTACGACCTGCAACTGGGATGTTCCTTCGTAGATGGTTGTGATGCGTGCATCGCGTGAGTAACGTTCAATAGCGTAATCTTTCATAAAGCCTGAGCCACCATGAATCTGCAGCGAATCATAGCAGACAGAGTTAGCGTATTCACTGGCAAAAAGTTTGAGTAGCGGGGTGAAAGCATCAGCTTTACGCATATAAATTTTCATCTGTTCGCGCTCCTCTTTTTCCAATTTACGCTCTTTTTCAATGTGGAAATAGTTTTTGTAAACGTCTACAAAACGTGCCGTTTCATAAAGCAGAGCACGTGAGGCCTGTAAGCGAGCCTTCATGTTGGTCAATAATTCCGATACGGCTGCAAATTGAATAATAGGCTTACCAAATTGTTCTCGCTCATTGGCGTATTTAAGAGCCTCGCGATAAGCAGCTTCCATTATGCCAACAGATTGAGCACCAATACCCAAACGGGCTGAATTCATCAGTGCCATAACGTATTTTATGAGTCCCATTTTACGGTCTCCCACCAAACGAGCTGGAGCGTTAGTAAAGACCAATTCGCAAGTAGGCGAGCCAATGATACCCATTTTGTGTTCAATACGACGTACCTTTACACATAGATGTTTTTTGTCGTAAACAAAAAGTGAGAGTCCGCGAGCGTCTGAGGTCCCTTCTTCTGACCGAGCCAGCACCAAAGAGATATCTCCATCACCATTGGTGATAAAACGTTTAACACCATTCAAAAGCCACTGTCCTTCTACTTTAGGGTCTGGAGTTGCTTTGAGCATTACGGCCTGTAGGTCGGAACCTGCATCAGGTTCTGTAAGGTCCATAGCCGCGGTGGCTCCTTTGGCAATTAAGGGTAGATATTCATCCTTAATCTGTTCCGAGGCAAATTCATGTAGGGTCTCAGCGCAATCCTGCAACCCCCAGATATTACCAAAACCCGCATCAGCACGACATACCAACTCGCAACTCATTACATATGGGATGAGTGAAAAGTTGAGTCCATCGTATTTTCTGGGTAGTGAAATGCCGTAGACCCCAGCTTTGGTAAGCATTTCGTGATTTTGGACTGTACCTTGTGCATATATTACTCGGTCGTTTTCGACCCGTGGTCCCGTGGTGTCAACACCTTCGGCATTGATATCTAAAGTGTCAGCGCAAACCTCACCTATGATACTCAGCACACGGCGGTATGAGTCCATCGCGTCCTCGAAATCCACTGGTGCATAATCGTATTTTGCTGCATCGCGATAGCCTTGTTCCTTGAGCTCCACTAGTCGGCGCATCATAGGGTGTTCCAATTGGAACTGAAGGTCTTTATTGTCTGTGAAAAAGTTAGCCATTATCTTCTAAGTATTATTTCGTGTTCTCTTTATAGAATTTTATCAGTTTTGGAACCACCTCCATCACATCACCCGTGATAGCCCAGTCGGCTATCTTATTGATAGGGGCTTCAGGGTCGGTGTTGATGCTGATAATCATTGATGAGCCATCCATCCCTACCATATGCTGAATTTGTCCTGAGATACCACATGCGATGTACAGTTTAGGACGAACTGTTGTGCCAGTTTGGCCAATTTGACGAGCATGTTCGGCAAAACCTGCATCCACAGCGGCACGCGAAGCTCCAAGTTCACCACCCAAGGTGTCGGCTAGTTTTCTGAGTAGTTCAAAATTTTCTTTACTCCCCATCCCATAGCCTCCAGCTACAATAACTGGTGCACCTTTTATATTGATTTTGCGTTGCTGTACCTCGCGTGAAATGATTTTTACGGCCAGGTCGGTATCCTTAAGATATTTTTTAAAGTCCACCACTTTGACTTCAGCCTTTTTTGCCACAGCCAAAGGCTCCATCTTCATAACACCTTCGCGTACGGTTGCCATCTGAGGACGGCATTCTGGGTTGACAATCGTGGCTATGATATTGCCTCCAAAGGCAGGTCGAATTTGGTAGAGTAAATTTTTGTATTCCTTGCCATTACGAGCATCTGTATGGTCACCTATTTCGAGCGAAGTGCAGTCTGCCGTTAGTCCACTATGTAGAGCTGAGCTGACACGTGGGGCCAAGTCACGTCCCAAACTTGAGGCTCCAAAGAGAGCAATCTGAGGTTGCTCAGCTTTGAAAATGCCACAAATAATGGAACAATGGGGGAGCGTACGGAATGGGGCAAGCACCTTGTCATCGGCCACGTGCACCACATCGGCACCATATTTGGCCAACTCTTTTTCTATGCCAGCTATGTTGTGACCTATGGCCAGTGCCTCCACCTTGCAACCCAATTGCGTGGCCAAAGAACGAGCTTTGGTCAGCAGTTCCAACGATACATCAGCGACCTTGTTGCCTTCGAGTTCCGTGTATACAAATATATTATTCATCTTTGAATTAAGAATTTAGAATTAAGCGTTATGGTGGTTAACCGATTGTGTGTGACGAGATAAGCTCTTTCATAAGCAGAGATATATCAGTATCCGAAGAGCCTATTTTTTTACTCTCTTTGGCTGCAAAGACCACATTGTCAATCTTCTTAACCTTTGTTGGCGAGCCGCTTAGACCCAATTGTTGGGCATCAACATCTAAATCAGAAGCTCCCCATTCTGTAATACCTAGGTAGCAACGGTCCGTGCGCAGAGCCAAATAATAATCCTCTTTGAGTTCCTGCACTTCGCTTACTGTTTTGGCGTGTTTGTATTTAAGCACCAATTTAGCATTACGAGGACGGCACTCTGGAGCTGAGGCGTTGACGGTTATCACCACAGGCAGGGTAGAGCTTACCACTTCGGTACCGTGTTCCAAACGACGTTTGATAACAATCTCCTTATCACAACTGCTGATAATCTGTTCACAATATGTGATTTGAGGCATACCTAATTTTTCGGCCACCTGTGGCCCCACTTGAGCTGTATCACCGTCAATAGCTTGTCGACCAGCAACTACTACGTCTGCCCCCATCTTACGGATGGCCGCAGCCAAAGTATAACTTGTGGCCAGTGTATCGGCTCCAGCAAATTTACGGTCAGTGACTAAGACTCCGCTGTCGGCTCCACGGAACATGCTTTCGCGAATAACCTCTGCAGCGCGTGGAGGGCCCATGGTTAGGATGGTGACTGTTGAACCTTCATTGGAGTCCTTGAGCACCAAGGCTTGTTCCAAAGCATTCAAATCTTCAGGGTTGTAGATTGCCTCAAGCGCAGCACGATTAACTGTGCCATCGGCCTTCATAGCATCTTTGCCAACATTGCGGGTGTCGGGCACCTGCTTGGCCAAAACGATAATTTTCATATTTTTTATCTTTGATGTTTTTTGGGGAACGTTTATTAGCTACAAAGCTATGAATTAATTTCCAAATTCACAACAACGAACCTAACTCTTGGAAAAATACATATGGGTCAAAAACACACAATAGGCTGATAACTATCGTGTTATCAGCCTATTGAACGTGCCCAGAACAAGACTCGAACTTGCACACCGCAACCGGCACTACCTTCTGAGAGTAGCGTGTCTACCAATTTCACCATCTGGGCCTCAAGCAAATCTTCGTTTAAGATTTTCGGCCTGCAAAGATAATAAAAAACCACCTATTGACCATGATTTTTGTGGTTTTTATTTTAATTAATTTTTTGTATATATCTTAAGTAGTTCAGCTGCAGCTGTAAAACTACTCATTTTATCTTCTAGTACAGCCTGCTCATATTGCCCTAAAAGAGGCTCAATGAGTGGTGATTTATAGAAATTCTCACTCAGTGCTGCGTTTATAGTCTCGTACATCCAATATTTGGCTTGGCGTGCTCGGTTCTCGGTGAAGTACTGATTTTTCTTGGTGAATTTCAGAAAATCATCAATGCCTCCCCATAACTCAGTAAGTCCGATTCCCTCGGTGGCTGAGGTGGTGTAAACCCTAGGCTTCCAACCAGACAGTGGCATTGGAAACAGTTGTAGTGCATTGACATAATGAGCTTTAGCCAATTCAGCGCGTTCGATGTTTGCCCCATCGGCTTTGGTTATAGCAATCACATCAGCCATCTCCATGATACCTCGTTTGATGCCCTGTAACTCATCGCCTGCTCCCGAAATTTGGAGCAATAAAAACAGGTCAACCATTGAGTGTACAGCTGTTTCGCTCTGTCCAACACCGACGGTTTCAATAAAAATTACATCAAAACCTGCAGCCTCACATAACACGACTGTCTCTCGAGTTTTACGAGCCACACCGCCCAAAGAACCAGCCGAAGGGCTGGGGCGAATAAAGGCCTTTGGGTCGTGTACCAAGGTCTCCATACGTGTTTTGTCGCCCAAAATAGAACCCTTACTGCGCTCAGACGATGGGTCTATGGCCAGCACGGCTAACTTATGGCCCATTGAGGTTATTTTACCACCAATGGCCTCAATAAATGTAGATTTTCCAGCTCCAGGCACACCAGTAATACCGATACGAATGGAGTGGCCACTGTGGGGCAAACACTTTTCGATAATCAGTTGGGCCAAAGCGTGATGTTCGGGCAGCAGGCTCTCAATAAGGGTGATGGCTCGACTTAGAATGGTGATATTGCCCGAGAGTATCCCCTCCACATAGTCATCAACCGTGAGGTTGCGCTTGCGCGAGCGGATAAAATAGGGGTTGAGCACTGGTGGTTGTGCTATGCCTTTACCAACCGATATGGCGCTCTCCGAAAAAAGTTCTTTATGGTGATTTTCAAAATGTTCCATACAAATTTAATTAATAATTTTAGATAGTTTTTTGATGTAGGCATCAGCGTATACCCTCATCCCATAGTCTGATGGGTGAACTCCCTCCACGGTGCCATCCTGAGGCATGGCTATCTCATCAAAACGTAGGTAATGTATACCCTTAACTCCCTCTTTCTTGAGTGATTCAATAGCTTGGGTTTGGGCTTTGATTGCTCCCTCGACCTGCTGAGCGTAGCCGTCAATGGCACCAGAATGTGGGTAGCCCAAATGGTCGACAATCAAAATGGGCACATTGGGTTGTGCAGAACGTATTTCATGAGTAGCATTGATAACCAAGGTTTTAATCTCATCTACCGAACGTGCTGACAGATTGGGCATACAGTCCAAAATCACAACTTGAGCTGGTGTCTGCTTAATCAAATCAAGCACCCCTTTTTCGAGTAGTCCATTACCAGAAAATCCTAAATTAATGAGTGGTATCTTAAGCTCGCGCTCAACAATGGTTGGCCATATCATTCCTGGTCGTGAGGCACAAGCCCCTTGAGTGATTGAGGTTCCGTAAGCAATAATGGGTTTTTGATTGGTGGGGTTAACAAACTCAAAATGGCAACCCTCATCTACACCAATATTTATCCATGTTACAGTGTTATATGGAGGCAAGTAAAGTTCGTAGAGATAGCCCTTACCTGGAATTGAATCGCGATAATAAATAGGGGCGTAATCGAAACCAGAAGTGTCTGACACCCAGTAGCGGGCGGCTAGCCATATCGACTGTCCAGAGGCATCAGTGGCGTAGAGGTCAACCCCGCTCTTGCCAGTGGCTGGCATATGAGGCATAGAGGCGCCTTCGGCAATTGCATAGCGCACGTTAATTTTCTTGGAATTGGTGTAGAAACAGAGACTCTCACCAGCTGAATTTTGGGACAGTCCCCACACACGGTCGGTCACTGTCGATTTAGATGCATCAGGCAGGCGTTGGTAAAAGTTAGTTCGTTGGGCCTCAGGCATAATTTGTCCGTGGAGTATGGCCTTTTCGACTACGGGGTTGTGCCATGAGCTCTGAGCCAATGCACTTGTCATAAATATGCTGACCAAGGCGGTTAAAATAAATATTTTTTTCATCTGTCGTGAATAGTTAATTTTACCCAAAGTTACGTATTAATTCTTAATTTTCAAACCACTTTTTAATCCAAATAGGCTTAAAATATTATATCTTTGTGAAAATAAAACTTTTATACTATGGAGGTAACTATAAAAATAAATCTAGACTCGTGTATTCGTTGTGGCCGTTGTGTTAAGGTGTGTCCATCGTTAATTTTTGTGCAGAGTGAGCCCAAATTAGCTCCTCAGATTACAACAAGCACGGGGTGTATCGCTTGTGGGCATTGTACAGATGCCTGCCCTAGCTGTTCAATTGACCATTCTGAATTTCCACTATCCGCAACTCATGCTATCAACTATGGTCAGATGCCAACTCCTGCTCAAGTGATGTTGCTTTGTTCGGCTCGTCGTTCCAATCGCGCCTTTTCAAAAACGGCAGTGCCGACCGAGATGTTGGAGCAGATACTTCGCGCTGCTCATCTGGCCCCTACAGCCAGTAACCTCCAACAGGTAGAATTTACGTTGGTTACCGACCCTGTACTCTTAGGTTTTATTACCGACTTTACCCTTGGGGTGTTTGACTCGGTAGTCAAAAAGTTGACCAATCCGTTCATCAAAATGGTAGTCAAGCCTTTTGCTGGCGGGCTGTATAAATATGTGCCACATTTTAATAGACTTTTGGCCGAACGGGCCAAAGGTAATGATATGATACTGCGCGGAGCCACTGCTGTGATTTTTATTCACACCCCTGCCAAGAATCGCTTTGGATGTCAAGATGCTAACCTGGCCTACGAAAATGGTTCGCTTATGGCCGAAAGTTTAGGGGTAAGCCAATTCTATACAGGGTTTGTATGTTCGGCCATCAAGCAGAGTCAGGCCCTGAATAAAAAGCTAGGTGTCGATGGAACCATTCACGCTGGTATGGCACTTGGGATTCCACAATTTCGTTACCCCAATTATGTGGACAGAAAAAAGTTAGTGGTGAAGCGTTACTAAAAGCAAACAAGAGGACCCAGTAGAAGTATATCACGCAAGGGTAACTGTTAGTAAAAGACTATGGATATTACGTTAATAACAAGGTCATCCCATTTCGGTATTGGAATGACCTTTTATTGTATTAACCTATTTGGTTTGTGCAAAAACGGGCTGCTGTTTATGTTTGACCACTTTGGGTTGGTTTAATCTAAAATCGAAGTTCGACGGACACTACTGGCTCTGGAAATAATATCTTTTGTTTCGATGGAGATACGTTCACCCACAGGCCGAGAACCTATATATGTAGCTATGATTATTCGTGTGGCGTTGCGCGGGATAGTGAGTGGTTCTCCCACATATTTTGACGAATAATTGTCTGGGAAAGAGCCATCAAAAGAGTAGTAAATATCGATATTATTAATTTCTTTGCCCAATTCAATTTTTACACATTTGGCGAGTGTGTCTGTAAACGGTGTTACAATTGCGTTGTAGACACTACGAGCGTATTTGGTTTGTGCCATGTCGGCTCTCTCGAAATGTGGCTCAAGTTTAGCCACGAACCCCTTCCAGTCCCTATTCTCTTTTTTGCTCCACAGCACCTCGGCCAATGCCCATCCACGAGGCCAGGTCATATATTCTGCGTGGCGGAAGTTGGGCACAGACTCAGCCCACAAGTTACCTTGACCACCCAAAATAAGTTCCGGGGCAACTCCGTCGGGTACAGGCTCAAAGGCATAGCTGTCGCTCAGTCGACACATAGAGTAGGTGGTTGGCTCAACTGAAGTCTCACCCTGGTAGAGGTCTAGATAGCAGTGGTTATTGGGGGTCATAATCACGTGGTGCCCCTCTTTAGCTGCATCAATACCACCTTGCATTCCGCGCCAAGACATCACTGTGGCCTCGGCTGCAAGACCACCTTCAGAAATTTCGTCCCAACCCACCAGACGTTTGCCATTGGATTGAAGTATCTTTTCCATCTGACGGATAAAATAGCTCTGCAATTCATTGACATTTTTGAGCCCTTGCTTGGCCATCATAGCCTGGCACTTAGGACATTTTGTCCAAAAACCTTTAAAACATTCATCGCCACCAATGTGGATATATTGGCATGGGAAGAGCTCGGCGACCTCTCGAAGTACCTTCTCCATGAGCTCGTAACTTTTGGGATTGCCCGCACAGAGCGAATTTTCGTCTATACCATAGAATTTATTACCAACATTCACCGCCTCGGGAGCCTTCAAACAGGCCAGTTCTGGAAAGGCAACCAGAGCGGCCAGGCTGTGCCCAGGCACGTCTATTTCGGGCATAATAGTTATAAAGCGTTCAGCAGCATAGGCCACCACCTCTTTGATATCCTGCTGAGTATAGTAGCCACCATAAGTCTTAGGTTCCTCTTTGGTGGGGCGCTCAAAGCTCCACCAGTCGCCAATGCGAGCGGCACGCATGGAGCCTTTTTCGGTGAGCTCGGGCAGTGACTTTATCTCTATACGCCACCCCTGGTCATCGGTTAGGTGCCAATGGAAAACATTCATCTTATACTCGGCCATCTGGTCGATATAACTCATCACCTCTTGTTTGGTGAAAAAGTAACGGCTTACGTCAAGCATCATGCCACGCCATGCAAAACGTGGCGCATCTTCAATACGCAAGTAAGGCACACTCCATACGTTACTTTGTATGGTGTTGCTTTTAATCTGCTTAGGTAGTAACTGAAGTAAACTCTGTACACCATAGAAAACACCACTGGCAGAACCACCTGTGATTTCGATGCCGTTTTTTGAACTCTTTAGGGTGTACCCCTCCGTGGGTAGTGATTTATCTAGAGCTAACCTTATTCCACGACCCTTGGTAACCAGAGGTAAAGTAAAACCAGTGGCCATCTTAATTTTGGTGTTAAAATAGAGAGCCACCTCGTTTAATTTTTGGTTGTCGGTGGCCACCACTATTTTGTCCTTTGGGCTTAAGGTGTAGTAACCCTCTTTGGGGGCCATCTCAATTTTGTTGGGCTGGGGAATAATTGCAATTTGTGCTAATGCCCCCAGCGGCAGTAACATTATAAGTGCAAGAAATAGTTTTCTCATCGGTTTTTATATATTTATTGACCACAAATTTAAGCAAAAAAAGTTGCAAACTTATGTTTTGGTTTGCAACTTTTATGATTTTTTAGGTTCCGACCTGTTTGTCAATCCATCTTAAGTACGGCAAGGAAGGCAGACTGTGGTACTTCAACATTGCCTATCTGACGCATACGCTTCTTACCTTTTTTCTGTTTGTCGAGTAGTTTGCGCTTACGCGATATATCCCCACCATAACATTTGGCCGTCACATCCTTGCGTAAAGCCTTGACTGTCTCGCGGGCGATGATTTTAGCCCCTATGGCCGCCTGAATAGCAATGTCAAACTGTTGACGAGGAATAAGCTCCTTGAGCTTTTCGCACATACGTCGTCCAAAATCATAGGCGTTATCCTTATATATAAGTGCCGAAAGTGCATCCACAGGTTCTCCGTTGAGCAGGATATCCAATTTAGCCAATTGCGAAGGTTTGTACCCAGTTTGGTGGTAATCGAAACTGGCGTATCCACGCGATATAGATTTGAGCTTGTCGTAAAAGTCGAAGACAATTTCGGCCAGAGGCATCTCGAAATTAACCTCTACGCGGTCAGTGGTAATGAAATTTTGACTTTTAAGTGTACCTCGTTTGTCAATACACAGGCTCATCACATTACCCAAATATTCGGTTTTGGTTATTACCTGAGCATTAATATATGGTTCCTCTATGTGGTCGATAAGTGTGGGCTCGGGCAAACCAGAAGGGTTGTGGATTGATATCTGTTCACCTTTTGTGGTGTAGACCAAATATGACACATTAGGAACCGTAGTGATTACGTCCATATCGAACTCGCGATAGAGTCTCTCCTGGATAATCTCCATATGGAGCAACCCCAAAAAACCGCAGCGGAACCCAAAACCCAAAGCTAGTGAACTCTCGGGCTCAAAACTAAGTGAAGCATCGTTCAGTTGCAGTTTCTCAATGGCCGAGCGCAACTCCTCGTACTGGTCACTTTCAACAGGATAGAGCCCAGCAAAGACCATAGGTTTTACATCTTCAAAACCATCGATATGGTTCTTACAAGGGTTGACCACTGTGGTAATAGTGTCGCCCACCTTGACATCTGCCGAGGTCTTAATACCAGAAATTATATACCCCACATCGCCAGCCTTAACCTCGCTTTTAGGTGACATTTTCATTCGGAGTACACCAATTTCATCAGCTATATACTCATTGCCATTATTAAAAAATTTAACCTTTTCCCCCTGGTGTATCACTCCGTTCATGACCCTAAAATAGGCGATAATACCACGAAAAGAGTTGAATACAGAGTCAAAAATCAGCGCTTGCAGTGGGGCTTCTTCTGACCCTTTAGGGGCAGGAATACGCTCGACAATAGCTTCCAAAATTTCGGGAACACCAACACCAGTTTTGGCCGAGCAGGAGAGAATCTCTTCGCGGCGACAGCCTATTAAATCCACAATTTGGTCCTTAACCTCCTCCACCATCGCTGACTCCATATCAATTTTGTTGAGTACGGGAATAATCTCCAGGTCGTTGCCTAGGGCTAAGTAGAGATTACTGATGGTCTGAGCCTGAATACCTTGTGTGGCATCAACCACCAGTAACGCCCCCTCGCACGAGGCAATGGCGCGGCTGACCTCATAGGAAAAATCGACGTGTCCTGGGGTGTCGATTAAGTTGAGCACATATTTTTGGCCCTCTTGTACATAGTCCATCTGTATGGCATGAGACTTGATGGTGATGCCTTTTTCACGCTCAAGTTCCATATTATCAAGAACTTGAGCCTGTTTCTCGCGCTCGGTTATAGTGTTGGTTACGTCCAATAAACGGTCAGCCAAGGTTGACTTACCATGGTCGATATGGGCAATAATGCAAAAATTTCGTATGTTTTTCATAGTGCGCAAAGATAGTTATTTTTTTGATTCACATATTATATCTACCACATCAGATATATTTTTATTATATTTGCTCACATTATTTATTAACTCTAAAGCGATGATAACAGACTCTGAACTAATTATTAACCCTAATGGCTCGGTTTTTCACCTTCATCTTTGCCCTGGTCAACTGGCCCCAACCGTAATTTTGGTGGGTGACCCCTCGCGGAGCGATGCCATAGCCAAAAAGATGGATACGGTGGAGTTGTCGGTGGCTAACCGTGAATTTGTAAGCCACACGGGCATCAAAAACGGGCAGCGGATTACGGTGGTCAGCACTGGTATCGGCTGCGACAACATAGATATAGTGCTCACTGAATTGGATGCGCTGGTGAATGTTGATTTTGCCACACGGGAGGTTAAAACCTATAAAACATCCTTGCGTATTATACGTCTAGGGACATCAGGGGCTTTGCAAAGAAATATTCACATCGGCCACTATATTGCCTCGGCCTACTCCATTGGCATTGATGGGCTGTTAAACTTCTATAATTCTTCCTCTGTACGCGATCATGATTTTGAAGAGGCTTTTATGGAGCAAACTTCTTGGAGTAAGACCAAGGCTCGTCCTTATATTGTTAAAGATGATACGGAGTTACTACAACTCTTTAGTGACTTTGCCCAGTGTGGTATCACCATCTCTGCTGGGGGATTTTATGGTCCGCAGGGACGTGTGGTAAGGCTACCGCTTTCAGAGGTAAATTATTTAGAGATGATTGAAAGATTCAATTATCGTGGGTTGTCTATAACCAATTTTGAGATGGAGGGGGCAGCCATTGCAGGCCTTGCCGCCCTATTGGGACACAGGGCTTTAACCATCTGTGCCATCATTGCTCAACGAGTTAAGGGGCAAAGCGAACCAGACTACCATAGTATTGTTGAAAAGTTAATTGATGTGGCCTTGGATAAGTTGACAAAATAACTTACCTTTGTCTTAATTATTGGTTGGGGTTCTTGTGTAAAGAATGTTAGCCGTTAAACACATAAAATTCTGAAGATTAAGAAGATGAAATTTATTATCTCTAGTACACTGCTTTCACAAAATCTACAATCAATAGGTAAGGTGATTGCGACAAAGAACACGCTTCCTATTTTGGACTATTTCCTCTTTGAACTTAAGGGCGAGCAGTTAAGTGTCACCGCCTCGGACCTCGAGACTACCCTTTCCACAACCATTGAGGTCGAAAATGTGGAGCAGTTGGATGGTTCAGTTGCAGTGCCAGCCCGACGTATAACAGATTCAATTAAGGAGTTTTCGGAACAGCCCCTAACCATTAGTATCGATAAAGAGAGTTGGGAAATTGTTATTTCTTGGCGTAGTGGAAAACTCTCTATACCTGGTATAACGGGTATGGGGTATCCAGAGGCTGCCGAACTGGGGCAAGGGAATGAACCAACCAGAGTGCAACTGCCTTCTGAGGTGCTTGGTTACGGCATTTCGAGTACGATTTTTGCCACTGCCGATGACCCTTTGCGGCCAGTGATGAATGGTATCAATATAGCTTTAACGCCCACTGAGATTACTTTTGTGGCCACCGATGCCCATCGCATGGTGCGTTTTATTGACACCACTATAAAAACTGCAATACCTTCTTCTTTTATCCTGCCAGCAAAACCGGCCCAACTATTGCGCTCGGTGTTACCACGCGATAGCGACACTCCTGTGGAGTTGATATTCGACAATAAAAATGTGATATTCGAGCTGCCAAAACACCGTTTAGTGTGTCGTTTGATTGAGGGTAACTATCCAAACTATAATGCCGTTATACCTCAGAATAACAATAATAAATTAACAGTTGACCGGACTGAACTACTTGGGGCCATCAAACGTGTGGCTGTGTGTTCAAATCAAGCTAGTGGTTTAGTTCAGTTTTCGCTAAAGATGGGGAACCTAACCCTTACGGCTCAGGATGTTGACTTCGCCACTTCGGCCGAAGATAATATTGCATGCGACTTTAGTGGTGACTCTTTGGAGATAGGGTTTAAATCGGCATTCTTACTTGATTTGTTAACCAACATACATTCTCAGGAGGTGATAATAGAACTGGCCGATGCCACACGCCCAGGGTTGTTTTTACCAGTGGATGAAGTGGAAGAGGGACAGAGCTTGCTAATGTTACAGATGCCAATGATGATTAATGCCTAAATCTTTCTCAACAAGATAGAGAAAATAGAATACAAGTAATGCTAAAATTAAAACGTCCTATAATATTTTTTGATATAGAAAGTACAGGGCTTGACATCTCCAAAGATAGAATTATTGAAATTTCGCTCATCAAAATTAATCCAGATGGCTCAAAGGAGAGTAAGACTCGTCGTATAAATCCTACGATTCCCATTCCTGCGGTTAGTACTGCCATTCACGGTATTCATGATGAAGATGTGGCTTTGGAGCCTGTTTTTGCCAGTGTGGCTCGCTCGCTCGCTGAGTGGATGAAGGGGTGTGATTTGGCTGGTTACAACTCCAATAAATTCGATATTCCCATTTTGGCTGAAGAGTTTGCCAGAGCTGGGGTGGAGTTTGATTTTAGTCGGATTAAATTTGTGGATGTGCAAAATATTTTCCACAAGATGGAGCAGCGAACCTTAAGTGCTGCCTATAAATTCTATTGCGGTAAAAGTATCGAGAATGCCCACTCGGCCCAGGCCGATGTTATGGCTACCTACGAGGTGTTATTGGCTCAAATTGACCGTTATGATGAGCTGACTGATGATATAGATTTTCTGTCTGATTTTTCAAAAATGGGGCGTAATGTTGACCTTGCTGGGCGTATAGTGCTAAATGAGAACGATGTGCCAGTGTTTAATTTCGGCAAGTATAAGGGTGTTGCTGTGGAGGAGGTCTTTGGGCGTGAACCAAGCTACTATGATTGGTTGATGAAGGGCGATTTTGCCCAAAACACGAAACAAGTGGCCACACAAATACGATTAAAACCTATTGTTATTGGGAAATGATAATTAAACCAAATAGATTGTTGCTGCTTTTTGTGTTCCTCTTTGCCGTACAATTTACTACGGTTCATGGGCAGACAAAAGTAGAGGTATCCACTGAAATAGTAGGAGTTGGTGGTCAAAGTTATTTTCGCCACCGAGTTACCAAGTCTCAAACACTTTATGCTCTGTCGAAGGCTTACAATGTCTCGATTGAAGATATTTTGCAGGCCAATCCAGAGCTACGAACCACTGGGCTAAGGGTTCGTACATGGATTTTGATACCTACAGCCACGAAACAGAAGAGTTTGCCTGACAAGTTCACCGAGAAACCTCTATACAAAGCGAAGGATACGATTGTGACTCAAAAGCATCCTCTTGTGGAGCCCAAACCAGTTGTTGTAGATACTATTACAGCCACCGAACCGATTACATCTTCAATGCTGCTTATTCGGCCATTGGAGGCTGACAATATTCTTAGGGTGGCGGTTTTATTACCTTTTGGGAGTGCCGATATTAAGATGGTGGAGAGTGCGGTTGATTTTTACAATGGTCTTTTGCTCTCTTTGGGCGAATTGGACAAATTGGGTATGAACATTGATGTGGATGTACTCTCGAGTGCAGCTTCTGCCGAGAAGGTCAAAGCCTTGATAGATAGTGGCAAGTTGGATAGAGCCAACGTTGTTATAGGTCCTGTTTATGAAGAGCCATTTGACGTAGTGGCGGCTTGGGCTGCTAAAAATAGGGTAGTGGCCATTTCTCCTTTGGGTCCAACAGGAGTGGTCGATAATCCATATCTTATACAAGTTGCCCCTGTGGCTGAAACCAAATATGATAAACTATTTGGAGTACTCAATGACACACAAAACAATATTGTGATGCTTGCGCCCGAAAATTATGGAGAGAAGGAGACTCAAACTGAATTCGAGAAACTGTTACCCTCTTCGGCACTTAAACTAAACTACTCAAGAGCCACCAGTAACTACCAGATAGGAGCTCTCCTGGATGAGCAGCGAGATAACTATATATTGGTACCAACCAATCATGAGGGGTCAATCGAAGAGATACTCTCGAAAATCAGTTCGCTCAACAGCCCTATAAAAAAATATAATATCAAGGTTGTTGGAACCACTCGTTGGCGTACGTTGAGCAATGTGACCCTTGAATCCCTATTTCGCAATGAGGTCATGTTTATCTGTCCATACTATGGAGAGCGGTCAGATGATGCTATATCCACGTTTTTCAGTCAATATTTAGGAGCCTATGGTACACTACCTTCGTTATTTTCGATGCGTGGTTATGATGTGATGTCTATTGCTGCCAAGGCTTACAAACAGTGGGGCCAGAGGATGCTTAAAGAGTTGGACGATGCCACTTTCTGCGAACTACAAATGCCTTATAAGTTTAAGCAGAGTGGTAGTGATTCTAAATTTATTAACACAGAATGGGTTCTGGTGCAATACACCTCAGACTTTAGAATTGAGTTAAAATAAAATAATGCTCCACAGGCTATACGTTACGCGTTTGCCCACATCCTTCAATAATATATTTATAGGTAGTAAGTTCGCGTAGTGCCATTGGGCCGCGGCTGTGGAGTTTTTGGGTGCTAATACCAATTTCTGCTCCCAACCCGAATTGAGCCCCATCGGTAAAAGCTGTAGAAGCATTGTGATATAGACAAGCCGCATCCACCATGGTCATAAACCTTTCGACAGAAAGGCTATCTTCACTAATGATAGCTTCGCTGTGTTTCGAGGAGTAGCGGGTAATATGAGAGATAGCCTGCTGCAAACTATCAACAGTTTTAATGGCCATCTTGTAATCCAGAAATTCAGTACCAAAACTATCCTCTGTGGCCGTGGATAGCAGAGTCTCGGGATATTTTCCTTGCAGGGCAGCGTATGAGGAGTCATCGGCGTAGAGAATCACATTCTTTGTGGCAAGCTCTTGACATATCTGAGGCAAATCCCCCAACTTATCTTTGTGTATAATCAAACAATCCAAGGCGTTACATACACTTACGCGGCGTGTCTTGGCATTGAATACCACCCGCGAGCACATTTCGGTTTGGGCGCTCTTATCGCAATAGGTATGGCATATACCCGCCCCTGTCTCGATAACTGGTACTCTGGCGTTCTGCCTTACAAAATTAATTAGCGAACTGCCTCCACGAGGAATAACCAAGTCTACATAACCTACGGCTGAAAGTAGAGCGGCAGTAGATTCGTGACCTGAAGGTAGTAGAACAGCTATGTTTTGTGAAATATTATTATTTCGTAATACTGTGTGTATTACATCGATTATGGCTTGATTGGAATATTTGGCATCGCTTCCTCCCTTAAAAATTACGGCATTGCCTGACTTAAAACAGAGCGAAAAGCTGTCAAAACAGACATTGGGCCGAGCTTCAAATATCATTCCTATAACTCCAAATGCAACACTTTGTTTTCGTATTTTCAAGCCATTAGGCCTTGTTATCTCTTCTAATACTCTATGTAATGGGCATGGAAGTGCAGCCACAGAACGAATATCATCGGCAATGGTTGCGATACGTTTTTGTGTTAGTTGTAACCTGTCGTATTTTGGATTTTCTAGGTTCATCAACTTCAAGTCACGAGCGTTTTGTTCCAAAATATAACCACTGCGAACAACCGTTTGGTCGGCTATCTCAAGTAGAACCTTATTGATTGTCTCCTCCTTGAGCAGTGGCAATGTACGTGAGGAACATTGCACCTCTTTGAAAATAGCGTCGTATAACATTGCTTAATATATATAAAGATAATCATAATGCACCAACGGGCGACCATTCAAAGCCTCTACATCTTTAGAGGCCACTGAACTTTTACCTAGAGCAAAAAGATTGCCGCCAGGACCCACAATACGCACAATGTCCCCCTTTCGGAATTCGCCATCAATACGCACAACTCCCACAGGAAGTAGACTCGTGGCTTTCCCTGGGCAACTAAGTGCTTCAATGGCCCCTTGATTAAGGTGAATCTCACCCTTGGCGAAACTCTCACTTTGCGAAAGCCAACGTTTGACACTCGACGCTACCTTCCCTTTTGGGGTGAACCTAGTACATAGAGTGCCATTATGGAGAATTATATCGGTCAAAATATTTTCCTTATGGCCATTGGCTACCACCACTTCTATACCCTGTAAGGCCACTCCACGGGCGATTCTCTGTTTTGTGCCCATACCTCCACGCCCCAATGTTGAACGGCTGTTTTGAATATACTGCTCTATTGAAGCTTCACTGGGGTTAACGGTGCGAATAAGGTGAGATGTTGAGTCCTGAGGCGGACCATCGAAAACGCCATTCACATTACTCAAAATCACCAACATATCAACCTTTAACATTGTGGCGACCAAGCCCGAAAGCTCGTCATTATCGGTAAACATTAGTTCGGTAACTGACACTGTATCGTTCTCATTAATAATGGGTAAGACACCCACCGAGAGCATAGCCTCAATACAGTTCTTTTGGTTTAGATAATGCCCTCTATCCGAAAAGCTCTCTTTCATGGTCAGTACCTGCCCGCAGACAACAGAATGAGAACCAAAGAGCTTGGAGTAGTAGTTCATAAGAGCTACCTGACCTATGGCTGCAAACACTTGACGCGAACTAACTTCGTCCAACCTGTCTTTATCCAGCGGTAAAAGGCTACGGCCCGAGGCTACAGCCCCCGAGCTGATAAGTACCACCTCATACTGTTCATCACGGAGTGCAACCACCTCATCTACTAGAGCTGACATACGGGTAATGTTGATACTCCCATCAGCACGAGTTAATACATTGCTACCTATTTTTATGGCTACTCGTCTATTCATTACTCATCGAATATGGGAAATCCTCTTTCGATATTCCTCTTGTTTTATTGGCCTTTACTCCCATCTTGACTTCCATCTTACCACCAGAGAAGATATTATCGAGTGAAATATAGTTTTTAGTAAATTCTCGCCCATTGAGTTTTATTTGCTCCACATATATGTTTTTAGCTGAATTTTCGGGGGAGACTATCTCAAATATCTTGCCATTTTCAAGGTGAAGTTTTATTTTTGGAAAGAGCGGAGCACCAAGCACATATTCATTGGAACCTGGACATACAGGATAAAAGCCCATTGCACTAAATACATACCAAGCCGAAGTTTGACCATTATCCTCATCTCCGCAATAACCATCAGGGGTTGCTTTGTAGAGTCTGTCCATAACCTGACGCACCCAATACTGGGTTTTCCAAGGCTGAGCAGCGTAATTATAAAGGTATATCATATGTTGAATTGGCTGGTTTCCATGGGCGTAATTACCCATATTTACAATTTGCATTTCGCGTATTTCGTGAATCACCGAGCCGTAATAGCTTTCATCAAAATGTGGTGGAACACTAAATACCGAGTCCAACATAGCCGTAAAATTATCAGCCCCACCCATTAGTTTGATAAGTCCCTGAATATCATGGAAGACAGACCATGTGTAGTGCCAAGCATTACCTTCGGTGAAGGCATCGCCCCATTTAAGCGGATTGTATGGAGTTTGGAATTCTCCATTTCTGTTGCGTCCGCGCATCAAATTGTGCTCCTTATCGAAAAGGTTTTTGTAGTATCCAGCACGTTTGCTAAGGGTATCTATTTCGCTTTGTGGACGTTTTATAGCTTTGGCTAATTGTCTTAAACACCAATCATTATAGGAGTATTCAAGTGTGCGGGCCGCATTTTCGTTAATATTCACATCATATGGTACATAGCCCAGCGCGTTGTAAAACTCGTACCCCAACCGACCTGTGGAGTTTACCGTTGGGTGTACATTTGTGGTGCCATGTATGGCAGTTTGGTAGAGCAGCTCTATGTCAGGCATTTTGACCCCAGTCATATAAGCATCCGCAATCACCGATGATGAGTTAGTACCCACCATGCAGCCGCGATGCCCAGGGCTAGCCCATTCGGGCAGGAATCCACTCTCACGGGCGGTATTGGCCAGCCCTTGTTGTATTTGGGCATTCACCGTTGGAAACATCATATTAAGCAGTGGAAATAGACAACGAAAAGTATCCCAAAAACCAGTATCTGTATACATGTAACCTCCATAGACTTTACCATCAAATGGGCTGTAATGCACCACCTTACCAGCAGCATCATATTCGTAGAGACCGCGTGGAAAGAGCAGTGAACGATACAGACAACTGTAAAAAGTACGCTGCTCGTCCACTGAACCACCATCTATTTCAAAACGAGAAAGCACATCGTTCCATACCTTTTTACCTTGAGCCTCAATCTGCGTATAGTTATCGGCCCCCAACTCACGGAGGTTGAGACAGGCTTGTTCGGCACTTATAAACGATGAGGCGATACGCGCGCTGACCACCTCGCCACGCTTGGTGGCAAAGCCAATGACAGCACTGGCGTGTTGAGAGGCCATTTCTTGGCTGCCAAGCAATAACTTTTCGCCATCCATGGTAGCCATATATGTAAATGGTTTATCGAAGATTACGACAAAATAGTTCTTGAAATTATCGGGTACCCCGCCACTGTTTTGGGTCGAGTAACCTATGATTTTATTCTCTGAAGGGATGATTTTCACCCACGAGCCACCTCCAAAGGCATCAACTACCACAAAGGAACTATCGCTTTGCGGAAAAGTTAGACGCATGATGGCAGCTCTCTCGGTTGGAGTTATCTGGGCAAGGATATCGTGGTCGGCCAGATAGACTTGATAGGAGTAGGGGGTTGCCTTTTCTGTTTTATGCGAAAACCAACTTGCGCGCTGTGCCTCGCCAAACTTTGAGGCACCAGTAAGTGGCATTATCGAAAATTGACCATAATCGTTTATCCAAGGGCTTGGTTGGTGGGTTTGTTTGAGCCCCACAATTTTATCAGCATCATATGAATATGTCCATCCGTTACCACGAACACCAGTTTGTGGGGTCCAAAAGTTCATACCCCAAGGGCGCGCAATGGCTGGATAGGTGTTGCCATTAGAGAGTGAGGGTTTTGATTGTGTACCCATTAGCACATTAACAAAATCCACAGTTGAGAAGGCTTGTGACCATGTAGGCAAACAATAGACTAGGCAAATTAAGATGATAAGTAGGGTTTTCTTCATAACAAGTACAACTTTTATAGGGGTAAAAGTAGTCATTGTCAACTTATTTTCCAACACTAATGATACGTTTTGTGTAAAAATCGTTATCTTTGTAGGCAAAATTAAAGAGAGTTATGAAAATTTCGTACAACTGGTTAAAAGATTATTTCCCAACTGATATGCCTGCCGATGAGGCGTCTAAAATATTGACTGATATAGGTTTGGAGGTTGAGGCTTTGGAAAAAGCTGAGGCTATTCGTGGTAGTTTAGAGGGGCTTATAGTGGCCCAGGTAATTACCTGCGAAAAACATCCTGATGCCGATAAATTATCAGTCACAACGCTCAATATTGGTTCTAGCGAACCACTCCAGGTGGTTTGTGGTGCGCCAAATGTGGCCGCAGGGCAAAAAATTATCTTGGCCACAATTGGAGCCACCCTCTATCCCATTGATTCGGAAGAAGGCTTTAAGATAAAAAAATCAAAGATTCGAGGCATTGAATCTATGGGCATGATTTGCGCTGAAGATGAAATAGGGGTCGGCCATTCGCACGATGGTATCATCGTTTTGCCACAAGACACCCCTATTGGTATTCCAGCTATCGAGATATTTGACTTAAAAGGTGACTACCTAATGGAAATAGGACTCACTCCCAACCGTGTGGATGCAAGCTCACATTACGGGGTAGCCCGCGATTTGGCAGCATATCTATTTACTAAAGGGGGGACTTCTCGTGCCACGTTACCCAATGTTGGTCCCATTAAAATTTGCCAGCAACCTTTCCAAGTTACTGTTCATGCACCTAAAGCTACCCCTCGTTATATGGGGGTGGTGATGAAAGATATAAAAATCGAACCATCGCCTGAGTGGATACAAAGTCGTTTACGTGCTGTGGGAATTAACCCCAAGAATAATGTTGTCGACATAACTAATTTTATCCTTTACGAATGTGGCCAGCCCTTGCACGCGTTTGATTTGCAAAAAATTGAAGGCGGGCAAATTAACGTACAATTTTGTGCCGAAGGGACCCCTTTCAAAACTTTGGATGGTGTAGAACGAAAACTCTCGAAGCGTGATTTGATGATTTGTAATGGCTATGGGGAGCCTATGTGTATGGCTGGAGTGTTTGGTGGAGAAGACTCGGGTGTGAGCGATTCAACAACCTCGGTTTTTATTGAGTCGGCATATTTTGACCCAGCAACAGTACGTGGAGCATCGAAAAGGCACGGTCTTTCGACCGATAGCTCATTTCGTTACGAGCGAGGTATTGACCCCAATATGGCATCTTGGGCTTTGGCTCGTTGTGTATCACTTATGGAACAATATGCTGGGGCTCACGTAGCCTCGGCGGTAGTAGATAACTATCCTGAGAAGATTAATCCGTTTGTCTTTGAAATTAATCTGAAACGCATCAATAGATTGTTAGGTAAAAATATTTCACAGAAAGAGGTGCTCACTATTTTTGACGGTCTCGATATTAAAGTGGTTAGTTGCCACAACGAGGACCTAGTAGTCTCGGTGCCTGCTTTCCGTGTTGATGTTCAACGTGAAGCCGACATTGCCGAGGAGATACTTCGTCTTTATGGGTTTAATAATATAGAGAATCCTCATATCATCAAGAACGTAATTACCCTTGGTAACCAACACACCACCGATGATTTAGTGCGCACGGTGGGACAGCTGCTCTCAGCTAACTGTCTGAACGAGATAATGAGTAATTCGCTTACTAAGGCAACCTATTATCAGGACCTGGTACAGTATCCGCTGGATAAGGCTGTCAAGATTATTAATCCATTGAGCTCAGATTTGAATGTAATGCGCCAAACCTTACTATTCAATGCCCTGGAGGCTGTTGAACTTAACGTAAATCGTAGACGCAGCGACTTGGCACTATTTGAGTTCGGTAAATGTTACAGTTATGATGCGCAGGCGGGCGAGGGGCTAAAACCTTACTCTGAACACTTCTCTTTGGGTATAACCATGACTGGTTCAAAGAGCCAGGCTTCATGGAACCAAAGTTCTAAGCCAACTGATTTATACGATTTAAAGGCTATTGTAGAAAAGGTGCTTGAGCGTGTGGGTGTAAATATAAATGAGGGGAGCTGGACCACTGTTAGCAACGAACTGTACTCTTTGGCTGCCGATTATACCATTCGCGGGGGGAAACTTTTCACCATTGGCGTGGTGTCGAAAAAAGTACGAGCTTTGATGGATATCAAGGCCGAGGTCTATTTTTGTGAGATGAATATTGAAAAGTTGCAAAAATTGAAGAACACGGTGCGTGTACAAGTGGTAGAACTACCAAAGTACCAGAATGTAAAACGAGATTTAGCTTTGTTAGTTGACAAAAGTGTCACATTTGAGCAGTTACGTATGGCGGCCTCTAAAGCCGAAAAGAAGTTACTGCGTGGTGTTTCCCTGTTTGATGTGTACGATGGCGACAAACTACCTGAGGGTAAAAAATCTTATGCCCTAAGTTTTGTACTCGAGGATGCAAGTAAAACCCTTTCGGAGAACGATATTCAAAACGCCATGAATAATATTGCCTCAGCTCTACTCACAAGTACTGGTGCCGTGGTACGTAGTTAGCGTAAATATCCGTTTCCCAAATAAGTTTCTAATTATAACTTTAAGAATATTAAGAAACAAAAATTATTTGAATTTTTATTAGGAATCGTTGTATTCGTAGTTATCCTATTGTTGCCCTTAGCCTCAAGGCTTGGCATATGGTAGCCGTAGTGGCTATTTGGTGGATTAGTGAAGCTATTAATCTGTGTATCATAGCTTTATTGCCAATTATACTACTCCTATTATGGATATTTCCACAGCAGCCAAGGTTACACTTTCCTACGCTAATGAGACTATATTCCTATTTATGGGTGGTTTTATGATAGCCTTGGCCTATGCAGCCTCAATAGAAGGGGTGGCCACGCTCATTGGTACGCCACCCACCAACGCGGATAGTTTTTGGTTATGACTACCTTTCCATTAAAGATATGGTACGGTCAGACTTTTGGCTCAATCTGATTTGTATTGTTGTCTTGGTACTCTCAACGCTCTTCTATCTGCCCTAATGTGGTATCATATAACTAATAAATATGGCTGCTCTGTGTTTAACAATAGCAGCCATATTCGGTTTGTACATAGCTCTTAATTACCCAGGTTACTAAGGAACATAATTCTCACTAGTCTGATTTCTTCTAAAGTGTAATCGCCACCTAGTTCACTCTCGGCCTCTTGAGCCGAATCGCTGGAGGCCTCCTCACGGAAGTACTCCATAATATCCTCCACCTTATCTTCGTCTATGGTCTCGCGAATATAATAGTCTATATTAAGCCTTGTGCCAGCGTTGACTATGGCCTCTATCTCATCTAGCAGTTCGCTAAGCTCCATACCTCGGGAGTCGGCTAAATCGTTAAGATTAACCTTGCGGTCGATGCTTTGAATAATTTGAACCTTTCCCGCACTCTTGCCAACCACCGTGCGCACCACCATATCATCGGGGCGTATAATTTCGTTTTGTTCCACATATTTGGCAATAAGTTCAACAAAAGGTTTCCCAAACTTTTGGGCCTTGCCCGCACCAACACCCGTGATGCTTTGCATATCCTGGATAGAAATGGGGTATTGTATGGCCATATCCTCTAGCGAGGGGTCTTGGAAAATCACAAAAGGTGGCAGGTTCAGTTTCTTGCTATAATCACGCCTTAAGTCCTTGAGCATGGCAAAAAGAACGCTGTCGGCCACAGCCGTACCACCGCGTGAGGCAGCTATGTCGTCACCATTTTCTTCCTCAAAGTGACGGTCGGCCACTATTTTTACTGAATAGGGATGTTCAAGGAACTCATGCCCCTTGTCCGATAGATACAAAACACCGTAATTTTCAATATCTTTCTCCAGCAACCCCATCAGTTGTACACGCCGTACAACAGCACTCCAATACAACTCATCGTGCGAAGAACCCGTTCCAAATAGTTCTGATTGGTCGTGTTTATATGACTTAATAATGTTGTTGCTCTTGCCAATCAATATATTTATCAGATGGTCAGTCTTGAAATGGGCTCCCAAAGAGTCCACCAAATCCAGCAATAACTCAGCCGAAGCTTTGGCCTCAATCTCTGGTTGTGGATTTATGCAGTTGTCACACGCACCACAATTCTCTTTGTCATACTGTTCACCAAAATAGTGGAGTAGTGTCTTGCGACGGCACATCGAACTCTCGGCATAAGAGACAGTCTCGGCCAGCAACAACCGTCCAATCTCCTGCTCGGCTACGGGCTTACCCTGCATGAATTTTTCGAGTTTCTGAATGTCTTTATTACTATAAAAAGTAATACACTCCCCCTGGCCTCCGTCGCGCCCCGCACGACCAGTCTCTTGATAGTAGCCCTCCAGCGATTTTGGTATATCATAATGAATCACATAGCGTACATCGGGCTTGTCTATACCCATACCAAAGGCTATGGTGGCTACAATAATATCCACATCTTCCATCAGAAAACGGTCTTGATTTTCAGCCCGTGTGGCCGAATCGATACCAGCATGGTAGGGTAGAGCCTTAAAACCATTCACCCGTAGTAGCTCGGCAATCTCTTCCACTTTTTTACGCGAGAGGCAATAGATGATACCGCTTTTACCCTCTTGGCTCTTGACGTATCGTATAATCTCTTTGTTAACGTTTATTTTGGGACGAATTTCATAAAAAAGATTCTCACGGTTAAATGATGACTTGAAAACTGTGGCATCCTGCATCCCTAGGTTCTTTTGAATATCGAGTTGCACCTTGGGTGTGGCCGTGGCCGTTAGGGCAATAAGTGGAGCCTGACCTATCTCGGCAATGATGGGACGGATACGACGATACTCAGGACGAAAATCATGGCCCCACTCCGATATGCAGTGCGCCTCGTCAACGGCGTAAAACGAAACTTTCACTTTACGCAATAGTTCCACATTCTCTTCTTTAGTAAGTGATTCTGGTGCAAAATAGAGTAGTTTTGTTTTGCCAGCTAAGACATCCTCACGGACTTTTTGAATAGCGCTTTTACTTAGTGATGAGTTTAAAAAGTGGGCCACCCCATCCTCGGTAGAGAAGGTACGCATGGAGTCGACCTGGTTTTTCATCAAGGCAATCAGAGGTGATATCACCACCGCCACCCCCTCCATCATCATTGCTGGTAGTTGGTAACAAAGAGATTTACCACCCCCAGTGGGCATTAATACAAAGGTATCTCGACCTTCTAATAGATTGCGAATGACAGCCTCTTGGTTTCCCTTGAACTGTGAAAAACCGAAAAAACTTTGCAGCTTGCTCGTCAGCTCATCTGGAGCTGATAGATTGGACTTTTTGGTCATTGTGCTAATGAATAATTCTATTTACGTCAGAAAAATAATACTAAAGGTAATGCTTTTTTCTCAGATGCCAATAGATTTGTAAAAATATTTACACGAAATCTTTTCTCTCTCTTTCAAGGAGGTAACTTTGAAGTATAATTACGGCAGCCGTTTTATCGACTAACTCTTTGTTACGACGTTTTGCTTTTGGTACCCCCGCCTCAATAATGGCTCGATGGGCTAAAACCGAGGTGAACCGTTCGTCGCAAAAGTCAATTGTTTTATCGGGGAGAGCTGCCCTCAATCGCCCAATAAATGGGGTGATATACTTCTGGCAGTCAGATGGCTCTCCATTCATCTGTAATGGGCGTCCAACCACAATCGTCTGAACATCATTGCTTAGGCAATAATTTTTGATGTATTCTATACATTCAGAAGCCTTGACCGTTGCCAAAGCGTTAGCTGTGATGCGCAACGAATCCGTCACGGCTAATCCCACGCGCGCGCGGCCAAAATCAATAGCTATTATACGACTCATTATCTGTCTGTTTGGTTTTTATGTAGTCTTGCAGAGCACTACTACGCATTTGAACTACCCAATGGGAGTAAGAAAATTTTGCTCCATGACTGAAGTTATTAGACAAAAATAGTAAAAAATTAGTACTTTTGCAAAACAGATTTTAACAATAAAAATTATGACACAGGAAGAACTTTTCAAAAAGCTGATAGCCCACAGTAAAGAATACGGCTTTATATTTCCAAGCAGTGAGATATATGATGGTCTGTCGGCAGTCTATGATTATGGCCAGTTGGGGTGTGAACTCAAAAATAATATTAAAAAATATTGGTGGGATTCAATGATTAAGCTCCACGGTAATATTGTTGGAATTGATGCCGCCATCTTTATGCACCCTAAAACTTGGGAAGCTTCGGGCCATTTGGGTGCCTTTAATGACCCACTCATTGACAATAAAGATAGTAAGAAACGTTACCGTGCCGATGTGCTTATTGAGGAGTGGATAGAAAAACAGAAGGATAAAATCAAGAAAGAGGTTGACAAGGCTGCAAAACGTTTTGGCGACAGTTTTGATGAGGCTCAGTTTGTGGCCACCAACGCTCGCGTGGTGGAGCTTCAAACAAAAATAAAAGAGACCGAAGACGAAATGGCTCGTACCCTTGGTGGTAACGACCTAGTGGGTGTTAAGGCCCTTATCGAGAAGTTAGAAATAGTGTGCCCTATCTCTGGTACGCGAAACTGGACCGATGTCCGCCAATTTAACCTTATGTTCGAGACTAAGGTTGGCGCGGCAGCCGATGGGGCAAACACTATATACCTGCGTCCCGAAACCGCTCAAGGGATTTTTGTTAACTTCCTGAATGTACAGAAGTCAGCCCGTATGAAGATACCTTTCGGTATTGCTCAAATTGGCAAGGCTTTCCGTAACGAAATTGTGGCTCGTCAATTCATCTTCCGTATGCGCGAATTTGAACAGATGGAGATGCAGTTTTTTGTTGCTCCAGGTACCGAAATGCAATGGTACGAACATTGGAAGGCCTTCCGTATGCGTTGGCACCAAGCTCTGGGATTTGGGGCTCAGAACTACCGTTTCCACGACCATATCAAGCTGGCTCACTACGCTAATGCAGCCACTGACATAGAATTTGATTTTCCTTTTGGCTTCAAAGAGGTTGAAGGTATTCACTCTCGTACAAATTACGATTTGAGCCGTCATGCCGAATTCTCGGGTAAGAAAATCACATATTTCGATACGGATAAAAACGAAAGTTATGTGCCCTATGTGGTTGAAACTTCCATTGGGGTAGACCGTATGGTGTTGCAGGTACTCTCGGCAGCCTACAAAGAGGAGTTGCTCGAAAATGGCGAGACACGTACCGTACTCTCTATTCCAGCTCCTTTAGCTCCAGTTAAAGTGGCTGTTTTGCCGCTTATCAAAAAGGATGGATTGCCAGAGTTGGCTCAAACCATCATCAACAGTCTGAAGTTCGACCACAACGTACAATTTGACGAAAAAGATAGTATCGGAAAACGTTACCGTCGTCAGGATGCCATCGGTACACCACTCTGTGTGACCGTTGACCACCAATCACTGGAGGATGGTACAGTGACTATTCGTCATCGTGATACCATGGCCCAAGAACGGGTGGCCATTGACCAATTACCCGCTTTGGTCAATTGTATTGTATCGTTAAACTCACTATTCGCAAAATTGGTATAAACAATGAAGGCAGAGTATAGAAAATATGTTGATGCGTTAATAGAGCTTGCCATTGCCGAAGATTTGGGCGATGGTGACCACACTTCCCTCTGCTCAATACCCACCCAAGAGCAGGGACGTATGAAGCTCTTGGTCAAACAAGATGGCATTTTAGCTGGTGTTGAGATTGCCAAAATAGTTTTTGAGCGACTTGATTCTCAAGTTATTTTCGAAGAAATTTTATCTGATGGACACCATGTTAAGGTGGGAGATATTGCCTTTTATGTTCAAGGACGACTACAATCTCTTTTGCAGGCTGAGCGTATAATTCTTAACATTATGCAACGAATGAGTGGCGTGGCCACACAAACTGCCATCTATGTCAAAGAGCTTGACGGGCTAAAGACCAAGGTTCTCGATACACGTAAGACCACCCCTGGTATGCGTGTTTTGGATAAGATGGCCGTAAAAATTGGTGGTGGTGAGAATCACCGCATCGGGCTTTTTGATATGATTTTGTTAAAAGATAACCATATTGACTTTGCTGGAGGCATACATAGTGCATTGCGTGGTGCTAAAGAGTACCTGCGCAATAAAAACAAGAGCCTTAAAATTGAGGTCGAAGTTCGCTCTTTGGCCGATATAGATGATGTTTTTGCCGCGGGAGGGTGCGACCGTATTATGCTGGACAACTTTTCAGTGGAGCTCACCAAAGAGGCAGTGCTGAGAATAGGTGGACGTGCTGAGGTTGAAAGTTCTGGTGGCATTACCCTTGATAATTTGCGTTTATATGCCCTTTGTGGTGTAGATTATATTTCTGTTGGTGCACTCACGCACCAGATTAAATCTTTAGATATGAGTCTAAAGTACAGCTCACAGCTTTAATAATAAAATAACAATGGCAGTAGAAGATAATAAGATAATTTTTTCGATGGTGGGGGTTTCAAAATCCTTTACTAATAGTAAAAAAGTGCTCAATGATGTTTACCTTTCGTTCTATTATGGGGCCAAAATTGGTATCATAGGATTGAACGGTTCGGGGAAATCGACTCTGATGAAAATCATTGCAGGCATCGACAAAAGCTATATTGGTGAGGTGGTTTTCTCGCCTGGTTACACCGTTGGCTACCTTGAGCAAGAGCCTCATCTCGATGCTACGAAAACGGTGCGTGAGGTGGTTCAAGAGGGGTGTGCCGATGTGGTGGCTCTATTGGCAGAGTATGAGATGGTCAATGCTAAGTTTGTGGAGGAGATGAGCCCAGAGCAGATGGATAAACTTATTGAACGTCAAGGTGAGCTTACCGATGCCATCGACCATGTCAATGGATGGGAACTGGATGCCAAGTTGGAGCGAGCTATGGATGCCTTGCGTTGTCCAGAGTCTGATGCCAAGATTGAATTTTTAAGTGGAGGTGAACGTCGTCGTGTGGCTTTGTGTCGTCTATTGCTTGAAGAGCCTGATGTGCTGTTATTGGATGAGCCTACCAACCACCTCGATGCTGAGAGTATCGATTGGCTGGAACAACATTTGCGTCAGTATAAGGGTACAGTTATTGCTGTTACCCACGATAGATATTTCTTAGATAATGTGGCTGGCTGGATTTTGGAATTAGATAGGGGCGAGGGTATCCCATGGAAAGGTAATTACAGCAGTTGGTTGGAGCAGAAAACCACCAGAATGGGGCTGGAGGAGAAGACCGAAAGTAAACGTAGAAAGACACTTGAGCGCGAGTTGGAATGGGTACGTATGGCACCAAAAGCGCGCCATGCCAAGAGTAAGGCTCGTTTGTCAGCCTACGACAAGATGCTTAATGAAGATAGTCGTGGCAAGGAAGAGAAGTTGGAGATTTTTATCCCTAATGGTCCACGATTGGGAAATATGGTCATTAAGGCTCAGAAGGTAACCAAAGCTTTTGGTGAGAGGGTTCTTTACGAAAATCTTGAGTTTGAATTACCACCAGCGGGGATTGTTGGGGTAATCGGAGCCAACGGCACGGGTAAGACGACCCTTTTCCGTATGATTATGGGGCTAGAGCAACCTACGAGTGGTGATTTTAAGGTCGGTGAGACGGTTCGTCTGTCCTATGTAGACCAGCAACACCAATCCATCGACCCCGAAAAATCTGTTTTTGAAGTGATTTCGGCCAATTCTGAGCTTATCACTTTGGGCGGTCGTCAGGTTAATGCTCGCGGCTACTGTTCACGTTTTAATTTTACTGGTGCTGACCAAGAGAAAAAATGCGGAATGCTTTCTGGTGGCGAGCGTAACCGCCTACACCTAGCCATAGCCCTCAAGCAAGAGGGTAATGTACTGTTGCTAGATGAGCCCACCAACGATATTGATGTTAACACGTTGCGAGCTTTGGAAGAGGGGTTGGAGGCCTTTGCTGGCTGTGCAGTTGTCATCTCGCACGACCGTTGGTTTTTGGATAGGATTGCCACACATATCTTATCTTTCGAGGACGATGGTAATGTAGTCTTCTTCGAGGGGGGATATTCTGACTATGAAGAGCATAAGCGAGCTACCTTGGGTGATAGCCAACCACACAGGGTGCGGTATCGTAAATTGATGAGTAATTAATTTGTTGTTGGCTGTTATTTTATAGGTTCTATTGTATATTTAAATTTTTGAAACAATGAAAGTAAAAGATTTAATGCAGACCCTTGAGGCTAAACATCACGGTGAAAAAGAGTATCTTCAAGCCGTAGAAGAGGTTATGCACTCAGTGGAGGAGCTTTACAACCAACATCCTGAGTTTGAAGCTGCCAAAATTGCAGAACGAATTGTGGAGCCAGACCGCATTTTTACCTTCCGTATAACATGGGTAGATGACAGTGGAAAGGTATGTACGAATTTGGGCTACCGAGTGCAGTTCAACAACGCCATCGGCCCCTATAAGGGTGGTTTGCGTTTCCATCCGTCGGTCAACCTCTCTATCTTAAAGTTTTTAGGCTTTGAGCAGATTTTTAAAAATGCACTTACTACTTTGCCTATGGGAGGCGGTAAGGGTGGCTCTGATTTCGCACCCAAGGGCAAGAGCGATGGCGAGATTATGCGCTTCTGTCAAGCCTTTATGGTTGAATTATGGCACTACATAGGCCCACAGACCGATGTGCCTGCTGGTGATATCGGTGTTGGAGGACGAGAAATAGGGTATCTATATGGTATGTATCGCAAATTGGCACGCGAAAACAGTGGGGTTCTGACGGGCAAGGGTATCAACTATGGTGGTTCGCTTATTCGTCCCGAGGCCACAGGCTATGGTGCCATCTATTTCCTACAAGATATGCTTGGCGAAATGGGCACCAACATCAAAGGGAAGCGAATCGCAATAAGTGGTTTTGGTAACGTGGCTTGGGGTGCGGCCTCTAAGGCTACTGAATTGGGTGGGAAAGTGGTCACTATTTCTGGACCTGATGGTTATATATACGACCCTGATGGGATGAACGCGGCCAAAATAGAGTATATGTTAGAGTTACGTGCTTCAAATAATGATATTGTGGAGCCATATGCGACTAAGTTTCCAGGTTCTACTTTCCATAAGGGTGAAAAACCTTGGGGAGTGAAGGTTGATATTGCACTGCCCTGTGCAACTCAAAACGAACTTGTAGCTCAGGATGCTGAAAAACTTGTGGCCAGCGGTGTAAAGGTGGTGGCCGAAGTAAGTAATATGGGTTGTACACCACAGGCCATTGATATATTTATCAAAGCACATATCCCTTATGGCCCAGGTAAGGCCGTCAATGCTGGTGGGGTAGCCACTTCGGGTTTGGAGATGACCCAAAACGCCATGAAACTAAGCTGGCCATTGCATGAAGTCGATGCTAAGTTACACCAAATCATGAGTTCAATTCACAGTGCCTGTGTGGAATATGGCCGTAATGGTGACTATATCAACTACATGAATGGGGCCAATATAGCTGGTTTTATGAAGGTAGCCAAAGCGATGGTTGAGCAAGGGGTTATTTGACAAAAACTTCCATAAAAGAGCTGAGGGGATAGATTTTTATCCCCTTTTTTGTACCTTTGTGAAATCATGATTCATAAATAATTTTTTTGATGAAAACATACAATATTGCTTTGGCAGCTGACCATGGAGGTTACGCCATGAAAGAGTTTGTAGCGGGTTATCTGCTCTCCTTAGGCCATTCTATCAAGGATTTAGGGTGCCATTCGGACGAGAGTGTCGACTACCCAGATTTTGCACACCTGTTGGCTCGAGAGATGCTCACTGGTGATTATGAGTTAGCGTTTGCATTCTGCGGCTCAGCAAATGGCATCTCTATGACCCTTAACCGCCATAACGGTATTCGGGCAGCCTTGTGTTGGACGGCTGAAATCGCTCGTTTGGCCCGCGCGCACAATAATGCAAACATATGTTCTATCCCTGGGCGCTTTGTGAACGAGGTGGAGGCTGCCAAAATTGTGGATGCCTTCTTGGAGGCCTCTTTTGAAGGGGGTAGGCACGAAAAGCGGGTAGCCAAAATAGATATATAATGGAGAGTATAGAGTTGATGCTCCCCGTAGGGCAATGGGAATCATTATCAGCAGCGGCCAATGCAGGTGCCGATTCGGTCTATTTCGGAGTTCAGGGGCTAAATATGCGTAGTGCTTCGAGTGTGAATTTCACCTTAGAGGACTTGGCTCAGATTGTGGCCTTTTGTAAAAATAGAAACCTCAAAAGTTACCTCACACTCAACACTGTGCTCTACGACACGGATTTAGCTTATATGCGTCGTGTGGTAGATTGCGCCAAGGCTGAGGGAATATCGGCTGTAATTGTCTCTGACCAAGCTGCGCTTAACTATGCATATAAAGTAGGTGTTGAAATACACCTATCTACACAATTGAATATCAGTAATATAGAATCAGTAGAATTTTACTCTCGTTTTGCTGATGTTGTGGTTCTGGCTCGAGAACTCAACTTAGAGCAGGTGCGTTACATCTATGACCAGATTATAAAACGTGACATTAGAGGTCCTCATGGTGAACTTTTACGTATTGAGATGTTTGCTCACGGCGCGCTATGTATGGCCGTCAGTGGCAAGTGTTACTTGAGTCTGCATGAGGCATGGAAATCGGCCAATAGGGGAGAGTGTCGACAAATTTGTCGTCGTAAATACAATGTGCAAGATGTTGAAACTGGTAGCGAACTTACAATTGACAATCAATATATCATGTCTCCCAAAGACCTATGTACAATAGATTTTCTCGACAAAATGGTCTCTGCTGGGGTCAGAGTTTTAAAGATTGAGGGGCGCGCACGAGGAGGTGAATACGTCAAAGCGGTGACAGAGTGCTATAAAACAGCTCTTCTTCAGATAGAGCATGGCAGCTACACCTTGGAATCAGCCAATGCTCTTAAAGAGAAGCTCCGAAGAGTTTTTAATCGTGATTTTTGGGGTGGTTACTACCTAGGGCATAAGCTTGGGCAGTGGACCGACTCCTACGGTTCGAGTGCTACTCAACGCAAAGTTTACGTGGGTAAGGTGACTAATTATTTTGCAAAAATAGGTGTGGCCGAAGTGCTTGTGGAGGCCTCTGAATTAGCCATTGGTGATGCGCTTCTCTTTTTGGGTCCAACAACTGGGGCTTTGGAGCAACTCTGTAACGAGATTCGCGTAGAACTTCTGCCTCGACCAATAGCCACCCAGGGCACCTTATGCTCCATCACCACCAACGAGTTGGTGCGTCGTGGCGATAAACTCTATAAATTAGTATGAGCATTGACCATCAAAAAAAGACTATTGAGCAGATGGTTAGGCTCTATTGTCGCCACCACCATGGCCGCAAAGAGACACTTTGTGAGGATTGTCAAGAGTTACTTTTATACTGCTTTGCACGATTGGACCATTGCCATTTCGGTTCCCAAAAGCCCAGTTGTAGCCGTTGTACCATACACTGCTATCGTCATGCCATGCGCGAGCGTATTCGCAGAGTGATGCGTTTTTCGGGGCCCCGTATGATAATCTATGCACCCTGGGCAACCTTGCGCCACATGATAGGCAGATGATAGGTATGACCACAAATAAGAAAATAAATTCTTCTTCTTTTAAATAATTTTAATACCTTTGTTTACGTTAGACAAATATTATTTATTAACACAAGCAGAACAATGAAAAAATTTCTTTTGGGGTTAAGCCTCATTTTATGTGTATTTACGGCCAATGCCCAAAGCGAAGGGTTGAAATTTTTGACCGATATGACTCTGGAGCAGGCTCAAGCCTATGCCACTAAGAACGAAAAGATACTTCTGGTAGATGTTTATGCAACTTGGTGTGGCCCATGTAAAAAACTGGCTAAGGATGTCTTCCCAAACAAAATTGTAGGCGATGCACTTAACGAAAGTTTTGTGGCTATTAAGTTTGATGCCGAAGCAGGACAAGGGATAGAGATTGCCAAAAAATATCAAGTTAAGGCTTATCCTACCTTGATTCTCTTTTCTGATGGCAAGGAGCTCTTGCGTATGGAGGGGGCTCCTAGTGACCCACAAGAATTTGTCGATTATGTGTTAGCTAAAGTACTGGAAGCCGAATAGATAGATTATTTACTAAAAAGTTGGTTTATGATAAAATTCATAAACCAACTTTTTTTTACCCAAAAATGACTATATTTGTAAACAAAAAAAGTTCGATATTATGTCTTTAAAATCTTTAAATAAATGAAAAAATTATTATTTATGCTACTGTTGTTTGCAACCACAGTAGCCGTGGCAACGCCTGTCAAAGTGGCTTGTGTGGGCAATAGTATCACCTACGGGGCTGGAGTGGTCAATCGTGACAAAAATAGTTATCCAGCACAACTCCAATGTTTCTTGGGCCCAAATTACGAGGTCGTGAACTTTGGGGTCAATTCCACGACCCTGCTATCCAAGGGAGATTACCCCTACATTACCACCCAGGAGTACAAAAATTCATTGAAGTACACCCCAGATATAGTGCTTATTAAATTAGGCACCAATGATTCAAAGGATAGAAATGCTGACAAACTAGACGGGTATATTGCTGACTATCAGTCACTAATTGATTCATACAAGGCGGCAAACCACAAGGTACGCATTATTCTGCTTCAGCCCGTATACTGCTATCTAACCACTGATGGTTGGAGTGGTAATGCCAAAGCTTATCGCGATATCATAGTGCCCTCCATAGAGCAATTAGCCTATAATAATTCATTAGAGATAGTTGATTTGTACCATCTTTTTGCAAATGAGTGGGAAGAGTCGTTGTTCCCAGATAAGCTACACCCAAGTTCACTTGGGGCTACCATAATGGCCCGTAGAATTGGTGAGGTTGTGGAGTTGGTGGGTGATAATTTTCATATCAACGCGCCTCAAGGTAACACGCCATTTAATTTTCACGGCTATCAAGGCTATGCCATGGGAGAGGATAAGATAGTTGAACCACGCCACACTGCCAAAGGCAACCCTTGGGTGCTGCGCGCGCGCTTCTGGGGGCACGAGCCTCAAACTGACATTGCTCTCTTGGAAAAGGGGTTTCATATTGCCTATTGCGATGTGGCCGATATGTACGGTTCGCCCAAGGCCCTCAAAAAATATGACGCTTTCTACAAAAAACTAACCTCAATGGGGCTCAGCAAAAAGGTCGTACTTGAAGGAATGAGCCGTGGCGGACTTATTGCACTAAATTGGGCAGCGGCCAATGCCAACAAAGTGGCTGCCATCTATGTTGATGCTCCTGTTATGGATATTAAGAGCTGGCCTATGGGCAATGGAGGCAATGAAAATGATACAAAGCAGATGATGTCTGCCTATGGTTTCAAAACAAAAGAAGAGGCCATGGCTTGGAAGAAAAACCCTGTTGACCAAATAGAAAAGTTACGTAATATACCAATCATATTGGTTGTTGGCGATGCAGATGAAGTGGTGCCTGTTAAAGCGAACGGTTCATTGCTTGAGGCTGCTGCTCTGCCAACATTCAAAGCCATTCACAAGCCTAACATTGGCCACCATCCGCACTCACTCTTCTGCCCTGAACCTATTGTGACTTTTATTCTTCGTGCCACTAATCTGTGGCAAAATCCATGTACACGTGCCGTGGCTGGCAGTGAATATCGCTCGGCTGCGGGATGGAAAGAAGGGGCCGATTGGCACGCTATTTCCGAAGACATAACTGCAGCTTTGGCCTCAAAACAGGTTAATCTGCTGCTGTTGGGTAATTCCATTACACAGGCCATGGGGAGCCACTCACGCAAGTTGATAACCACATTTGCTGGGACAAAAGCTATGGATGCTGTCTGCTCAAGTTGGGAATCGGCAGGTATCTCGGGCGACAAAACTCAAAGTCTGCTGTGGCGTGTGCAAAATGGAGCTTACGAAAAATGTAGCCCTAAATATGTAACTATCGCCATTGGAGTCAATAATATAGGCGCTGGTGACAGTGCTCAAGATATAGCTCAGGGTATCGAAGCTGTGGCATCGGCAGCGGCTTTAAAGTTTCCTCAGGCACGTATTCTGCTCCTTGGCCTGCTACCCGTTGGCCTAGAGCCCACTGATTCTCGCCGTTTAGTATATAACGAGATTCAAAACATCCTTTCTAAACACAAATTTGAAAATCCAATTGAGTATCACGACCCAACATCATGGTTTGTAGGTGCTGATGGCCGACAGTTGGAGGGACTCTATTCGGGAGATAACCTGCATTTGGTAGAAAAAGGGTACCAAGTGTGGTGTAATAAAATAGTAGAGCTTATCAAAAAATAGTAGATGATACAATATTTTTCCGACAAAGCACGACGTTTGGGCGAACGTTCATATGCCAGGTTAACTCTGTTGGCTCGCCATTTGTCAGAACGTCAATTACTCTTTGTACTTGCACTTATTGTGGGCATTCTGGCAGGGGTGATGGGGCATATACTCAAGGAGAGTATTAGTGCCATCCAGGCTCTGCTTACGGATTGGAATAGTATTGCCAATGTCAATTTCTTTTATCTAATTTATCCAACAATCGGTATAACCATTACCGTGCTCTTTGTTAAGGGGCTCATTAAAGATGAAATTTCACATGGTGTGACTCGTATTTTTTATGCTATCTCGCGTAAAGATTCACGTATCAAACCGCATAATATGTACTCCTCGGTGGTAGGTAGTTCCATCACTATAGGTTTTGGGGGCTCGGTTGGTGCCGAGGCCCCAATTGTGCTTACTGGGGCTGCCATTGGGTCCAATATCGGTAAGTTTATGCGGTTGAAATACAACCATATTACTTTGCTTTTGGGCTGTGGAGCAGCGGCGGCTATTGCGGCTGTGTATAAAGCTCCTATTGCTGGCTTTGCTTTTGTACTTGAGGTACTGATGCTGGAACTTACCTTTACCAGTGTGGTACCACTACTTATCTCTTCGGTTGCGGCTGCCACAACGACCTACCTCTTAGTGGGGATTGACCCTTTTTTTGGAACCTATACTCCAACTTTTGCTCTGAGTAATCTCCCTTTTTATGCTATTTTAGGTCTTGCGGGTGGAGTAGTGAGTTACATATTTTCGACACTAACCATGAAAATAGAGGGCTATTTCAATCGAATAGCCAAACAGTGGAAAAAAATTGCCATTGGAGGTCTAGGCCTGGGGGCACTTATTTTTATCTTTCCTCCACTCTATGGCGAAGGTTATGAGACCATAAGAACCATTTTGGGTGGCGATTTTGGCTCTATTTTCAACCACTCGCTCTTCTACAATATTCAAGAACATTTCCTTACCATTACCCTCTATATTGGTGGTATTCTCTTTTTTAAGGTTATTGCCATGACTTTCACCAATGCTGCTGGAGGGGTGGGTGGAACTTTTGCTCCTTCGCTTTTTGTTGGGGCTATGTTGGGCTTTTTCTTTGCCATCACTTTTAACCATTTTTTTGGGACTACGTTGCCCGTAGGGAGTTTTACTTTGGTTGGTATGGCGGCCATTATGAGTGGAGTAATGAAAGCTCCACTAACCTCAATGTTTTTGGTAGCCGAACTCACTGGGGGCTTTCAACTATTCTTACCACTCATGCTCACCTCGGCCGTTAGTTTTGCCCTGAGCTATTATTTTGAACCTTTTTCAATTTATACAAAGCGATTGGCAGTCCGTGGAGAGCTACTCACTCACAACAAAGACGAAAACACGATGCAATTTTTGGAGGTTGACAAACTTATTGAACGTGATTTTCAAACAGTGGAGAGTGGTGGTAAATTACGCTCGATGATTGAGGCGGTTGAAAATTCCAATCGTAATGTCTTCCCTGTTCTGCGCCATGGCAAATTAGTGGGTATTATTACCCTGGACGATATTCGTGCCGATATGTTTGATATCAAGAAATGGGATACCAAGTTACTTAAAAATTATATGCGTGAACCGCCTGAGCGTATAATAATTGGCGAGGGAGCACGTCAAGTAGTTGAAAAGTTTGAGACAACTCAGGCTTGGAATCTACCAGTGATTGATAATAAAGGGCAGTATGTGGGCTTCGTTAGTAAATCTAGATTACTAACGGCCTATCGTGAACAGTTACAGAAACTTTCAATAGATTAGTAGTGATAATAATACGAAGAAGAAGACTTAAGCGTAGCGTTAAACGTGTATTATATGGTACGCTTATTTGTGTGTTGATTTTAGCGATACGCCCATGGCGATTCCTAGCTCAGCAGGACCACCATGGTTCAAAAACAACAGAGACAGTTGATACAGCTCAAATACCTATTAACCAGATAGTTCAAAATTCAGATAGTGATATTCCTCAGGCTGCACGGTTCGATAAAACTGTTGAATCATTTCTGCGAGAGTGGCAGATTGTTGGAGCCTCACTAGCCATTATGAAGGATGGAAATCTGATTTATAGCAAGGGTTATGGACTGGTCACTAAAGCAAGTAAAGATTCGGTAGAGGTTCGTCATCTGTTTCGTATTGCCTCGGTAAGTAAGTTAGTTACGGCAGTTGGAATTATGCACCTTGTTGAGCGAGGACTCTTATCGCTCAATAGTCCTATTTTTGGCCCAAGGGGTATTATGCGCGAGTACAATAAGTACACTGACAAACGTATCGAAAAAATTACCATCGAGAACCTTTTACGCCACCAAGGTGGTTTTTCGATTCGTGCTGGCGACCCAGCCTTCGATGCTGCCAAAATGGGGCTACACCTACCAGTTACACCAAAGTCACTGATAGAATATGCCATTACCCACAATATGAGATATGCGCCTGGTACACGAACTGCCTACTCTAATGTTGGGTACGTTATTCTTTCTCAGGTGATAGAACACGTTACAGCTCGCTCTTACGAGGATTATATTCGCGATTCGATACTGGCTCCAATCGAATGTTTTGATATGCACATTGGCCACAGTTTCCCCAGTCAACGCCACGAAAATGAGGTTTGTTATTACGAAGTAGCAGAGGCCGAAGATATCCCATCGTGCGATGGTAGCAGACGTATGGTGCCCAAGAGTAGCGGAGGTAATAATATAGAGCTGCTGGAGGGGGCAGGTGGGTGGATAGCATCGCCTGTGGAGTTGCTTAGACTCGTGGCGGCTGTTGACCCTGCCAACTCTCACCCTAAAATCCTGTCTACAAAATCTATCCGTATGATGACTGAGTATAGTAAAGGGAAACTGCCTATTGGCTGGGCCAATGTCAATGCGCAGGGAGACTGGTGGCGTAGCGGGACTATGGCTGGTACTAGTGCAATGTTACGTCGTCAATCCAATGGCTACACCTGGATGATGGTTACCAATACCAGCTCGTGGAAAGGGGCACGTTTTTCGCGTATCATCAACTCTATGTTACAACGCGCCTTTGGCAAGGTAGCCTCTTGGCCCGACAAGGATATGTTCCAGATGAGTGTTTCGGCCGAAGATAGTTTGTAAGCTTTGTTTTTTGGCATGTTTATTGCTTTTGAAGTAGAGAAACTTTAAAACTTCAAAACAATGAAAACACCTATCTACGGTTCAAAACCCGAACAGACTACTGCTGCAAAATTTAAAATGAATGATGGGATGATGGAGCCCGAAGTGGCCTACCAAATCGTTCATGATGAGGTTATGTTGGATGGCAATGCTCGCCTTAATTTGGCTACCTTTGTCACCACCTACATGGATGAGTACGCCACACGATTGATGGTTGAAACCTTGGACAAGAACATGATTGATAAGACTGAGTACCCTCAGACAGCAGAGATTGAGCGTCGTTGTGTGAATATTCTTGCCGACTTATGGAACTCGCCCGAAGCAGCCTCAGGAAATAAATATTGTATGGGGACCTCGACTGTGGGCTCTTCGGAGGCTTGTATGCTCGGAGGGCTGGCTGCTCTTAAGCGTTGGCAAGCGCATCGCAAAGAACAAGGTAAGAGTACCGATAGCCCTAACTTTGTAATTTCGAGCTGTTTTCAAGTTGTATGGGAAAAATTCGCAACCTTTTGGGATGTCGAAATGCGTACGGTGCCTGTTACAAAGGAACATATCACCTTGGATGCCAAGCAAGCCATTGACTTGTGTGACGAAAACACCATCTGTGTAGTACCTATCGAAGGGGTAACCATTACAGGGCTCAATGACGATGTAGTGGCTCTGAACGACGCCTTGGATGAGCTTAATGCCAAGACAGGTTGGGAGATTTCGATACATGTGGATGCTGCTACTGGGGCCTTTATATTGCCGTTTGTTGACCCCGATAAATTATGGGACTTTCGCCTGAAATGGGTGCTCTCTATCAGCGCATCGGGCCATAAGTTCGGATTAGTTTACCCTGGGGTGGGGTGGGTTGTATGGAAAGAGGCTAAGTATTTACCCAAGCAGATGTATTTTACAGTCAACTATTTGGGAGCCGAGATACCAAGCATATCCATAAATTTCTCCAAAGCGGCCAACCAAGTGCTGGCTCAATACTACCAGTTCCTACGCCTTGGACGTGAGGGTTATCGCCTGATTCAACAAAACTCACTGGACGTCTGTTTATATCTTCGTGAACAACTTACAAAAAAAGACATATTTGAATTTCTAAGCCCTGAGACTCCTAATCCACTCTTTATATGGAAATTTAAGGATGATTCAAAACACAAATGGACGCTTTACGACCTTTCGGATGCCATGCACGTTTTTGGGTGGCAAGTACCAGCCTACACTATGCCCGCTGCCATGCAAGATGTGGTTATCATGCGCATTGTGGCTCGTCAGGGAACTGATATTGACCTAGCCGAACTTTTTATGGAAAATCTAATCGCCTCTATCACCACCCTTGAAGCGCTCAGCGAACCAACGCAAAGCCGCATTGAGTGGGATATTTCACACAAAGAACAGACAAAAAAGTTCACTCACATCAAATAATAACTTCTAAAAGTGTCTCTTCGGAGACACTTTTTCTGTATATTTGCTGACAATTGTATGTACAGAGAATATGAAAAAAATATTATTGACCATTTTTTGTTCCCTATGTTGCTTATCCGTTGGGGCACAAAATGATACAATTCCAGCGATAGATTCGGTGGAATTTGCTGACAGGGCCCTTGAGATGATTATGGAACAACAGATGGCTAAGGCTAATGATTCTATACAACAAAAGGGATTGCGATTACAAATTGCCAATACTCAGAATAAAGTCGATAAGGCTCGACTAAAATCTGAACTTGACAATATGCGTATTGCCGATTCACTAAAACTATCGCAACTTAAATTCGAAATTAATCGGGCAAGGGCTATTGCTTTGGGTTATCCAGTCACCTTGGGTGAGGATACCATCTGTATTTTATACACCTCAAATGGCTCATTCACTGCAGCTGACAGAGCACGCAATAGTAGTCTAAAGATAAAAGAGATGGCCGATGTTTTTATCCCAGCCATCGACTCCTTGGTGCTCATTCGAAATGAGAGTGCCCTGGAAATAGCACTTGGGCAAAAGGTCTTTATAACCATTACTCCATCTGATGCACTTTGGCAAGAGAGACCAATCGACTCCTTAGCAACAAAATACCTGAGTCGTATCTATCCAGCCATCACCTCTTACCAAGAAGCGCGTAGCTGGACCACAATTTTAAAACAATTAGGGCTCAGTCTACTGGTGGTTATACTGACCTACATCCTGATACGATTAATACTCTGGTTCTTTAATAAACATATTTCGCCACGTATAGTGGCCGCACAAGGGGTATGGTTGCGTGGCTGGAACTTTCGCCAATACGAGCTACTAGATGCCGCACGACAAGTACAGATGGTGCTGACATTAACCAAAGTCCTAAAGTGGCTCCTAATGCTCATTGCGCTCTATATCTCTTTACCTATTCTCTTTAGTATTTTCCCTTTCACTCAGCGTTTTGCCGCTACACTTTTTGATTGGGTGCTCGACCCTGTGAAGAGGATTTCGCTCTCGGTGGTGGAATATATCCCTGACCTACTGACTGTGGTAGTCATCGTGGTGGTAATGCGTTATGTGGTGCGGTCGGTCAAGATTCTTTCCCAAGAAATTGCCTCTGGCAAGCTGGTTATCACAGGATTTTACCCAGATTGGGCCTTGGCCACCTACAACATCGTGAGATTTATACTCTACGCCTTTACTTTTGTTATGATTTTCCCGTACCTTCCAGGTTCAGATAGTGATATTTTTAAGGGGGTTTCAGTTTTTCTGGGTGTACTCTTTTCGCTGGGTAGCTCCTCTGTTGTGGCCAATATAATGGCTGGCTTGGTCATTACCTATATGCGGCCTTTCCTCAAAGGCGACCATATAAAAATAGGGGATACTACAGGTGATGTGCTAGAAAAAACCCCTTTTGTCACCCGCATACGGACCCGTAAAAACGAGATTGTCACCATCCCAAACGCGCAAGTGCTATCCACTACCGTCATCAACTACACCACCACTGCTAAAGAAGATATTGGTGTTATTTTTAATGTTGATATAACCATCGGTTATGATGTGCCATGGCGCAAAGTACACCAAATGATGATTCAAGCGGCCTCCCGTGTAGACCTAATACTCACCACTCCTGCACCTTATGTACTGCAAACAGCCCTCGACGACTCCTATGTGGCTTATCAACTATGTGCCTACACCAAAAATCCGTCACAACAATTTACTATTTATTCGTTGCTAAATCAAAATATTCAAGATATCTTTGCTGAAAACGGGGTCGAAATTATGTCACCATTATATCGCGCCATGCGTAATGGCAACGAATCAACAGTTCCGCCTAAAGTTCAAGAAGAGAAAAATGTCAGTGAAAATCAGCCCTCTGCGTAAACAATTTTTGGCACACTGTGCCCAAACCTCACCCGAGCCTATGATGATTGAGGTGGCTCGTGCGCAGGGAGTCTACCTCTATAGCCCAGATGGTAAACGATATATGGACCTTGTCGCTGGCGTATCGGTGAGTAATGTAGGACACGGCAATGTAGCAGTGATAGAGGCTGTTCAACATCAGGCTCAAGAATATATGCACACCATGGTCTATGGAGAGACTATTCAACGCCCACAAGTGGCCTATGCCACACGCCTGTGGCAACTCACTGGTTTTGAAAGTGTCTATTTTCTAAATTCTGGAGCCGAAGCCATAGAGGGGGCACTAAAGTTAGCAAAAAGGGCTACTGAGCGAACAGAAATCATCTCAATGAGTGGTGCTTACCACGGTTCAACACATGGAGCACTGTCGATTCAGGGCGATGAGTATTTTAAAACTGCTTTTCGTCCTCTGTTGCCCGATTGCCACCTAATAAGGTTTAATAATTTTGAGGATTTAGCCAGTATTACCTCTCGCACAGCGTGCGTGGTGAGCGAGGTTGTGCAGGGTGAAGCAGGTATTAGGCTACCACAAAAAGGCTACTTAGAGGCACTACGTGCTCGATGCACCCAAGTGGGAGCACTGTTGGTATTTGATGAAATACAAACTGGTTTTGGCCGTAGCGGCTCACTCTTTGCCTTCCAGGGCTATGGCGTAAGACCTGATATTTTGTGCCTGGCCAAAGCATTGGGTGGAGGAATGCCTTTGGGAGCATTTTTAAGTTCCGAAGCCCTGATGACCACACTGCAAAGCCATCCTGTGTTGGGACATTTGACCACATTTGGAGGCCATCCGGTCTGTTGTGCTGCTGGCGAGGCAGCCTTAAAGTATATCTTGGATAATAACCTGACAGACAATGCAGAGCGGCAAGGGGCTTTATTCGAACAACAACTATCCGAATCTACTGCTGTTGTCGAAATTCGTCGTAGTGGTCTACTTTTGGCTATCGAGCTGGGCTCATCGGAAAAGATGTACCGCATGGTGGAGCTACTCACAGCAGGTGGTTATATGACCGATTGGTTCCTTTTCTGCGACACTGCCTTCCGCATATCGCCACCACTAACCATCTCCACCGAACAAACCATGGAGGCCTGTCGTGATATTAAACAAATTCTCGATTCGTTATAAAAGTAGCAGGGTTGGAATCCAAATGGATTCCAACCCTGCTACTTTTATATAAAATACAATTAGTTGTTTTCGGGACGTAATTTGCGAACAGCTGCACCAGCTTGCCACATTTCGCTTTCTCGAAGTTCTTTAAGCTCTTTTTCAAGACCTGCACGATAATCTTCCTTTGAGTTGCAATCAATTGAACGCTGGGCTTCATTACCACAAGCCACCTCATCATATAACTTTTTAAACACAGGCAGTGCTGCATCACGGAAGGTTTCCACCAGTCCAACGCACCACGCTGAGCTGTAGTCGAGCAGTTTGCATACATCCAATCCATACCGTTTTCTGAAACCAGAGGCATAAGTGACTGGGTAAGCTCTTCAACTGTTTCGTTAAAAGCTTCGGAAGGAGAGTGTCCATGGTCACGAAGCACTTGATATTGGGCTGCGAAGATACCCTGGATGGCACCCATCAAAGTACCACGTTCTCCAGTTAGG